>JACQTF010000151.1 GCA_016210925.1 Acidobacteriota bacterium | reverse complement strand
GGAGCCGGCCCGCCGTGTCCACGATCACCGGATCGCGGCCTCGGGCGCGAGCAGCCTGGAGGGCATCGAACAGCACCGCGGCCGGATCGGCCCCGCTGGCCTGCTTGATCATCTCGGTATTCGCGCGCCTGGCCCAGATCTCCAACTGGTCAATGGCGGCAGCCCGAAACGTATCGGAAGCACAGATGAGGGGCTTCTTGCCTCGATTCCGGTACAGGTAGGCCAGCTTGCCGATGGTGGTGGTCTTGCCCACCCCGTTCACACCTACCACGAAGACAACCCATGGGGCGTTGTCCACGGCGCGGGCAGACTCGCCGTTCCGGGACGTCTGGTTCAGGATTTCCAGCAGCGTCGTCTGGATGAGCCGCTTGACCTGTTCCGCATCTCGAATCATCTTTCGGTCGGCCTGGTCCCGGATCTTCTCGATGAGATCGGAGGTGGTCTGCACTCCGATGTCGGCGCCGATGAGGATGGACTCCAGGTCCTCCAGCAACGCCCCATCGATCTCCGGCCGGAGGCCCATCGCCTCCTCGAGGCGCCCGACAAAGTTTTCCTTGGTCTTTTGGACCGCTTCTTTCAGCCGGCTGAAAAACCCGCTCTTGGTCATGTCCTTCCCCACACGTCGCCGCTCAGGACGAGCTCCACGGAACCGTCTTCTCTTTGAACTCGCAAGGCGCCGGATGAGGCCAGCCCCCGGGTGATTCCGGAGACCGGCCGGTCTCCCTCCATCCAGGTCACTTGCTTGCCTTCCGTGTACGTGGAGCACTGGCTCCACCGCCTCAGCAAAGTCTCGGTTTCACCCCGCAACAAGCCATTGTACCAAAAGTCGAAACGGGGTCGGATCTGGTCCAAAATCCGCGGGCAGTCCCAGGGACCGCCCGCTTCCAGCGCCAGCGATGTGGCAACGGGCTGAAGTTCCTCCGGGAAAAGGAGGTGGTGGACATTGATCCCGATTCCCACCACCACGTACTTGATTCGGGCACCCTCCAAGGCGGTCTGGCACAGAATCCCACCGACTTTCTTGTTCCCCACCAAGAGATCGTTCGGCCACTTGATGTCCAGGTGTTTTTCTGCGGGAAGCATGGGGCGCAGCGCCTCAAAAACAGCCACGCCTGCCAGGAGCGTGAACAACGGGGCGACCGAGGGCTCGACCCGTGGTCTCAACAACAGGGAGGCATACAGTCCCAGGCCCGGCGCGGAATACCAGGATCGGCCGGCTCGGCCTCTCCCTCGGGTCTGGACGTCCGCGACGAAGATGGCTCCTTCGGGCACTCCGGATTCTCCAGCCTTGGCCGCCAGATCGTTGGTGCTTTCGGTGGAATCCAGATGATGAATAGTCCAAAACAAGATGGCCTGTCCTGGTGCCGTTCCAACTTGATCCGACAAAGATCAAGCAGGACTCTCGATCCGAAGCACCAACGGTTCACCAACGGTTGCTTTGTCCCACTAAGTTGGAACGGCACTGGTCAGGATTGCTCCGGGTCCCGCTCGAAGGGGACGAGGGAAACGCGACCGGTCATTCCATCAAGCGCGCGAGGCTGCGCTCCAGGCGACTCAGCCGCTCCCTGCCCTCTTGCTCCCGCTGCTGGTTTTCTTCCACCACCGCCTGGGGAGCCTTCTCCAGGAATTCGCGGCTGCTCAACTTGGTTCTCACTCTTTCCAGATCCGTTCGCACCCGGACGATCTCTTTGCGGAGGCGCTCCTGCTCCGCCTGGACATCCAGAGCATCTCCCACCAGGAGTGCAAATTCGGTCTTCCCGTGCAACCCTTTCAACGAGAAGGGAGCCGCAGGAAAGCGCTCCACGAATTGGACCTCGCTCAAACGCGCTAGCTGAAGCAAGTGTTCTTGGTGCCGCTGGATGACCACGTGTTCCTCTTCGTCCCCCACCGCCAGCGCCGCTGGAAACCGTTTGCCGGGCTCCAGGCTCATCTCCGCCCGGACATTGCGGATGGCTCCGATCAACCCCATCAGAAAACCAATCCTGCGCTCTGCATCCGGGAAGCCCCATTTCGGTTGCTCCCGCGGAAACGGAGCGATGGCAAGGCTCTCGCCCTCATGAGGCAGTTGTTGCCAGACCTCCTCCGTGATGAAAGGAACGAATGGGTGCAGCAAGCGGAGCGAGGCGTCGAAGGCGAACACCAGGGTCTCGGCCGCCGCGGGGCTCCGGCCCAGCCGGGCTTTCAAAAACTCCAGGTACCAATCGCACAGCTCGTGCCAGAAAAAATGGTAAACCAGGTCCGAGGCCTCGTGAAAGCGAAGCGCCTCCAGCGCCTCCTGGACATCCCCGACCACCCGGTTCAACCGAGAGAGAATCCACAAGTCCGTGTCATCCAGCTGGCCGGCGCGGACGCGTGCCCGCACGTCTTCGTCGCCTACGGGCTTCATATCCGGCGGAAGATTCATGAGGACGAACCGGCCCGCATTCCAGATCTTGTTGGCAAAGGCCCGGTAACCGGTGATGCGGTCTGTGGAGAAAGGGATATCGGTTCCCGGCACGGCCATCGCGGCCAGCGTGAAGCGCAGCGCGTCCGTGCCGTATTCCTCGGCGATGTCCAGTGGATCAATGACGTTTCCCCGCGACTTGCTCATTTTCTGCCTTTGGGCATCCCGGACCAGGCCCGTGATGTACACCCTTCGGAAGGGCACATCGCCCATGAAGCGGAGACCCATCATCATCATCCGGGCAACCCAGAAGAAGATGATGTCGAAACCGGTGAGCAGCAGATCCGTCGGATAGAACGTGTTCAGGTCTTCGGTACGTTCTGGCCATCCCAAGGTGGAGAAAGGCCAGAGGGCCGAGCTGAACCACGTGTCCAGCACGTCATCGTCCTGGCGCATGGATCCGCCACACCCGGGACACTTCTCTGGATCCTCCTGGGCGACCACCGTCCGCGGGCACGCGTCGCAATACCAGGCAGGAATGCGGTGTCCCCACCAGAGCTGCCGCGAGATGCACCAGTCATGGATGTTGCGCATCCATTCGAAATAGATTTTCCCGTACTTCTCAGGCACAAACCGGGTCCTGCCGTTCTCCACGGCCGCGAGGGCGGGCTGCGCCAGGGGCTGAATCTTCACGAACCACTGGGTGGAGAGCCGGGGCTCCACGACCGTGGCGCAACGTTGGCAGTGTCCCAGAGGGTACAGGTGGTCTTCTTCCCGGATGAGCAGTCCCTCTTCTCGCAGGCGCTCCAACACGCGGCGCCGGCATTGGAAGCGGTCCAGCCCTTCGAACTCCTGCCCCGCGTTCTGGTTCATCCGGCCGCGCCCGTCCATGACGTTGATTTCCGCCAACCCGTGACGGCGACCAGCCTCAAAATCGTTGGGATCGTGGGCCGGGGTGATCTTGACGGCCCCGGTTCCAAACGTTCGGTCCACAAAAGAGTCCGCAATGACCGGAATGGGACGGCGAAGCAAGGGGAGGATGGCAATCTTGCCGACCAGATCCCGGTAGCGGTCGTCCTCAGGATGGACGGCCACGGCCGTATCCCCCAACATGGTCTCCGGGCGAGTGGTAGCCACCGAGAGAAATCGGTCCGAATCCTGGACAGGATACCTGACGTAGTACAGTCTACCGCTCTCCGGCTGGTGGAGCACTTCCAGATCCGACAGAGCCGTCTCGCAGCGAGGGCACCAGTTGACGATGTACTGGCCCCGGTAAATCAAACCATCCTCGTACAAACGGACGAAGACCTCGCGCACCGCACGGGACAGTCCTTCGTCCATGGTGAAGCGTTCCCGGCTCCAGTCGCAGGAGGCGCCCAGCTTCCGAAGCTGTTGCGAGATGCGGTTTCCCGTCTGCCGCTTCCACTCCCATACACGCTCGACGAATTTTTCGCGGCCCAGGTCCTGCCTTCGTAATCCTTCGTTCTCGAGTTGGCGCTCCACCACGATCTGGGTAGCGATGCCCGCATGGTCAGTCCCGGGAAGCCAGAGGGTGTTGAAACCTCGCATCCGGTTCCACCGGATCACGATGTCATGCAGGGTGGCATTCAGGGCGTGACCCATGTGCAGGGATCCGGTCACGTTGGGCGGGGGAAACACCATGGCAAAAGAAGGGCGGACTCCGGCCCGGGCGGCAAAATAAGCCCGCTCTTCCCAGGAACGGTACCACTTCGATTCCACTTTCGACGGCTGATAGGATTTGGGCAGGATTTTCACGGCACAGATGATCAATGAGCTGTTCGGGTCTGGCCCCGCCAGAGGTTGGTCAATCGTCAAATGTCAATCGATTGACCAAGGACGATTGACCAAGGACGGCATCTCCTAAAAAAAGGAGGGATCACCAGTGGATCCCTCCTCCATCTCCCAGCGCGCCTTCCGCCCGACCTTCAAATCTCTCTCTTTTCTTTCTTTAAATGCTCCTTGATGAGGGATTCCGCAAGTTCAGGAACTACCTCCCACGCGATCTCCCGAATGACCCGTTCCGACAGCCGACTGAGCACCTGCTGGACCACTGTTTCCACCAGGGGGTCCCCATGGCCCTGAGGAGCCATTTCTATGGCGGGGAGCTCCGCCACGGCCGGTTCTGTCGCCACCGCCACGGGACTTTCCGCAGGCAGGGGCTCTACAAAGGACCCCGCCCACTCTGTCCTGGACACGCCCCGCAAGGCGAACGCTTCCCGGGTCTCTTC
>JACQTF010000145.1 GCA_016210925.1 Acidobacteriota bacterium | reverse complement strand
TGGGAGCGCGAATCAGCGGCGACATGGTGATGTTTGGAGTTCTCACGGGCGGTGCCGTGCAGCTGGATCCGCCGTGCGCGGAGGAAGCCGTTAGAGATTGCATGCCGGCCAGCAGCTTAAAGCCCAACTGGGCGGCGTACCGCGAGGGGTTCCGATGGGCCACAGCCCTTGTGCCACGACCCGTGCTTTGGACCGCTCAGGGGAGTATGATGTGGGAGGAACTCTGCTGGGCGACCTCGGGGAAGAAGGGCAAGAGGAACGAAAGGAACGCTCTGGGAGTTGTGAGGTCCCGGTGCAGCGCCACCTCATCTTGGAGGAAGAGGAGGCAGTCCAGCGCGTCCCCCAGCGACACGTGCTTCGCTTCCGCCGAGGGGTGGGTCCGCAGTTCCTCGATGGTCTGTCGCATCTTGCCCATAAGCTGCTGCACGGTGGCCCGGCTGGAGCGCTGGTCGTACAGGATGCCCTTTTGCTCCGTCTCGTAAGTCTTGATGAGCAAGGAGAGGGCTTCTTCTACCTCCCAGTCTGTGATGGAGCGGTCGGTGCGCGCCTGCTCCACCAGAATCATCTCGAGCTGGTGCAGGAGAGGTCCCGCTTTTTCCACCACCCGTTCCCTGCGAGCGAGTTTGGTATTATCGAAAGCCCTGAGTTGTCGGAGGAAATTCTGGGTAGCGGCGTAGCGCTGGCCCTCCACGAGGTATGGGCAGTTGGAAGGGCAGGCGATCTCCACCACCCGCTTGGTTCCGCAGCAGACGGGGCAGATGAGCCCTCGCAGAGCGGGGCACTGGCGTTTGCCCTTCCTCTGTCCACAGAAAACGCACTTCATATCAGTGAACCATGTTATCACAGGGGTGCTCGGAAAAGGGCGCAGGCGACCCGTCCTTCCGTGGTAGGATTCATTTTGCATGTCGAACGAACAGTGGGAGCATGAAGAGGACGTCCCGGTACGGGAGAAACCCCTCTCGCTGTGGATCGCCGAGTTCTTTTTCATTCCTCTGGCGATCGTGGCGCTCTGCGTGGGCCTTTTTTTTCTGTTCAGTTTTCTCACCTCCGAGGGAAAGACGGCGAAGGACTACCTGATGGAGCTCAAAGCCGGCTCCGGCAACCGGCGCTGGCAGGCGGCATACGAGCTGTCGAAGATCATGTGGACGGAGAAAGAACGGGCGAAGGCACGGGCCTTGGCGCCGGACATGGCCCGAATGTTCGAGGAAGCCCGGGACGACGATCCCCGGGTGCGGCGGTACCTGGCCCTCACGCTGGGACACCTGGGAGATGGGCGCGCCATTCCGGCCCTGGTGCGGGCGCTGCAGGGCGCGGACAACGAGACCCGGCTCTACTCGATCTGGGCGCTGGGTGCCCTCGAGGCGAGGGAGGCGGTCCCCGAGTTGATGTCCCTCCTCCAGGATGAGGACCAGGGCATTCGCAAGATGTCCGTGTATGTGTTGGGGGAACTGTTGGACCCCCGCGCCCTGGAGCCTCTCCGCGTGGCCCTCGGCGACCGGGCAGACGATGTGCGCTGGAACGCGGCAGTGGCCCTGGCCCGGCTGAGGGACGCCAGCGGGCTTTCCCAGCTGGTCCAGATGATGGACCGGAGCTACCTGAACCGGGTGCCGGAGCTGTCCGAAGAGCAGAAGGCCGAAGTCATGGTGAGCGCCATCAAGGCCCTCCGCATGCTGGGTGAGACCTCGGTGGCGCCTCAGTTGGAGCAGCTCAAGAGCACGGACCCGAACATGCAGGTGCGCCAGGCGGCCATCGAGAGCCTCAAGGAGCTCAGATGACGTCCCCCCTGGTGTCTTGGCATCAGAGTTCATCGGAGTTCCAATGGGTTCTGATTCGGTTCTGGGCCTTGACACGTTGTCACGTTTTAATAAAATAAAAATTTCGGGTTTTCTCCTGAAGCGACACAGCCACGGACGCAACAATCCTGCTCAAGAGGAGGTGGAATGAGCTCGGAGAAGGAAGCGGTTCCCGGCAAGGTGCCGGAAAAGGCAAAAGGAGCGACGCCGCCCAAGGTGTCTCGCCGGTCCTTTTTGAACTGGATCGCCATCGGCTGGGGATCGCTGACGGCCGCCACCCTGGTGGGAGTGGCCGCCACCCTTCGATTTATGTTTCCCAACGTGCTCTTCGAGCCTCCGAGCAGCTTCAAGGCGGGCTTCCCTGATGAGTACGCTGTAGGCGAGGTGGACGAGCGGTGGAAGGAAAAGTTCGGCGTCTGGATCGTGAGGACCACCGAAGGGTTTTTCGCTCTCCTCGCCGTGTGCACTCACCTGGGCTGCCCGCCGAACTGGCTCGCGGCGGAGGCCAAGTACAAGTGCCCGTGCCACGGCAGTGGCTTCTACCGGACCGGGATTAACTTCGAGGGCCCGGCCCCGCGACCCCTGGAGCGGGCTCGGATCATGCTGGCCGATGACGGGCAGATTCTCGTGGACAAGAGCCGTAAGTTCCTGTGGGAAAAAGGCGAGTGGGAGGACCCGGAGTCTTTCTTGAAGGTTTAACCGAAACCCGAAACCCAAAACCTGAAACCTCAAACCCCACCGAATGCTCTCGGATTGAGTTTCAGGTTTCGAGTTTCAGGTTTGAAGGATCGTCATGCCTAATGTCCGAGAATGGTTGAACAGCCTGAAGCAAAAATTTGCTCCCAAGGAAGGTCAACCCCCGGTGCCGAAGCGGGTCCGGGACTACATCGGCGGATCCCAGATCTGGAGGTCGTTCTTGCGGCACGGCCTCCCCAAGACGGATCGGATCCGGGCTCTGGTGGTGCTGTCCAATGTCCTGTTGCACCTGCACCCGGTGAAGATCCGGCGCTCCGGAGTGAAGCTCCGCTACACCTGGTGCATGGGTGGCCTGACGTTCTTCTTGTTCCTCGTGGAGACCGTCACAGGCCTGCTGCTCATGTTCTACTATCGCCCAACCCTCGAGTACGCCTACGTGGACATCGTGGAGTTGCGGGAGCAGGTGCCCCTGGGGGTCATGCGGGAGTTGCACCGCTGGGGAGCCCATGCCATGGTGATCACCGTCTGGCTGCACATGTTCCGGGTCTTCATGACGGGATCCTACAAGCCGCCCCGTGAGTTTAACTGGAACGTGGGAGTCGTTCTGCTGGTGCTTACCTTACTGCTGAGCTTCACGGGGTACTTGCTGCCCTGGGACCAACTGGCCATCTGGGCCATCACGGTGGGGACCAACATGGCGCGGGCGACGCCCCTTCTGGGCCACGAGGGGCCGGGTTCCCAGCTCCTGGCACTGGGGGATGTGAAACTCATCCACGCCGGCAGCGACGCCCGCTTTGCCCTCCTGGGAGGCCGCTTCGTGGGCGCCGGGGCGCTCCTCAGGTTCTACGTCCTGCACTGCGTCGGGATTCCCCTGGTGGCTGCCACCTTGATGGCGATCCATTTCTGGCGGGTGCGAAAGGACGGGGGCATTTCCGGGCCGTTGTGATCTGGCAACTTTCAGGAGATCGCCTCCGACGCCCCGGTTCCCCGAACGAGAGAAAGGCCCATGCAATTTGTGAAAGACCTCTTTAATTTTCTGTCGTCGCCTGCCATCTTTTTTACCCTGGTCATCGTCTTGTTCTTCGTGGCACTGCGCACCCGGCGCCTCTGGACCGACCGGGTGGGAACGGTGGCCCTGGTCGCGGTTGTGGTCTACTTTGTCGTCAGCTTTTTCGATCCGAACTTTAAGAAGGTGGTGACCGCACCGGACAACGTGCCCATCGTGGGGATGCTGTTCCTGATAGGGTTCTTCGCCTGGTTCTCCCTGAAACAGGCTTACGAAAACGATGACCGGATGGCCCGGGGAGAGCCGCCGGCGGAAAAGCTGGAGACGGATGAAAAGGTCTGGTGCTGGCCTGACTTGGTGTACACGGAGCTGATCGCCCTCTTGGTGGCGTCCATCGTTCTCCTGGTCTGGGCCATCCTGATTGAGGCTCCCCTGGAGGAGCCTGCCAGCATCACCGTCGCGCCCAACCCGTCGAAGGCACCCTGGTACTTTCTGGGCCTGCAGGAGATGTTGGTGTACTTCGACCCCTGGCTGGCGGGCGTGGTGTTCCCCAGCCTGATCATCCTGGGCCTGATGGCGCTCCCCTACATCGATACGAATCCCAAGGGCAATGGCTATTACACATTCCGGGAGCGGGCTCGGGAGATTGCTCTGTTCCTCTTTGGATTCCTGGTGCTGTGGGTCTTCATGATCATGACGGGCACCTTCCTGCGGGGCCCCAACTGGAACTTCTTCGGCCCCTACGAGTATTGGGACCCGCACAAGCTGGTCCCGCTGAACAACATCAACTTTTCGGAGTTTATCTGGGTGCGGTGGCTGGGGACGGGCCTCCCCCAGCAATGGCTGGCGCGGGAGATCTTCGGCATCCTCGTGGTTCTGGCCTATTTTCTCGCTTTGCCTCCCCTGCTGGCCAGGCGCTGGTTGAACGACATCCACCGCAAAATGGGTGCGGCCCGCTACGCAGTGGGCATTGTGCTGATTCTCAGCATGATCGCCCTGCCCATCAAAATGTATTTGAGATGGATCTTTAACTTGAAGTACATCATCGCGATCCCCGAATTCTTTTTTAACATTTAAACGGTCGGCCCCCGGCGCTGCTTCTTCTCTGGAGCGGCACCAGGCCTATCCCGTGACGAAAGGTCTTCTTGAGCACGCCCAAAAAATCCGACCACGCTCACGATATTGGCAAACTAAACGTCATTTTCGGAGTGACCTGCTGCGTTCTGGTCGTGGTAATGATCTGGATGGTCCTGGACGACTATACGCGGGAATGGAAGGACTACCAGCGGCAGTTCAACCGGCTGGACATGGAGAAGACCCGTCGGGAGGTGGCCCAGGCCCGCGCCCAGGTGGACCGCCGCAAGATCCAGGAGTTGCAGAAACAGCGGCAGGAGGCGGAAAAGAGGATCGAGCAGAAGCGCAAGGACTACGAGGTGGCCCGCCACGAACTGGCGAAAGCCGAGGCCGAGTGGTACGAGGTGGACCAGGACCAAAGGTTTGCCAAAGCGACGTACGATTCCCTCCGGTACGACTACGAGGTGGCGCGGGAGGAGAAGAGGGGCAGCGCCCAGAAGCTGGGCCGCGAATTGGCGGAGACGGAGAAGGGTTTGGCAGACCTGACCGCCCGGCTGGACGCAGCCACGGCGCGAAAGGACTCTGCCCAGGCCAGGGTGAACGAGTACGTGGGGCAGATCGCCGTCATCGGGAAAGAGATGGCAGGCATGAGGTTCCAGCAGACGCGGCTGCAACAAAAAGTCGAGCGCCTGCAGACCAACCCGGTCTTCTACGTGCGGAACGCCCCCATGCTGGATTTTATGAATCCCAGCCTGGACATCAACCAGTACATCCTCGACAACCTCCACATGGATATCAACTTCATGACCATCCCGAGGGTGGACCGGTGTACCACCTGTCACCTGGCCATCGACCAAAAGGGCTACGAGAACATGCCCCAGCCCTTCCGATCCCACCCTAGGCTGGACCTGTTTCTTGCCGCGGACTCGCCCCACCCCATCGACTCCGTGGGCTGCACCTCCTGTCACCTGGGACGGGATCGGGGTACGACTTTCGGCACCGCAGCCCACACGCCGCGCGATGCCAAGCAGGAAGAGCAGTGGAAGAAGAAATACCACTGGCATCCCATGCACCGGTGGGACTACCCGATGTTGACCCTCAACAACGTGGAGGCCTCCTGCTACAAATGCCACGCCTCGGAGAGCTACGTTCAGGGCGCGGACCGGCTGAACACGGCCCTCCGGCTTTTCGAGCAGTCGGGCTGCTTCGGGTGCCACAAGGTGAAAGGGTTTGAGGAGCTGCGAAAGACGGGGCCGGACCTGAAGTACATCGCCTCCAAGGTGGATAAAGACTGGACCTACAAGTGGATCGAGAGCCCCCGGGAGTTCCGGCATACCCGGATGCCCCAGTTCTTCCACCTGACCAACACCAACACCCCCGAGGACCGGGCGCGCAGCCAGGTGGAAATCCACAGCATGGTGGAGTATCTCTTCAGCGTCTCCGAGAGGCTGAAGTACTCCCTGTTAAAGGGAGGTGGAAGTGCTCCGCGGGGACAAGAGCTGGTGAACACCCTGGGCTGCCTGGGTTGCCATGTGGTGGGGGAGCCCGGCGACAATGTCCAGGTGGCAGACCGGCGCCTCTTCGGCCCTAACCTGGCAGGCATGGGGTCGAAGACTACCCGGGAGTGGATCTACCACTGGATCAAAGATCCCAGCCACTACTTTTCCCGGACCTACATGCCCCGCCTCCGCCTGAGCGACCAGGAGGCCCTGGATATCACCGCCTATCTGGCGTCCCTCCGAAATCCGGAATTCGAGAAGAGGCCGGTTCCCAAAATCGACCCCAAGCTTCGCGATGACGTGGCGCTGTATTATCTACACCAGCACATGAGGGAGAAGGAGGCCCGAGAAGAGCTCCAGAAGATGTCCGACGGGGATAAGGACGTGCTGATCGGGCAGCGCGCCATTCAGCAGTATGGATGTTTTGGCTGCCACGACATTCGCGGCTTCGAGCGGGCCCAGTCCGTCGGCGTGGAGCTGACCGAGGAAGGCAGCAAGCTTCTGGACCGCCTGGACTTCGGATTTGCCAGGATCGAACATACCAAAGCGGCGTGGTTCTTCCAGAAGCTGAAGGACCCCCGCATCTTCGACGTCGGCAAGGTCAAGCGCCGGGAAGAGAAGTTGAAGATGCCGAACTTCCACTTCACCGACCGGGAGGCCTCGCACCTGGTCACGGTCCTGTTGAGCTTTACCAAGGAGAGGGTTCCGGCGGAGGCGCGCAAAGTACTGGACGCCAGGGAAGCTCAGATGGAAGCAGGTCGCCGGCTGATCAAGAGCCGCAACTGCCAGGCCTGCCACGTGTTGGAGAACACCGGCGGTGACATTTTCGCCACCATCGCCGATTCCGGCCTGCGTCCTCCCATCCTGGAGCCGGAGGGCGAGAAGGTAAAATCCGAGTGGCTGTTCCGGTTCCTCAAGGAGCCTTCGCCCATCCGTCCTTGGCTCAAAGTCCGGATGCCCACCTTCGACTTCACCGATACCGAGCTGAACAACATCGTGACCTACTTTGCCAGCCGGCACCACCAGGTGTTTCCGTACGTGACGTACGACTATCGCTTCCCGCCGGAACAGGTCGCCGCCGGACGCCACCTGTTTACCGTCATGCGGTGCCTCAATTGTCATTTCACCGGCACGGTGCCCGCTGGCGTGTCGGCCGAGGACCTGGCTCCGGACCTGACTATGGCGAGGGAACGGCTCCGCCCGGACTGGATCGTCCGCTGGATGGAAGATCCGCAGAAGATCCAGCCCGGGACCCGCATGCCCACCTACTACCCGGAAGGCAAGGTGGCGGACCAGTTGCAGGGCATCCTGAAGGGGGATGCGGGCCAGCAGATCCTGGCCATGCGGGACTACGTTCTGACCCTGGGCGGCCGCAGCCAGTCCGTGCCCGCCCGCGCCGGGGGCCATTGACCATTGATACCATTTGACTATTGACACTATTGACCATTGACCGACTATGGAGGCAAGAACTGCAATGAAAAAGACATCGTCGCTCCTACTGTTCGTGGCTTTGATTTCCTCGCTGACCCTCCTGGGGGCTTGCAAGAAGGCCGAGGAACCCGGAGGGGAGACCGCGGAGGCTCCGGCCGCCCAGCCGGCCGAGGCACCAAGTGAGGCACCCGCGGCGGCGGAGACTCCGTACGAGGCTGCCGACGTCACCGGAGGTGGCTCCCTGTCTGGCTCGGTGAAGCTGGCGGGCGACGTGCCCCCTCCCGCCCCGCTGGAGATCACCAAGGATGCTGCCGTCTGCGGAATGGGGAAGCATCCCTCCGAGGCGTTGATGACGGGGGCGGGGGGCGTCGTCCAGCTCGCCGTCGTCCAGCTCACCAACATCAGCAAGGGTAAGGCCCTGGACGCCGGAAAAACGCTGGTCCTGGATCAAAAGAAGTGCAAGTACGATCCTCACGTTCAGTTGGTACCCGTCAACTCCATCGTGGAGGTCAAGAACAGCGACCCGGTCCTTCACAACGTCCATGCCTATTTCGGGGAGACCGAGACGTTGTTCAACATCGCTCAGCCCTTCCAGGGGCAAACCACCCAGCGCAGCCTCACGCGGCCGGGCGTGGTGCATGTGAAATGCGATGCGCATCCGTGGATGAGCGCGTACTTCGTCGTCCAGGCCCATCCGTACTACGCCGTCTCCGACAAGGCCGGAAACTTCAAGATCTCCGATATTCCGCCGGGAACTTACAAGGTCAAGGTCTGGCACGAGTACCTGGGATCGCAGGAGCAGGATGTCACGATCGAAGGCGGCAAGGATGCCAAGGCCGACTTCCAGTTGACGAAGTCGTAATCTCGAAACCTGAGACCTTGAAGCCTGAGACCTGAAACCAGAATCTCAGGTTTTAGAGTTTCAGATCTCGGGTTTCAGGTTTCAGGTCTCAGGTTTCATCCATCATGAGCCTTCTATTGCTTTTCGCTTTGGCATTGATGGCGGACCAACCCAAGGTGGGCGAGCTGGAGAGGCTGGGAAAGACCGGCCAGGATTTCCTGGTGATCGGCCTGGATGCCCCGGGTTTCGACCAGCTCTCCCCGAAACAGAAAATCCTGTCCTACTACCTGTACCGCGCCGCTATCGCCGGCAATGACCTCTTCACGGACCAGAACCATCGCTACGGCCTGGAGATCAAAGACTTGATGGAGCAGATCTACCTGAACTCGGAGGGTCTGGATCCTCCGGTGCGCGAGGCTGTCCACGACTACTTGAAGTACCTCTGGCTCAACCACGGCCACTACCATCACAACAAACACCAGAAATACCTTCCCAACCGTCTGACCCCGGAGATGCTCCGCCGGGCAGCAGAGCACGCCCGGCAGCGGGGCGCCCGCCTGAAGGGGGATCGTCGCAAGGCCCTCGGATTGAACTACCCTCTGGAGAAGCCCCTGCCGGCCAACGAGACGTTGGACCAGAAACTCAAGAGACTCGAGCCCCATATTTTCGATCCCCAGTTCGAGCCCCTTCAGGTGAATCAGAAGAAGGGCGACGACATCCTGGCCACCAGCTTCGTCAACCTTTACCATCCCGGCATCACGCAGGCCCTGTTCGATCGCCTGGAGCCCGCCTGGAAAGCGCGGCTCAACGTCCGGTTCCACTTGCGAGATGGGCAGCCGGAGCCACAGTTGTACAGGATGGGCGGTATCTACGACCGGTATCTGGAGACCATTTCCCATTTCCTGAAGCAAGCCCTGCCGTACGCCGAAAGCAACGAGCAGCGGGCCGGGCTCCAGGCCCTCCTGGACTATTACCGAACGGGAGACGAGAAGAAATTCCGCGAGTACAGCGTCCACTGGCTGAAGTCCGACACGGTCATCGACTACCTGAACGGCTTCGTGGAGCAATATAAGGATCCCAGGGGCGTGATCGGCCAGTTCGAGGGCAACGTGAGCTTCGTCTCCGACTCCACCTTGATCGAACGGCTGGCCGACAGCGCCTCGTACTTCGAGAAGAAGATGCCGTGGCCGGAGCAGTACCGAAAGGAAAAGGTGAGCCCTCCCGTGGCCAACGTGGTCAACGTGGTGGTGGAGACGGGGGACTCGGGACCCAACTCCCCCGTCGCATACAACCTGCCCAATTACGAGGACATTCGCCGCGATGTGGGGAGCAAGAACATCATCCTGCTTAACGTGGAGGAGGCGCAGTCCGAGAAGATCCGGGAGCAAATGATCCGGGAGTTTTATCTGCCGGAGTTTCAGGAGGACTACCGGGCCTTCGACAAGGTGGCCCGCAAGTGGGAAGTGTACATGCACGAGGTGATCGGCCACGGCTCCGGCCGCCCGGACCCGAAGCTCACTCAGGACCCTCGCACCCTCATCGGTCTCGCCTTCTCCTCCCTGGAGGAGTGCCGTGCCGACCTGGTGGCCCTCTACCACGTGTGGGATCCCAAGCTGGTGGAGATCGGCGCTTTTACCCGGGAGGAGCAGCCCCGGGTGGCCCGGGCCATGTACATTGGCTACCTGCAGGGGACGATGAACCGATACCGATCCCTGGAGGACGACATCGTCCGGGAAGCGCACCGGAGGGGTCGCCAGCTCATCCTGTCCTACCTGGTGGAGAACAACTACGGAGCCCGGGTCGTCCAGCGGAACGGGAACTACTACGCGGAGATCAGTGACCTGGAACGGATGCACCAGGGGGTTGCAGAGCTCCTGGGCAAGCTCCAGGTCGTCAAGTCCACCGGCGACGCCGAAGGGGCCACTCAGATCTTCGACCGCTACGGCACCCGGGTCAACACCACCTGGAGGGACAACATCAAGGAGCGCGCCGCCCGCCTTCGGATTCCCGACGAGACCGTCTTTGTCTTCCCTCAGCTGGTTCCGGTCCTGAAAGGCAATGAGATCGTGGACGTAAGGATCGAGACGAAGGAGGACCTGACCGCCCAGCAGCTCCGCTGGTCCCGCTGGCGCTTCAACACCCGCATCCCCGCCGAGTAACCACTCTCTCCCACTTGGAACCAGCCTGGTTGACGCTCCCCCGGTTATGCTGCTAAAATTGCATCGATATGATGCAAGATGCGCACCAGAAAGGGGGAGGAAATGAAGGTTGTGACATTGAGAAATCTTCCGCCAGAACTCGTTCGGAGGATTAGGCGGAAGGCCCGGGAGAAGCACCTTAGCATCAATAAGACCGTCATCGGTCTCCTGGGGGAAAACATGGGAATGACCCGCAAAAAGAAGGACCAAGCCCTTCACCATGACCTGGACAGCCTGGCGGGGTCCTGGACGAAAGAAGAGGCTTCGGCCTTCGACCAGGCCTTGACCAGACAGCGCTCGATTGACCCTGAGCTGTGGAAATGACGCGCGTGCTGTTGGACACCTCAGCCTATTCAGCTTTTATGAGGGGACATCCCGATGTGAAGCTTGCTCTCCAACGGGCGGAAGAGCACGGTTCGAATTTCGAAAGTGCTCGCTGTGGACAAGCGGATCCTGAAAAGGATCCTTCGTTCTTTGTCTCAACAGGACCTCGTCCGTGTCGAGGGGGCATTGCGGGAGGCCCTCGGTCTCGGGTGAAATGCGCTAAGGGTGCGTGCGGCGTCGTGTCTCCCGGAGCACCGTCGCGTAATTGGTCCCGGCGAAAGTGAGGCCCTGGATGACGCGGCCGGTGGCGCCGACACGCGCCTCCTTGCTTGGTACGCCGTACTTGCCGCTGAAGACCCACATGTGGCCGGTTCCATCATCGATCTCGTAGATCCCCTGGCCCAGGGCGCCGTAGGAGCGAGTAACCTCCCCGGCGATGGTCACTTCCTTGTCATAGTACCGCCCCGGATCCGCAGTGATGTCAGCGATGCGTTGGCGGTCGGGACAACCCGTCAAGACGATCGCCAAAAGGGCGATGGACATAGCCAGAATGACTCTCCCACTCTTTCTCATTGTGTGGTCCTCCGTAGGGTGACAACTGGAAGACGCGTTGGGGCAGGGGAAGTTGCAGGACTTCAAAAGCTGAAGAGCAATCCGCCGCTGACCTCGAAGATTTTCAAGTTCCTTGAAAAAACGCCCGTGGCGGTATAGCCGCGGGCGTCGAACCGAAGGCCCAGCGGCCCGGCCAGCCTGGTGAACTTCAATCCGCCCCCGTAATTGACCGCGAATTTCGTGCCAAAAAGCAGTTGCGAATTGGAGTCGAACGGCTTGATCCAACCGATCCCTGCCGTCGCGTACGGGACCAGGCGCCCGACCGGCGCGTTCACCACCAGGTTCGTATTGGAGATGAACCCCCTGACCTTGCCGGTAGCTGCGAAATCCTCAGGGCGTAAAAAATCAGGGCTGAAGGCGATCGTCTGCTCGAGCCCGATCACCCTGCCGAAAGTGCTGCCCAGCCGGACGCCATAGATCGTGCTGCCTCCGAGCCCCGTGCGAACATTCGCCAAAGTTAACTTACCGGGGTTGGCCCAACCGGCGTAGAGCGTGAATTCGCCAGCATAAGCCTGACCACTCAAACCGGCGGCCGCCATGAAAAAGAGCAGCAGCAGCTCTCTGCACCTGTTCCTCATCGCTTCAATCCTCCCGTGTGGCCAGAAAGCCGTAGAAGTTGTTGCTGGCGAAGAATCTCCCCTGCCTTGCCGACGCCTTCAGGTCCGCCAGCCACGCCTCCACCGCGGGCTTCAGCTCCACCTCTTGCTCTTTCGCTGCCTCGGCGAAGCGCTCGGCCAGCATGAGGAGGTAGCCCTCGTTCCCGTGTTCGGTGAGGCAGTAGGCGAGCACCTGGATCTCCTTCATGTCCAGCTCGTGGAGCAACCCCGGGATTTTCCTCCCTATGTAGCCGTCGGCCTCCCAATACTCGATCCCTGCTTTCAGGATCCGCCGGGAGAGGTCCACGTTGGGGTGGGCAAAGAAGAGCGTCTCCAGGTCCTGTTCAAGGATGGCGATCCAGCCGTGCCGCCGGGTGATCCGCTGCATCTCCTTCACCGTTCTGAGCGGATCGGTCATGTGCATCAGGGCCGTGGCGGCCAGGGTGACGTCGAAGCCCCCATCGGGGAACGGCAGCGCGTGTCCCTCTCCCACCACGAAGCGGACTCGGGCCAGCTTTTCCTGGTGAGCGAACCGCCGGCCGGCCTCCAGGAAAAACGGCGAAGGATCGATCCCGAACACGGTCGAGCCCGGCCACTGGCAGGCCATGTCCCGCGCCCAAATGCCCGTGCCGCAGCCCACATCCAGAACGAGGCGCGGCTCCTGATTCGGGACCTGATCCAGAAACTGCTGGCGGATTCGGACGAAATCCGGCTGCCGTCCCCGCTTCTCGAGCCGCCCGATCAGGTGTTCCGCCACCTCGCGGTCCACACGCGCGCTGTGCAGGTAGGGGTCCTTTTTGGTGACCATGATCACAGTCATCCACCATACCACAGTCCTCCGGGGCATCCGGACGCTTTGCGACTTTCCTATGGACTCGCGGAGTTCCAGTTGCCAGGTTCCTCTCGTCCTTTCCTGGCTGCACAGTGCATGATGCGGCTAACTGATAACCGTGAGGCCCAGAGCCCGAAAATCTTCGTCGACCGGCGCATCAGCTGTGACCGCGCGTTCAGCTTGGTTTCGCACCCAGCTTCCGCAACAACAGCATCATCGGGCACCAGTTGGTAAAGGCCGACTGGAACAGGTTCAGCCCCACAAAGGCGGTAAACCAGTACCAGTTGGGGTGAACCCACTGTCCCAGCGCGAGGCTCAATACCACAAAAAACCCGGCGATCATTCGCAGGTAACGCTCGAGAGTCATAATCCGTACTCCTTTCTAAGAATTTCCAACACCTCAACCTTCTGCCACTTTCAGCCGCTGAGGAAAGTACACACTGTGCCTCAGGGGCTAAAGCCCATCTTGGCCGTACAACGGCTCGGCACGGCTGACTTCGGCGAGCTCAGTCGAGCCGAAGCCATGCCCTGACGCAAACATTACATGAATAATCCAGGTTAGTCACCAGTGGGGTTCAAAGCCGCTTGTACGGTCCGGGTCATCCGGCCGAAGCCCAAGATTACTGATGGTTGCGGTCTCGGCCATCCATCAAAGGATCCCCCTCGGACATTGTTTCAACGAGCATATCTCTCTATAATTTCTGCGTCGGGGGCAAGCGCTTTGCCTTCACGGAAGAAAGGGCGATCCTCCCCCGGGGCCCCTTGGCTTGAAGGCGGCTTCCATGGTCTTTTTTGGAGAGGGGACTGAAAGTGGCGCCTCCGGCACGGAAGCGGGCGCGGTCCTTCGCGCGCGGGGGCTGACGAAGGTGTACCACATGGGCTCCGTGGACGTTCACGCCCTCCGTTCGGTGAATCTCGAACTTTATCGAGGTGAGTTCGTGGTCCTGCTCGGTCCGTCGGGCAGCGGCAAGTCCACTTTGCTCAACATCCTGGGAGGGCTCGACGTGCCGACGAGCGGGACGGTGTACTTCTTCGACCACGACCTCACGACCGCCGATGACCGTGAACTGACCCGTTTCCGACGGGAGCACATGGGCTTCGTTTTCCAGTTCTACAACCTCATTCCGAGCCTGACGGCGCGAGAGAACGTCGCGCTGGTCACCGAGATCTCCGACCACCCGCTGGATCCGGACGATTCCCTGAGGCTCGTGGGCTTGGGCGAACGGCTGGATCATTTTCCGTCGCAGCTCTCGGGCGGCGAGCAGCAGCGGGTGCCCATTGCCCGGGCCATCTCGAAGCGTCCGGACGTCCTTCTCTGCGACGAGCCGGCCTCCCCGAGCCCGCCACCGGGCGGATCGTGTCGATTCCCGAACGGTCTCAGCCGGGCCTCAACGCGCTCTACATCGGGCGGGGACTGTACATCGAGGCGGGACGGCGGGATGAGGTTCTCGTGAGCGAGGCCTTCGCCCAGGCGAACGGCCTGGACCCGGGCGACACGCTGGGCGCGGTGATCAATGGCCGCTGGCAACGGCTTCGTATCGTCGGGATCGCGCTCTCTCCGGAGTACGTGTACGAGATCCGCGGCACCGACCTCTTTCCCGACAACAAGCGGTTCGGGGTCCTTTGGATGAGCCGTGACGCTTTGGGCGCGGCCTTCGACATGGAAGGCGCGTTCAACGACGTGTCTCTCTCCCTGGCTCCAGGTGCCCCCGATGCGATGGAAGCGGAGGTGATTGCCCGACTCGATCGTCTCCTGGAGCCATACGGAGGGCTGAGCGCGTACGGTCGGAGGGAACAAATCTCCCACCGGTTCCTCTCCGACGAGATCGCGCAGAACCGGGTGTTTGGGATCGTGCTGCCTTCGATTTTTCTGGGCGTTGCAGCCTTCCTGATCCACATCGTGCTCTCGCGACTCGTGGGCACGCAGCGCGAGCAGATTGCGGTGCTGAAGGCCTTCGGCTACGGAAATCTGGCCATCGGCGGCCACTACGTCCGGTTCGCGGTCGTCGCAGTGCTGGCGGGCGCTGCGGTCGGGACCGGGATCGGCCTCTGGTGGGGTAGGGTGGTGGGCGAACTCTACGCCCAGTTCTACCGGTTTCCAGTGCGTCGGTTCGACGCGGGACCCGGCGCGGTCCTTCTTGCCGTGCTGGTGAGCGCCGGCGCCGCGGTCCTGGGGGCCCTGGGCGCCGCTCGCAGGGCGAGCGCGCTGCCGCCTGCGGAGGCGATGCAGCCCGAACCGCCCGCGAGCTTTCGCCCCGGGCTGATCGAACGGCTGGGTCTCACGCGTTTTTTCTCGCTCACCAGCCGCATCATCGTTCGGGACCTGGAGCGCAGGCCGTACAAGGCGCTGGTTTCCACGATGGGCATTGCGCTCGCAGTGGTGATCCTGGTGGTGGGTCACTACTTCGAGGATGCCGTCCGGCACATTGCCGAGGTGCAGTTCCGGAACGTGCAGCGCGACGATGTGACCATCGTCTTCAATGATCCGCGCCCGGCCAGGGCCGTTTACGAGGTTGCGTACCTTCCCGGCGTTCTGCGCTCGGAGCCGTTCCGGACGGTGCCGGCTCGCCTGCGTCACGAACACCGCACGCGTCGAATCGCGCTCTTTGGACTCGCTCCGGAGGGCGAGCTTCGGCGACTGGTGGGTCAGGATTTGCGCACCATCGAGGTCCCCTCCGATGGCATGGTGCTCACCACCCGGTTGGCGGAGATCCTGGGTGTCGCACCCGGCGATCGTCTCACTGTCGAAGTGCTGGAAGGGAAGCGGCCCGTGAGGGCGGTGACCGTGGCCGGGCTCGTGGACGAGCTGGTGGGCCTGTCGGCGTACATGGACGTCCGAGCTTTGAACCGGCTCATGAGCGAAGGGGGCACGGTCTCAGGTTCGTTCCTCCTGGTGGACCCGCCTGTGGCGCCTCACCTTTATTCTGTTTTGAAGCGCCTGCCGGCGGTGGGTGGCGTCTCCTTCCGCAAGGCGGCGCTGGCAGGCTTTGAGGAGACGTTGGCCACCGGCCGGCTGAGCCGGATCGAGCTGCACGAGGGCGACCCGGTCGGCCGAGGCATGGTGCTGGCGCGGCTGACACCGGTCCCCATCGACGCGCGAACGCTGGCTCAGGATCGGGCGAGGCTGGATGCCGCCCAAGCAGAGAAGCGGGCAGCGGACGCTCGAGTCGAGCGGGCCCGGGCTGCCTTGGAGCAAGCTCAACGAGAGCACCAACGCGCCGACGAGCTGTCTTCCCGTGGCCTGAAATCTCCCCAAGAGCGGGAACAGACCGAACTGGTCGAAGCGACGTACGCAAAGGAACTGGAAGCGGCGGTGTTCGCCGCCCAGGCGGCGGCCTTCCAGGTCGACGCGGCGCGTGCGGCGCTGCTTGCCGCCGGCTCGGTCACGCAGGGGGCGGACGCCGCTCCTGGCGGCCCGGCCCGCTCGACCTTCATCACGGTCCAGTCTCCTATTCGGGGACGCGTTCTCCGCGTGTTGCAGGAAAGCGAACGGGTTGTGACCACCGCACTCCCCTCCTGGAGCTCGGCGATCCTACCCTGCTCGAGGTCGTCCTGGACGTCCTCTCCGCCGATGCGGTGAGGGTGCGGCCGGGATCGAAGATGTTCATCGAAAACTGGGGAGGCGGGCCCGCGCTTCGCGCCCGGGTTCGAATCGTCGAGCCCTCTGCCTTCACGAAGGTGTCGGCGCTCGGCGTCGAGGAGCAGCGGGTGAACATTGTGGCGGATCTGGTGGACCCTGCTCCCTTCCTGGGCGACGGATATCGGGTCGAGGCAAGGATTGTCGTGTGGGAAGGAGCGAACGTTCTGAAGGTGCCTTCCAGCGCGCTGTTCAGGCGCGGGGAGGGCTGGAATGTCTTCGTCGTCGAAAACGACCGGGCGCTCCGGCGCCCGATCGAAGTCGGGCACCGCAACCCGATGGAAGCGGAAATCCTTCGCGGGCTGGAGGAGGGTGAAGCGGTCATCGTCCACCCCAGCGACCGGGTGGAGGATGGCGTGCGGGTCCGAACGCGGTAGCGAGACCTTCGGGCGCTGGGAGCCGGCACGAAGTCCGGAGCTTGACAAATGTCAGGAATTTTCTTAATGTAGTGACATCACTACATCAGTCGGGGAAGCGTCGATGCGCATGGGGTTGCGGGAGGCCAACCAGCGGTTTTCGAAAGCGGTGAAGGCGGTGAAAGCGGGCGAGGAGGTGGTGTTGACCGAACGGGGAAAACCTGTCGCGGTGATCAAGCCCCTTTCGGAGGTCACAAGGGCGGGCGCCACAGTCCGACGCCTTGAGGCTGCCGGGTTGCTCCGGGCTGCCTCCCGGACTTCCCCGTTGCCCCCCTGGACGCCACGTCCCATCCAAGGCGCGCCTCTGTCGGAGACCTTGCGTGAGGAACGGGAGTCATCCTGATGCCCGCCGTATGGGCGTACTTCGATACGAGCGTGCTGGTCAAGCGGTACGTGAGAGAGACGGGATCACCCCGCGCCCGGGCCCTCTTGCGGCAGTACCGCTTTCTCTCCTCAGCCATCGCTCCGCTGGAGGTCGTCTCAGCGCTGCGCCGCCGCCGAGCCATCGGGGAGCTGGCCGAGAAGGACTTTTTCGCAATCCTGTCCCGAATCCGGAAGGATCGCGTTTACTGGGAGCTGGTGGAGGTGAGCCCGCTCGTGTTGAGCCGGGCTGAGGAGTTGATCCGCGAGACAGCCTTGAGGACCCTGGACGCCGTCCACCTGGCGTCCGCCTTGGTATTTCAGACGGCTTCGGGGATCCGTGTTTCGTTGATTACCGCGGATGCCCGGCAGCGGGAGGCGGCAGGGCGGTGGGCGCTGGACCTGGTCTGGCTGGGATGAGATTCTGGCCCCCTCCCGACGAAAAAGCTTTCTCGACGCTCCCTCCGCAGACTCCTCTCGCAGGCTTTTTCGCTTTCCACGATTTTTCTTATTGACTGAACGGGCGCCACTTGTTACGTTTCCCTCATCCCTTCCGTCTGTGAAGCACATGGCACGGTTGGATCACTTCGTTCGACAGTGGAAAGTCCTTCAGTTGCTGGCTGAGCATCGCTGGTGGAGCATCCGGGAGCTCACGGAACAGATCTCACGCGAGTAGCCCTGCAGCTCCCGGACCGTTCGTCGCGACCTGTCCCGGTGCTGCCGCAGCGGACGGCGGAGTTTCTCCGCGTGGTCTCGTCGCGCTACTCCTGGCTTCCCGGGTTCGAGTGGCGAGGGGACGGGCAACAGCATGTGTCGGGCGTCATGCGGGCCGTCAACGAGTCTGAGAGCCTGGCCCTCCATTACCATTCCCTGCCCACCGACCGGGTGCGCTGGCGGATCGTGGACCCCTACCATCTCTTTTATTGGAACAACTCTCTCTAGTTGGTGGGGTATTGCCACTGGCGGCGCGATTTGAGGACCTTCGCCGTCCCGCGCATCCGGAGTCTGAAGCACACCGGCAAGCATTTCCCGCCCGCGGAGTTTCGCGTGGAGGACTACTTGAAAGCCAGCCTGGGGGTCTGGCGAGGGTCGGCCCAGCCCGTGGCTTTGGTCTTTGAGAAAAGGATTGCGCCGTGGGTGGAGGAGAAACGCTGGCTTTACGTTCTCGGTCTATCGCTTTTTCTTGCGACCTGTGGATCGGCTCATCCTGCCCGCCGAGAACAAGGGGAACATCTCCGCGGCGAAGCGCCTCTTCGCCCTTTTCCCAGATGCGGTCCAGTCCCGAGGTTGGAACCGTCTGGCCGTCCACTCGCTCGGCCAGGGCCAGCGCCTCAGTCGCTCCTGGAGCAACCGCAATAGGGCACGGGGATGAAGGTTGGCCATGTTGAAAAGTTTACAGCAGCTCTGCAAATATTCAAGGAATTCTTGCAGTGAAGATGAAAATCCTAGGAGGCCTTCGCAGCGGGGGAACAACCATTTGAGCGGATCCAAACGATTTAAGCTCTGAGGGTTCGGCTGATGAATTACTCGCGAGAGCCGCAAAGTGGATGGCGGGGCGGAGGTGGAAGGAGAAACTGGCTAAGGCCGGGGCTACGAGCAGAGCTGTTCGAGCACAGCCTGATCGAGCTGGACGTGCTCTTAGAGCTCCTGACCATCCTGGCGCACCCCCGCCACTACGGTCTCGGCGAGACGGAGAAGAAAATCCTGGCGGTGGCGGTCCTTGCCCACGACGCGGGAAAGGAGACTGACCCCTGGCAGGCTTACATCCGCGATCCCAGGCCGGAGCGCCGGGTGCCTCACGTCATTCTGGAACTGACGCGGGCGGTAGTGCCGGAGCTCTCTGCCACGCTCGGTTTCGACGATCTGGATGAGCCCGTTCAGCGGGTCATGGCCCACTGCGCCGAATTCCACCACAGCAAGCCGGGCCGGGATGACAGCGCCATCATGGAGGCGATGCTTAGCGGCGGCTCGGATCGCTTCCTCACGCTGGCCCACCTTCTCAGAGCCATCGACCACTTCTGCTCCGCCTCGACCGCCGCGGACGCCAGAGATGCCGTGACGAACGATCCTGCCCTGGGCCAGCATCTGCTCGTCACCTCTCACGAGGCCCTGGTCCGGGGCGTCTCGACGGCCTTTCTCCACCATGCCGCAAGGACCGCCTTCCAGCAGCGCGGCTGGAAGCCGCTTCTCTATTTCTCCAGCGCCACCGTTTACGGGGCTGACCCGAATGACCGCCCCACCGTCCCCACCGCGCGCGAGATCGAAGCCGTCCTCAAGAGGTTCCCACGTCTGGGGCGCTGTGCTGAATGCCGGGCTTGAGCCTTTCGCAGGGTTTCTACACGTGGACCGCCCGGGGAAGCCCTCGCTCGTCCTGGACCTTGTGGAGGAGTTTCGCCAGCCCGTTGTGGACCGGGTGGTGCTCTCTCACGTCAATCTCGGATCCGCGATCCGGATCGAGAACGGAATGCTCGAGCTGAGACGCGGCGCGCTGTGGCGGAACGAGTCTTCGAGCGGCTGACGGCTTCGGAAGGGTATCAAGGGAAACGGTACCAGCTTCGGTCCATCATCCAGATGGAGAAGAAGGCCACCTACAAAATGGAGAGAGGCAAACTGGAGGAGGCGCGGCTGGACCAGCTGGAGCGGCGGAGGAAGTTGCGGAAATACGGGCTGGGGGAGGGAAAGCGCTTCTTTCACGTCTGGCTTTCTTCCGAGCGACTGGGGCTTTCGGGGAAGCTGGATCTTCTGATCGAGACATCGCAGGGCCTGTTCCCGGTGGACTTCAAGTGGACCTCGGCCGAGCCGCACAGGAATCATCTCTTTCGGCTCGCGGGCTACGCGCTGCTGGTTGAAGAAAATCACGGACGGCCTGCCTCGACAGGATTCATCCATCTGATTCCTAAGGAAGACGCGGTGGTCATTGAAATCACCGAGGCGTTGAAGAAAGAGTGCCTCACCAAGCTGGACGAGATTCGGCGGATGATCAGCAACGAGCAGCTTCCTGACCCTACCCCGTTCCGGAACCGCTGCGTCGATTGCGAGTACCGGAATTACTGTCGTGACATTTTCTGAGGGCTTGGGCTTTGCTTCGCAAAGGCATGGACGTTTTGAGCAAGTTGAGGGGTTACGAAGAATTTCGATTTTCAGCCGGCGCAAGTTATTGCCTTTTCGGGCTCTCGCGAGCGGTGAGCTATTCCCCCCCGTTGAAGAGGGGACTGAAAGTGAGCTGCGCGTCGCTGGCATGGGCCGGTATTTCGAGTGAGCTATTCCCCCC
>JACQTF010000144.1 GCA_016210925.1 Acidobacteriota bacterium | reverse complement strand
CCCCTGGGAAGCTGGTCTATAAAACAAAAGATGCACTTGTTATTGCACGCCTTGGGGCGGAACTCCTCCACCTCAATCCCCAGGGGCGCTCCGGTGGACAGATCGAACTCTCTCCGGAGCACTCTCCCATCCCCGGTCTGGACCGTGAGCTGGGCGAAAACTTCGGCCGTATAAAATCGAAGATCCAGGACGTCGCGGATCTGGCGGCCGTTGGCCTCCAGGAGCAAGTCTCCGGCCGAGATCCCGGCCCGGGCGGCGAGGGAGTTAGGAGCCACGTGGCCGATGCGAATCATTTTAAGACGGGCCGTACCGCGTCAGGTCGCGGAGCACGCGGTACAAGTAATGAAGCCCAGAAATGATTGTAAAGGAAAGAGCCAGCCAGATCAAAGCAGTGAAGATCCCGAGATTCGCTTGGAAGGTGTTTCCCACGAGCGCGTAGAAGACCGTCAGTAGCTGGAAAAACGTCGTGAGCTTTCCGAAGACGGAAGGCTTGAAAGAGCGGTAGCTGGTGGCCAGGATGATGATTAGGCTGGAGAGAACCACCAGCAGGTCCCGGCTGATGGCGGTGATGGTCAGCCAGAGGGGGATCCGCAACTTCAGTGAAAGCTGGGGCAGCGAGAGGGCGATGAACGTACTCACCAGCAAGAGCTTGTCAGCGATGGGATCCAGGTACTGCCCCAGGGTTGTTTTCTGCCCGAACCTCCGGGCGATCAAGCCATCCAGGGCATCCGTCAGTCCCGCCAGGACAAAGGCCAGGAGCGCCCATCCGAAATGCTGGTACACCAGCAGCAGCACGATGACGGGAACGAAGATCATTCGGAGAATGGTGAGCTGGTTGGCGTACGTCATGGGAGCCGTGACCACTTGTATACCAAACCCGACGCACCGGAACAATGGAAGACTGGAAGGCTGGAAGGCTGGAGAAATCGGACCCTTCGGTCTTCCTGCTTCATTCGGCCTGGAAGCGAAACCGGAGGCCAGAAGTGAAATGGACGGGCCAGTTGGGACAACCCATAGCTTCCTGGTATCGGTTGTTGGAGTCGATCCTCCTTGTGGGCCTAACGCTTAGCGATTGAGCGGCCCTGTTCGCTCCAACGCCTGTTAGAAGGAGTTCCTGCATGTTCACGGACAAATCAGAGCAACGGGCAATCAACGCCTCCTAACCAAGAGCTCAGCGTCGTGCAGTTTCTCTCGAACCCATTGCCGAAGCAGGGTCGTCTCCCCAATGCCTCGAGCCTTGGCGGCCCGCTTTACCGCTTCGATCTCTTGGGGCCGCAAGCGAATGGTCACGACCGTTTCGGGCTTCCCCTCAAAGACGGGTTCGCGGACCTCCTCCAATCGGTCTTCGAACTCAGTGAGGTCATGCGTGTCCCAAAACCGAGCCAGTTCCTCAATGGAGTCAGTTTGGGGAATCTTCGGAGTTTTCATCGCCTTTTCCATTGGTTGAATCGTCGTTTCTCTTTCTCCGTCATTGGTCGCGCCGTCACCGGGAACCCTTTTCCAGCAGGCAATTGGATTGCAACACAGAACAGGTGTCGGCCAGACGCGGTTTGTCCCAGCACGTAATACACTGGACTTTTCCCTGAGGCCTTGGCACGCCGAACCCATGCCGGGCCAAAGCAAACTTCTTCAACTTCTTCGGGTCTCACACCATGTTGCGCGATGTGGTCCACTCGGTCTTGCGGCCAAATAAACTCATGGATCTTCACTATGTAATTCTACAAGACGAAGGGTATGGCCACACTCAGCGTAGTCACCTGCACGGGTTGATGACTCAGCTGGGCTATCCACGCTATGCCTCGTCGTATACGACATCGGCATGTGGAACGGCTACGCCCTTGCAGTCGATTATCCGCAGGATGCCGAGCGGATGGCCCTGATCGAAGCGATCATCCTCGGAGCTGACCCCGCTCCCCCAACGTTCATACCACAAAACGAGAACATACGGCGTTGGCATTTCATGTTCAATCGGCGGCCCGAGGAACTGGGGCGCGTAGACGTTCAGCCCGGCCTCCATGAGGGTCAGGACCTGCTCCCGCTCGTTTTCCTCCGCGCACGCCACCACCAGGTCCGGTTGAAGCCTGATGACGGCATGGCATCGGAGCCGTTTGGTCCCTCCTACCCTGACCCGCGTGGACACCTTTTCCTTGGGATGGACGCAGAAATGGGTGACCCCCACGATCTCCCGGTCCAGCCCATAAGCAAAAAGCAGCTCCGTGATGCTGGGGACCAGGCTCACGACCCGCCGCGGGGGCTCGGGAATGAAGATCCCTCGATCCAGGCTATCTACGTATTCCGTTCTCCTGCCCATCTCTCGCCGAAACAGGTCAGCTGGCGGACCCGACTAAAGGCTGGCCGTGGAGTGCACCTGGAGGGCATTGATCAAATCTTATCCGCAATCCCTACTCGGCGCGGAGGGCGTCCACGGGCTCCAGGCGTGCCGCGCGCCTGGCGGGCAGGACTCCGGCGGCTAGCCCGACGCTGACGGCGATGCCTTCTGCGAGCAAGGCGAACCACCACGGCGTGCTCACCGGGAGCGCGGCGACCGTGAGAGAAAGCAGCTGTGCCAATCCCACGCCAAGCGCCAGGCCCGCGGCTCCTCCCACCGCCGCCAGCAGCGCCGCCTCGCCCAGGAAGAGCACCAGGATCTGCTCCTGCTTCGCTCCCAGAGCCCGCAGCAGGCCGATCTCCGCCGTGCGCTCGCTGACAGCGATGGTCATGATGGTGAGGATGCCGACGCCGCCCACCAGCAGCGAGATGCCGCCCAGCGCGCCCACGGCGAAGGTCAGCACGCCGAGTACGGAGTTCAGGACGTCGCGCATCTTTTGCTGGGTGATGATGGTGACGTCTTCGCGGCCGTGGCGCGCCAAAAGGATGCGCTGGATGCCATCGACCACCTTGTCCACCGGGGCATCGGGCTCGTACACGACGTGAATCCCCGTCAGGCTGTCGCGGTTGAACAACTCCTGCGCGCGTGCCACGGGGATGAAGATGGTGTCGTCAAGGTCGATGCCCACCACCTGTCCTTTGGACTCCATCACGCCCACGATGCGGAAGCGGCTGCCGCCTACCTCGATGCGGCTCCCCAGCGGGTTCGCGGCGCCGAACAGCTCCACCTTGGCCTTCGACCCGAGCACCGCCAGCGGGCGTGCCGTGCGGGGATCGTCGTAAGGAAGGAACGAGCCCATGCGGACGCTCACGTGCAGGGCCCGCGGCATGTCGGGACCGACGCCGAACAGGGTGACGCGGCGGCGCTTGCCGCCGGCGGCGATCTCCGCGTTGCCTTCAACCGTCGGGTTGGTCACCTGGACGTAGGGCCCGCGGCGCAGGGCTTCAGCGTCCTCGATGGTGAGCGGCCGCACCGTCCCGAAGACGCCGATCGGAGTCCCCGCCGTGATCACCCGCCCTGGCCCCACAATCATCAGGTTGGTTCCGAACTGGGTGAACTCCGCCAGCACGAACTGGTGGATGCCTTCGCCGATGGAGGTCAGCAGGATGACGGCCGCGATCCCCACCGCGATGCCCAGCGCCGCCAGGAAGCTGCGCATGGGGTGCGAGCGCAGGGAGCCGGTGGTGAGCCGGACGAAGTCTCTCAGCAACACGGGCTCATCTCCTCGAAAGCGCCAGCGCCGGTTGCAGGCGCGCTGCACGTTGCGCGGGCAGCAGGCTGAAAATGATGCCGGTGCCGACCGCGGTCGCCAATGCCGCTACCACCGCCCACGGCGGCGGGAAGGCCGGCAGCACCGGGTAGGCCTGGCGGATGGCGAAGCTGCCTAGCTCTCCGAGCACCAGGCCGACCGCGGCGCCGATCAGGGACAGCACGGCCGCCTCGGCGAAGAACAGAAGGCGGATCTGCGCCGGCGAGGCGCCGATGGCCTTCAACAGGCCGATCTCGGTGGTGCGCTGGGAGACCGCGATCAGCATGACGTTCATGATGAGGATGCCGGCCACTCCCAGGCTGATGGAGGCGATCCCTCCCACGGCCAGCGTGAGCGCCACCAGGATGCGGTCGAAGGCGGCGAGCACGGCGTCCTGGGTCACGACGGTGACGTCGTCCTCGCCGTCGTGCCGCTTGCGCAGCACGCGGCGCACCTGCTCTTGCGCCGCTGCCACGTCCTCGCGCGTGCGCGCCTCCACCAGGATGCGCAGCAGCGACGGCAGGTTGAAAAGCTGTTGCATCGAAGCCACGGGAATGATGACCAGTTCGTCTGTATCCAGCCCCAGCGACTGCCCTTGCTGCGCGAGCACGCCCACGACGCGGAAGCGGCGGTCGGCGATGCGCACCCACTCCCCCACGGAAGAACGCGCCCCGAACAGTTCTTTGCGCACGTTGGAGCCGATGACGCAGACGGGCGTGGCGCGGCGCGGGTCTTCCGCCGGCAGGAACTGGCCCTGGCTGAGCGCGAAGCCGCGGATCTCCTGCAGTTCGCTGGTAGACCCGAGCACCGGCACTTCGCGGCTGCGGCCCTTCCACCAGACCTCGGCCGAACCCAGGTTCAGCGGCGCCACCCGTTTCACGGCCGGGATGCGGCGCAGGGCCAGCGCGTCTTCCAGCGTGAGGTCGCGCGGGGTACGACCTATGAGCGCGCCGTGCGCGCCGCCGACGGTCTCCGCGCGCCCGGGGAAAACGGCGACGAGGTTCGTGCCCAGCGAGGTGAACTGGTTGCGCACGTAGCGGCGCGCGCCTTCGCCGAGCGACGTGAGCACCACCACGGCGCCGACGCCGATGGACACAGCCAGCACCATCAGCAGCGTGCGGGTGCGGTAGCCCGAGAGCGAGCGCCAGGCGAACCGGCCCACGTCCAGCAATCTCATGCGCCCGCTCCCGTATCGGACTGGATTTGACCATCCACCATGCGCACGTGCCGGCGCGCGCGCCGTCCCAGATCGGGGTCGTGGGTCACGAGCAGCAGCGCCATTCCCTTGCCGTTCAACTCCTCCAGCAGGTGGAACACTTCCCTGCCCGTGGCCTGGTCGATGTTGCCGGTGGGCTCGTCCGCAAGGATGACGGCGGGCTGCATGACCATGGCGCGGGCAATCGCGACGCGCTGCCGTTCGCCGCCCGAGAGCTGGTCGGGACGGTGGCGCGCGCGCGCCCGCATGCCGAAATCCTCCAGCAGCCGGCCCACGAGCGGGGCGCGCTGAGACAGCGGCACGCCCGCCAGGACCAGCGGCAGCTCCACGTTCTCGGCCGCCGAGAGCCGCGGGACCAGGTGGAAGAACTGGAAGACGAACCCGATCTTCTCCCGGCGCACCTGCGCCTGCTGTTCGTCGCTGAGCGCGGTGACATCCTCGCCGTCCAGGCGGTAGACGCCCGCGCTCGGGCGGTCCAGCAGGCCGATGATGTTCAGCAAGGTCGATTTGCCCGAGCCCGATGGCCCCATGATGGAGACGTATTCGCCCGGGGTGATGTGCAGGTTCACGTCGCGCAGCGCGTGCACCTCTTCCTCTCCCACAGGGAAGACGCGGTGGATGTGCTCCAGGCGGATCATCGCCGATAACCGCTCTCCGCCACGGCCTTCGCCCCCGGCACTACGCCCTCTCGGTCCACCGAGAGCACTACCTGCTCGCCGGGCTGCACGCCGGACTTCACCTCGGTGTATTCCCAGTTGGAGATGCCGGTCTCGACCCGGCGCTCCTCCAGCGTGCCCGCGTTGGAGGTGAAGACCAGCACGCGACTGCCGTCGAGCAGCACCTGGGTGGGAACGCGGACCACGTCCTCGCGGACGCCGAGCACGATCTCCACGTCAGCGCTGTAGCCCACCAGCAGCGCCTTCACGTCCTGCCGGTTGGAGAACTCGACCTCCACGTCCACGGTCCGCGCCTGTTTCTCCACATCGACCACATAGGGCGCCACGCGTCGCACGCGCCCGGGGAAGCGCCGCCCCGGGAAGGCGTCGATGGTGATGTACGCCGGCTGGCCTACGCTCACGCGCGCGGCGTCCACTTCATCGATGGGGGCGGTGACGTAGAGACAACTGTCGTCAATGAGGTCCACGGCCGGAGGGGTGGGGATGCCCGGCGGCGATGGGGTGGTGAACTCGCCCAGCTCGCCGCTCACCTTGGCCACGACTCCGGCGAACGGCGCCCGCAGCACGGTGCGCGTCAGGTTGGCGCGCGCCAGCTCGATGCGCGCCTGGCTCTGCTCCACCTCGGCGCGGGCCGCTTCGCAGGCGGCGCGAAGCGTCTTGGCCGAGGAGACAGCGCGGTCGTGCTGCTCGTCCGGGATCAGGCCGTCGCGGTGCAGCCGCCCCGCGCGCTCCGCATCGCGCTCGGCCACGTCGGCGCGCGCGCACGCCTCCTCCACCCGCAGCCGCGCGGTGCGCGCCTGCTCCTCGGCCAAGCGCGCCTGTGCCGCCGCGTCCTCGTTCCACAGCTCCAGCAGCACCTGGCCGGCGCGCACGCGGTCGCCTTCGCGCACCGGCAGCGCCACGATCTGTCCGCCCGCGGGCGGCGCCAGCTTGGCGCGCCGGCAGGCGTTCACCGTGCCCGCGCGCGTGTTGGCCACCGACCGCTCCACCCGCCCGCGGTCCACCTCCGCCACTACCACCGGCACGGGCTGCGGCCGCGTATAGCGCCACAGCAGGAAGGCAAGCACTGCCAGGACGGCCGCCAGCGCCAGCGTCCGGCGCAGCAGCCGGCCGCGAGACGACGAGGGCCTCGTACCCGGGATTGTTCCCATCGTTCACCGCGATGTTCACAAGATAATACCGCACCCTAAAGAACAAAGGCCAGGAAGCGATCCGGACCTTCTCCGCGCTGGACTGGTGAGCGCGGCCGAGCGTCCAGCCGGCAGCGTGCCCGTGCCCTGTTCAGAGGCCGAGCCCGACTCCAAGAAAGAGGCGCGCCGCCTGGGCCCGGTGGATCAAAAAAGTGTACTAGGCTAGGTGGATCCCCTGATCTGCCCCAACTGCTCCGGCCGCATGCGGATTATTTCCTTATGTGAAGCGTTTGATTATGTGAAGTGGTCCGCCCCTGCTTCTCCTATCTTCTCGCCGGTCAGGCCCTTCTGGCCGCAAGAGCTGTGCCACCACTCCACATAATTCCAGCGTCTTTTGACAGGTCCTCCAGCCATTCGTTGCGGGCGTGCCTCAATGGTGAAACCGGCAAATCCAGCCCCCTCATCCTTCCCCACCCCATCCTGATCCCCCTTACCCCTTCTCCTTCCCCTGCCCCCTCCTTCTCCCCCCGACGGGCGTGAGATCAGTGCCGCCTGGGAAGATGCTCAGGTTTGAACCGGCACTGGCCTGAATGCTATCCTGGCCGCGCTGACAGAGTTGACCACAGCTTTCTTAGGCGGGAACCCATGGGGCAGCGATTTTCACTTAGACAAGTGGAGCCAGCAGACATTCTCAGTGGAGCCCAAACGATCCCTACTCGGCAAGCCTCTACGTGCGATTGGCTGCCCGCCAACCGGCTATCGCCCCAGACCTACCTCGGTTGGGCGAAGTTGGATCTCGGAGCTGGTGATGATCGCGGCTTCTGCAACGCTCTGGCCAACGCGAAGCGAGCAACGTGCGCCAGGATTGATAGGCTCATTCTTGCCAACTACCTCCTACCATTTGTCGGGAAGACGTACCCGGAAAAGACCCAGGTTCTACGAGACATTGGAATATCAATCCCACCCGTTATCCATGAATTGATCATCGATCCGAGAAACGAAGCTGAACACGGATACAAGTTAGTGAATTCCTCTGGGGCAAACCGCGCCGTTGGCGTGGCAGAACTTTTTATCCAGGCGACCAGCGAAGAGGCAGAAAGGGTGCCAATTGTGGCCTTGAACTGGAACGTGAATTACTCGTTCTACTGTGGCAAGACTGGCGAGAAGATCGAGTTCCATGGATTTGCGACGCAGCCAATGCTATTCATCGATGTATCGAAATACCCACGACGGTGAAGATCGTCATTCCAAAAGACGGTGAAATCTTGTTTGCAACCTTGGAAGAGTTTTCTGAGGATGAGGCAAAACAGCTCTCAAAAAGACTCAGGGAGCACTATTCCGAGTCGAACTGGCAAGAAGGCCAATTTGCACGGGCTTTGGTTCAAGAGATAAAACTCCAATCAGGCATCTGAATTTCACCGAACTTGTGGCACTAAACGTTAATCACATGTGACGAGATCACTGGATGTGTCTTTTCCATAGCTGATGGGCTGCCTGGGGGCTGATCTCCATCTCCTCGGCGATCTGCCGGAACGTCCTCCCCTCGTGCTCCCTCATGTAAGCGATCTGGGCTCTCCGATGGCTGCGATACGGACCTCTCTTTCGGGGAATTCCATGCGTCCTGGCCCAGTTCCTCACCACTGACTTGAAGGTTGGCAGGGTGGGAAAATCCGGGAGGTCTCGCCTGTAACGGTAGGCCGGCATGGAAGCGATCCAGACGTTCTCCGCGCTGGACTGGTTAGCGCCACTGAGCGCTCACATCCTCAATAAATGGAAACAGATGGTGCACTACTATGGCTGGTACTCTCACCGCGTACGCGGGGAACGAAAGAAGAAGAGGCAGAACAGTCCAGCCTGCAGCGTGCCCGTGCCCAGTCCAGGGGCCGAGTCCGACTTCAAGAAAGAGGCGCGCCTACACTGGGCCCGGTTGATCCTTATCTGCCCGGACTGCTCCGGCCGCATGCGGATGATTTCCTTCCTCGAAGACCGGCCGTCATCCAGCGCATCCTCACCCATCTGGGCCTGTGCCACGTGCCCCCGCGCAAAAGGGCGCCGCCGCCATCCCCCTCCCAGATCACCTTTGATGACAGGGTCGCCAACAAGCCCGCGCCTACGACCAAACGACTAAACCGCCCCAGGCACCGCCCCCCGTCGGGTACGGGTCTGTTTACCGCCAGCCCGAGCGACAGACCGCGGCACCAAAAAGGGGCCGCCGGGCGGTCCGAGAGCGAAAAGGTCCCGTCCGCCCAGCGCACAGCCCCATTTTGCTGTCAAGCAGCTTTTTGCTTGACAATGGCGCCGGTAGTTGTTTATATTGCGATTGTTCTTGCTACCAGCGTCCTGGAGTGGTGCTCCGCGGACGGGAAGGTAGGTGAACGGAGAACAGAGTGATCAAACCCTGCCACTCCTGCCTATATTCCACAGGTAGCCTAAATTCTTGTGCGGCGGTCTGGATCCGCTAGGCTCTTGAAATCAACCGGGCGGCCTGGAAAGCAGCACACCCACAAGGAGGAAGGCCATGTCAGAAATCTACACAATTCACTACAATTCCCTCAGAAACGTCACCCCACCCGAGGAGGCGGCGGCCAGTCGCAGACGCTATTGCGGAAATGCAGGAGCCAATCAATTTTTTGATATCCCGGACGATCTAAACATCCGGGACTACCTGCAAGAGAAGGTGGACGGAAAGCCCGTCAAGAAGGAGACGAATGTCAACAAGGCTATCAGGGATCAACTTGATGGAGATCGTTCGGCTTTTCCTATCCTCAATGGCGGCATCACCCTCATCACGCGAGAGGTAGTGTTAGACGACAAAGACCGTAGGGCCAAGCTGAGCGATCCTTCGATCATTAATGGTACGCAGACCCGGGGGGTTCTCCGGGACTATTTTTCCGAACATCCGGAGGATGCCGCCTACCCCAGCGTCAACTTCGAGATCATCGTCTGCACCGACGAGCGCCTAGCAGCGGAAATAACCATTGCCAGGAACTATCAGAATGCGGTTCTTCCAGTCTCCACTTACGGAGCTAGAGGCGTTTTTGACGACCTCGAGGCAGCCATACAGCAGGGTAACCCTTCGATCAAATTGCGCAAGTCAGAGACTGACGTGGGAGATAACTACCTCGATACGGAGAAGCTAATACAGGTCATCACTGCGATGATTCCCTCGACGGTTCCGATGGCTCGCCCGCTTAAGGGTAAGGGCGGCAGTGAGGGGATAAGAGTGTATGCCTACTCTCAAAAAGCCACGTGCCTGAAAGACTTCGCCGAGATCGCCAAATCTCCTACCCTCTACCCAGAAGCCAAGCGTTTCTTTGAAGACGTTGCGTGGGACGCGTGGCAGATCTACAAACAACTGCGGTCATATAACGGGTTTTCGGTTCTGCGTTCTGTGACAAAGAATAAGAACAAAGAGGTAGCTGAGGACGGCGTTCCTGCTGGTATTGTCTTCCCGATATTGTCCGCCCTCGGCAAGTTAACAACGAAACTGCCCGACGGCCGTTGGCAGTTCAAAATCCCTGACGATTTCGATCTGGACGACCTCTGCAAACAAGCCAAAGCCACCTACACCGTCCCTGGACCTGGGCAATCTAATCCCCAAGTCATGGGCAAAGAACTGGCGTGCTACCTCAATTTGCACGCCATCGTGGACGCATACCTGAAGTACCGGAGGCCGTAGTAGTTGAATAGTGACGTGGGTTGGCGCAGCCGTTCGCGGCTGTGCTGACCCAGTCCCTCACTACAATTGAAGCAAACATCGAAGCCATAGGAGGGAGGAAAATGAGGAAGAAGATATCGATGAAGCCTGAGCGGTCTGGTGGTGAAATCATGTCGTGCAAGGTTGGCCCAAAGTGGACTTACATCAAAATTAAGCTGTCGACTCAGCGCCTAAAAATTCAGACGACGCGGCAGAACAAGGATTGACCGGTGTTGTAATTTTCTGTGTGTAAATAAGGGGGAGCGTGTGAGTTTGGTTTTTGCAAGCCAGCGAAAACTCATCCTGGGAGGGGACTTACACCCCATGAGGAAAGAAACACCGATCAGTGAGTAATTCCAGCATTTTGTTCGAATAACCTACTCGCATAGTATCACCCCTGAAAGGCCAACCGCGCCCAGACAACCGGTTAGGCCAGGTTAAGAAACGGGTTCCAGACAAAACCATGCCGAAGCAACGGAAGGACTTCGGAGAGCAGGCGGTCCATCTGAGGCTCCTGGTCTGGAGAGGCGAACCGCCTCCGCCGCTACCACCGGCACGGGGTGCGGCCGCGTATAGCGCCACAGCAGGAAGGCAAGCACCGCCAGGACGGCCGCCAGCGTCAGCGTCCGGCGCAGCAGCCGGCCGCGAGACGACGAGGGCCTCGTACCCGGGATTGTTCCCATCGTTCGTTCACCGCGCTGTTCAATTCGCTAAGATAATACCGCACCCAAAAGAACAAAGGCCAGGAAGCGACCCGGACGTTCTCCGCGCTGGACTGGTGAGCCCGGCTGAGCGTCCAGCGAATCCTCACCCCCTCTAGGCCTGTGGCACGTGCCCCCGCCCGAAACGCCTCCGGCGCCGCCCCGCGTCGGGTACGGGTCTGTTTACCGCCAGCCCGAGCAAGAGTCCGCGGCGCCAAAAAGGGGCAGCCCGGGCGGTCCGTCTCTCATTTCGGTAGTTTTTGGTGGTTTTTCCCTCCGGGAATCTGATAGGCTCCTCCGTGGGGTGGAAAAGGGATTTCCTATCTGTTTCTCTAATTTCCTATCTCTTGGCGCGCACTTTCCCGCGCACCTGGAGTATCCAGCTATCAAACTCGTCCTGTGATAGGATTTCTTGGCGGCAGAGCTCAGCGTGTCTCCCCTTAAGTGGCCTGCGTAGTTCGGAGGTGATTGCCCGTGGAGGCGGATGAAATTTGAGGTTCTTGGCCCAATCACAGACGTTGAGGTCATTGCAGTCGGCCCGGGGATTCGCCTTCGCGCGCACCTCCGTAAGGCGTATGGTCGGGGTCGATGGCGGAAGCTGAAAGGTATCGCCACCGTTCGTCTCCCGAACGGAGCCCTACGCAGGGTAGAGTTGCATTGGCATGAGGCGCATGGGATCGGGAAGAGAGACCTGAAAATCAAACGCTATTTGGAAGAGCCATGAAAGCACCGACGAAACCCTTCGCTCTGTGTGTCGATAACACCGACTATCACGCGTCGCTGATTCCTGGCAAAGTCTATCGGATTCTTCCGGATCCGAGAGCTGCTAAGGATGACTTGGTTCGCATCGTTGACGAGAGTGGTGAGGACTACCTGTATCACAGGAGCCATTTTGTCTTTGTGGATTTCCCACGAGCAGTGAAGAAGAGAATCCTCGCTTTGCAGAGCGCCACGTAAACCCCACGAGCGACGAACAGCATAAGTGCTCCGGCGGCGATGCGGCGTGGCCCTCACGCTCAACCCAGTCTCAAAAGTAATGCACCCCGCGGCCAGCCTTTAGTACTAATCCAGGGGCGACGCGGCGCATTGATCCAGGATGCTTGCTTCTGAGCCGGTGGGGTGTGGCGGGCAGGAGGACCTTGGAAAGAACTCTGCGATCAGAAACTCTCCTTGATGATTTCAGGTGACCCTGCTGTTAGCAAAAAGAGGCGCGCCATCGTACACTATACCCACAGGCCTTCATCGGCAGCTTAGGCTTGGTAGCAGGTTTCACCTTCATTCGTGCTTACGGAGCTTCCCGAACTGTGTTATCAGAACGTCCCCTTCAGGGAACAGGGCTCGTATCTCTAAAGTCCCGCCCATTGCCTGAACAAACTTCTGCAGCGTGCTCACGTACATGTCTGTCCGACGTTCCATCTTGGAGATCGCCGATTGTTTGACGTGGAGTAGTTCAGCAAGATGCTCTTGGCTTAAGTCGCGCGCAACCCGCAATTCGTCCAGGGCCATTTGTCTGATCAGTTCATCCGCCTTGGCCTCCGAACGGGCACGCGCCTCAGGTGACATTCTTCCCTGCAAAAGCTTGAAATTCTTAGCCATCGATAAGCCCCTCCTCTTTCAATGTGGCAATGTGCCCGTCATAAAGCCTGTCTGCGATAGGAACAAACTGTTCGTACCACGTGTTGTCTCCGTCTTATTGCCTCCGACAAGCAGAATCGCACAGCGACGAGGATCAAAAGCATACAGGACCCTGTAAGGCTGTCCACGATGCTGAATGATCAGCTCCTTCATATTTGGGTGCTTCGACGAAGCAATCACGTCGGAATGCGGACGCCGGAGTGCCGGTCCGAACGTCTGAAGGAGTATCACCTTGGCGTTGATATCCTCCTGCTCCGCTTCAGTAAGACCGTCCCACCATCTCTCGAACGCATCAGTGTATTCGACCTCCCATTCCACATTAGGAATATAACCCCTATGGAATATCTGTGTCAAGTGATTTTTGGAATTTTTCCGAGATTGCCCATTTTTAGGGTTGCCGAGTCCCGCAGCAAGTCTCCCCAGCGCAGAAATCTCTCCAAGGCGCCTGTGCGTTGATGAGCCTCCCGCCATTCAGACGCCAATGGATCGTTCCATCTCCGGGCTTTGCGTTTTTTCCTTGGGATTGAAAGCCGCAGCCCCTTAGCCTGCCCGGCGCGCCGTCGCAGGCCCCTTCAACACTTCAACACGGTGAAGGGCTTGACATCATGACTAGTTCTGGCTATCTTTAGGTCATGAAGAAAGTCCGTATCGCTGATCTCAAAGCTCGGTTAAGCGAGCATCTGCGTGGTGTCCGGCGTGGGCGGGCCCTGACAGTGTTGGATCGCGACACGCCCATCGCCCGCATTGTGCCGTACACCAACCAGGCTGCGATGCTGAGTGTTCGGCGGCCGCTCCCCAACTCGCCAAGACTACCCAAGATCCCTCTTCCTCCGCCCCTGAAGGTCGGGACGGACGTGGTCGCCCTTCTGTTGGAAGAACGGCAGGGCGAGCGATGATTGCTTACCTCGATTCGTCCGTGCTCTTGCGTATGGTGTTGGGTCAACCGGGAGCATTGAAAGAATGGACGGCTATTCGTCTGGGCGTTGCCAGCGCCGTCGTGGAGGTAGAGTGCCTTCGGACCCTGGACCGACTCCGGCTGCGGCACGCCATCTCAGACGAGGACATCGCCATCCGCCGCGAGGCCATCTTCCGATTGCTGGAGGCAATAGAAATCGTGGAGCCGACCCGGCCGGTTCTAACACGTGCAGCGCAGCCCTTGCCCACCGAGCTTGGGACCCTGGACGCCATCCACCTTGCGACGGCGATGCTGTGGCGCGAGCAGGCCCGAAAGGACCTCCTCATGGCCACCCACGACACCACCCTGGCGATGGCGGCCCGTTCCTTGGGCCTTCGGGTGATCGGCATCCCTTAAATCCCACGGAGCGGAGTGATGCACCTGAGCGAGAATTGTGCTGGTGGAAGCCGCGCTCCTCGACCCGGGTCGGTGCGCCGGGCTCTCAACCACGTGTCGGAGGAGCACCTGGCACACGCGCGGGACGAGTGGCTCTGGCTCGACGCCGTGAAGGAGTGCGGCAACTCGTACCGTGGGATAACGAGAGGGACGTCCTCCGGCGCCGTGCGGACGAATCGCACTGACGGACCGCACCTGTTCCTCGCCGGGCTTGAGTTCAAGCGCAAGGGATAAGAAAAACCGGAACCTTCGCTCGATGGTTTCTTGAATCGCGGCCAGGTGGGTGGTGAAAGCTTCTTCCGTACCAGACCCTTCCGCTGCGGTCAGAGAGGGATCTCACGGCCTCAAGGGACAGGGAGGTACTTCCGAAGCTGCAGGATCCGCAGCCCCGGGATGGGTGGGAGATCTTCGTCGCTCGTCAGATAGGCGGCGCAGTTCGCCGCCAATGCGGCAGCGAGCGCCAGGGCATCCGGTGTTTTGAGTCGAACGGCGGCGCGAAGCTGGGCGGCAGCGCGGAGGAGTGGTCGGTCCAGATCCATCAGGCGGATGCGCCGGCTGCGTGTGAGCAGCGCTTGGTAGCGCTCGACCAGCCGCATATTTCCAGCGCGGTAGGGCGCCACCAGCGTCTCGAGCAGCGTCAGGCTGGAGGTGACCCCTTCCAGCGGGCCAGCGTCTAGGGCGGTGACGATCAGTTCCACCACCGGCAGAAACCGCGGGTGCTCCTCGATGAAATAGATGAAGAGAGTCGTGTCGAGGCCGACCGGTCCGCCCCCCCTATCTTCCATTAATCCCACGAACGGCGCTCCTCCTTCACGTACTCTTAGGTGCCATTTAACCCGCTTCGTGACGAACTTGGGTTAGTTGTGAGGCCGTACAACTGGCTCAGCGGCAAGGCGTTATACGATGACCTTCCAGATCGGCATTGACAAGCGTCACGTGACAGTTTACGCTTGCGTGTGATTAAAACCTTTGCCGACCGGTACACGCAGGAGTTGTACGAGACAGGCAAATCGAAACGATTTCCTTCAGAAATCTGGAAACGGGCGTCGCGGAGACTGGAATATCTCGACTTGGCAGCGGGCTTGGAAGATTTGAGGGTCCCTCCCAGCAACCAACTTCATAAACTGGAACGGGACCGAGAGGGACAGTATTCGATCTCCGTGAATGATCAGTGGCGGATTTGCTTTCGGTTTGTGGACGGCGATGCTTATGATGTTGAGTTAACGGATTATCATTGAGGCGAGGCACCAGATGAGTATTCCTAACAAGAGAGAAAGGAAGGTTCGCCCCATCCATCCGGGGGAGATGCTCCGTGAGGATTTCTTGCCGGATTACGGACTGACGGTATCGAGTTTTGCCAAGGCCCTTGGGGTGTCACGCCAGACTGTCAATGAGTTGCTTCGGGAACGGCGCGCGGTAAGCCCCGAGATGGCGTTGCGTCTCTCTCGTCTGTTTGGCAACATGCCTGAGTTTTGGTTGAACGCCCAGCGTGCTGTTGATCTCTGGAATGCAGCAAGGAACATAAAGAGAAAGATTGACCGTATTTCACCATTAAACGGCACATAACAACCGGTTCGAGTCCGACGCTCGCAAAACTCGCGCGGCTCACCCGGGGCGTTCGGCGGACACGATGACAGCGATGCGTTCGGGCTGGGGGAGGCGTGATGCGACACAGGCAATGCGGCGCCTTCGCGACAGGCACTGAGGATCGGTGCTCCAAGACAGCAATGCTCGGAGCAGAGTACTGCTTCGTGCACTATCCCAAGCGGGCTCCGATCGTGGCGCTTGTGGTGGGAGCGCTCCTTTCCGTAGCGTTCCAAGCGATTCTGGATTCTTGGACACTGTCCGATGAGGAAAAGCGGATCATCGCTCTCAACGGCGAGGTGAAGGGGCTGCAAGGGCAGATCCAGGTCTACCAAGCTGAGAACTCACGACTCAAAGCGGAGCTGGATGCCGAACGGTCGAAGACGTTCGAGCTTTCGCAGAACCCCGGGCCGAGCGGCGGGATTCGGGTGTACTCAAAGCGCGCGGCCGCGGCACAACACTACGCAGACGGCCTCGCGCAGTACAAGGCTGGAGACCTCCGAGCCGCCAAGGCGACCTTCGAACTTATGGTTCAGCAGGTTCCCAACGACGCGGAAAGCTGGAACATGCTGGGGATCGTCCTGCATGAACTCGGACACCCGGATCAGGCTATCGAGTGCATCGAGAAGGCCTACGCTCTTACGGGGAACCCGGACTTCAAGAACAACCTCGAGGTCGTCCGTCGCTTTCCCGGGAAACGCGTCCGCTTCACGGAAAAGCCGTGAGGCTGTGAGCCGCCGAACAACCAGATGCAGCGGGCGGCGCCGGCGCAAGCGACGGAGCACCGCCGCTGATCCGCTGATCTGGGCTGTTAGCCAACCACCCGCGCTGCGTGCTATACTTACCTAAACCTGTGTGTCTGAGAGGGTCTAATGAGCAAGAGAGAGGCGATCGAAGAGCAGATCCGGTCTCTAACCCGGGAGGACCGCGCTGCGTTGCGTAGGTGGTTCTTGGAGTTCGACGCTGAGGCGTGGGACCAGGAAATCGAGGCTGACGTCGAAGCAGGGAAACTGGATGGGCTCGCGGACGCGGCACTTGAGGCACACCGGGCAGGAAAGACGACACCGCTTTGAAGCATTACGCTACCCCGGAGTTCTGGTCCAGATACCGTCAGCTACCAGAGCGGGTGAGGGAGCTCGCCGATAAGAAATTCGCTCTCCTGAAGCAGGATCCGACACATCCGTCCCTGCATCTCAAGCGGATTGGTCGATTCTTCTCGGTTCGGGTAGGCCGCGCCTATCGGGCTTTGGGAGTGGAGGCGGAGGGAGGGATCTTGTGGTTCTGGATCGGCAGTCATGCCGACTACGACAAGATGGTCGGCTAAACTAACACGCGATTCCTTGACCGCGGCTCAGCGGCTGTTGGAAGGTGCACTTGATACCGCTGCTTCACTGATGTTTCACACTTTGTGAACTGGGAACATGACGAGGATCCGAATGACCTAAATCGGGCGACGGTCTTGCACCCGATGCTGGGGACCAGGCTCACGACCCGCCGCGGGGGCTCGGGGATCAAGATCCTTCGATCCAGGCTATCTACGTATTGCGTTCTCCTGCCCATCTCTCGCTGAAACCGGAGCCAGCTGGCTGAGGGGACTAAAGGCTGGCCGTCGAGTGCACCTGGAGGGCATTGATCAAATCTTCCAGGAGGGTCAGACAACCGTCCCAACCCATGAGGGGCCGGTGGGTCAGCCGGACCTTGCCCCAACCGGGATAGGCCGCCTCGATGAAGAGCGGACGGCTCTGGCTCGGCCATGAGAGCAAAATCTGCTCCTCAAAACGGCTCCCCAGAACCACCCATGGGGACCTTTCCCGCAGCGATTCTTGAAGAACGTACTGATCCGGGTGAACAAGGAGATCCGCAGAAAGGTTCCTTTCCCTTAAAAAGTGTTTCAGGAACGCCAGGGACCGTTCCCCTACTTCGTGCAGGCCCAGCACCACGGGGCGCATCCCCAGGTAGTCGGTCAAAAACAGGGTCCAGGACGCCGCCTGGGACGAGTCCCCCACGAAGGCGTAAGGCACGCCCCGGGGCAAACCCGTCCGGGTAGCGAACCGAGCCAGGGCGTGGACCGCCTTTTTGCGCGTCCGCTGCGACGAGAGCTCCCACGGCTCCCCGGAGACCCCCAGCGCCCGCGCTACCTCGCGCCCCCAGACGTCCGTCGCTTCGATCCCATAGGGAGATAAAACGTCCAGCGACAGGAAGGGCATGCCATAGCTCTTCTCCAGAAAGGCCGCCAGCTGGCCGCCGTACTCCTCCTGGGTGACCACATTGAGCGCGGCGGACCGAAGCTGGCGAATGTTCTCCAGGCCTTCGCCTGCCGTGAGCACGCAACCGACTTCGATACCCATCACGGCCAGGTTGCTCCGGAGCTCCCGTAAGTCCATAGCCCAATCTTTTTGAAAGAGCATCGGGCCAAGGAGGTTGATGCGTCGAGGCTGGATGGGCCGTTCCTCTGGGGCTAAGGCCTGAAGCAGTTCCAGGGTGGCTTTTTGAAAACCGTCCGCCATGCAGCCCATAAAACCCGTCAGGTCGGAAACGACCACCGGTGTTCTCAGCTCCAGGTTTTTCACCAGCGACCTCAGATCGTCGCCAATGAGAGCTGTGCCGGGGCCGTTGACCACACCGATGATGCTGTGGCCTTTGCTGTCCAAAACCCTCAGCAAATCCTTCAGCTTGGGAGAGGAACCGTAGACGTAATCCATCCCGTCCAGAGCCGTGCTGGGCGCGCGGGCCTGGCCAAAGTAAAACTGTTCGGAATAATCCATGGGATCCAGGCTGGAACCGAAGGGATCCTGCACATCGGCGGCCCAACCGATGCCGAACTTGCAGCCCGTCGGGGCATTGATCACGCCCACACCTCCGCGAACGCCCTCGAAAGCGGCCACAGCGCCGCCGAGGGCGTCAGGCCGCAGATGCGTACCCCTACTTCCCGTGAAATCGGCCATAGTCCAAACGCCAGCCTTCCGACAATGGATGGATCGCTAGAGCCCACCGCCGGGCATGGGCCAAAGCGCCACAGAACCCCCCCTGGGGTTGAAGCGGCAAAGCCGCCACCCCAACGCCGCCTGGGATCTCCCGGGGAACATAATTGGTCAATACCAGGTCCGGCCGCAGGGCCCCGATGTCGCGCAACCGTTTTTCCGAAGAATAATCGCTCTCCACCGGCACCGCCCGCGCCCAGCTGGCAAGAAACTCATTCTGACACGATTGGAACAGACCGATCTTGACCACCTCCGCCCCAACGTCGGCCAGCATTTCCAATACCCAATCCAACTGGCCTTCGTAGGCGGCTACCAGAACGCGGATCCCTCGGAAATAAGCTTTGAGACCCTCCCGCAGCTCTTCATAAACGCCGCGTTTCTCCTCCACGCAGGCGCGGGCTGCCGCAGCGCGACCCAGGATTTCCCCCAGACGCAGGGTCCAGCGCTCGCAGGCACGGAATCCCACCGGCCACGGCTCGTCCAAGAACGTCAGGCCAAACCGCTTTTCCAAATACTCTCTGACCGTGAGGGAGGGTGCGTCACAGTTCGCCAGGATGTTGAGGGCCGCTTTCTTCAGGAGACGGATCTCCTCCACGCGAGCGTTGCGCAGGAACCGGCAATGAATCTTTCCACCCAGACGGGCGATCACGCCCTGCAAGAAAGCGTAATTCAAGTCCGTCACGTTGGACACCGGCGACTCGCACACAATG
>JACQTF010000154.1 GCA_016210925.1 Acidobacteriota bacterium | reverse complement strand
TGGCAAACGGGAACTACAATCCATCGGCCGGAGTGATCGGGGAGACCCGCAGCACGTCCAGGCAAATTCAGTTCGCGTTGAGAGTGAATTTTTGAGCTGAGGAGGACGGACAATGAGGGCAACGCATAAACACTTTTCCACGGTTCTGGTCGTGGTGGCCGCCCTGGTGACGGCAGTTGCAGCGGCAGCGGACAATTACCTGCAGCCGCGGGTGCCCACTTACGCCAACAAGAAACTCACCAAACAGGATCTGTTGCCGAATGTGCGCAATTACCTTCAAGGGAAAATGGGCGATGGCGGCAACGCACCGAATTTGAAGGGCGGCGAGAAAGTGCTGATCGTGACCGACAGAACGGTGGATCCGCTGGTGGTCGAAGCGCTCGAAACCGGCATTTTGGAAGTGCCAAGAGTGGATCTGACGGTGATCAAACTGAGAGGGTTTCCCGAACTCACGGATGCCAGCGACATCCTGGAAGAAGTATTCTTGAAGGTCTGGTGGCCCGACTATGTCTTTCAGGCCATGGAGACCGCGGACCTGGTCATTCCGATCGCGCGCTTCACCGATGCGCATCTTTTGCCCGATGACTGGTATGGGCACAGGAAGAAACACGATGCGCGCTGGGTTCGCTTTCCCTGGGTCACCCCCGAGTTGCTGTATTCGGGCGAACTTTCTTTTCCCCGTGAACTGTTTGACCTCATCAACAAGAAGGTCTGGGCACAGATGGTGAACGCCCGCCAGTTGAAGGTGACCGACCCGTTGGGCACCGATGTGACCGTCGAGATCGATCCCCGATTCTGGGAGGACATGAAGAAACTGCCTGGAGGCCTTGACGTCCCTCGCACCCCGGGCCACATTACCATGCGGCCGGCAGCCTACAATACGAGGGCAAACGGGGTGGAAGTCGCCAATCAACTTCATACCGGGCCGGTCCCGAAGATCAAGCTCACCATTCAGGACAGCAAGGCGGTGTCCATCGAAGGGGGTGGCAAATTCGGTGAGACCCTCAAGGCGGTCAACGAAAAGTATAAGGATATACACTATCCAGGGTTTCGAGAACCCGGCATCGCCTGGTTGGAAGAGATATCGTTGGGAACTCACCCGAAAGCGATCCGGGCGCTGAATGTTGAAAAACTCACGGGTGGCGCCAAATGGTGGGGCGGAGCCCAAGGGCGCAGGCGATCCGGAGTTCTGCACCTGGCCTATGGAACCAGCATTGGGGCGAATGGAAACCTGGAATTCCAGAAGCGATCAGGGCATCCCGTTCAGCACCGCGACACGGAGCTCTATCACGCGACTTATATCTTAGACGGGAAAACGATTGTCAAAGACGGGCACCTGATGGTGTTGGATGACCCCGAAGTTCGCGCCCTTGCCGCCAAGTACGGCAACCCGGATCAACTCTTAAGAGAGGACTGGATACCGCCCGTTGGAAACTAGGCACACCTCTCGGAATAGCTTCATAAGACGGGCTGCCTTGGCTTTGGCCCTGCCCCTCTGGCTGGCGACCACAGGGGTCCAGGCACAGGGAAAGTCCGGCGTCACCGTGGACGTAGGGGTGGATAACACCCCTCCCGGTAAACAGGCATTCTTGCCAGTCACTCTTTCCACGACGGACGACTTTCGGACAGCACACATTTCCTTGGAAATCTCCTTCCCCGGGAAGCTGATTTCCTTCAGGGAGGCCATCAAAGGTTCCGCTGCGGAATCGGCGGGGGCTGAAATCAAGACGCGGCTGAAGGATTCCGGAGACAACGCCGAACAAAGTCTCTTGCAGGTCGAAATGTCCGCCACCGAGGCCATTTCCCAAGGGGAATTGCTCAAACTGGCTTTTGAGGTGGCCAAGGATGCCGCCGCTTATACTGTGATCAAGCTGAAGAACTCGAAACAGAAGGTGCGGTCGGTGGACGGAAAGACACTGGAAGCGCGAGGCATGGATGGAGTCATCACCGTCATCCCGCCGGACGTGCCTCTCTATGGCTGCTTCTTTTACATGCACTGAGTCAAGACGTGCACGGGAATTCTCTTTCGAGACAGACTCAGTATTTCGCCGCCGGCCCTCCCAGCTCGACCGCGGCGCCGGTGGGCTGCATCCCCAGCTCTTTGGCCAGGGAAGGAACGAGATGCACCACCTTTCCTCCTACCACGGTCATGAGAACACGAACGTTGGCGATCTCGTCTTCGGGAACTCTCAGATAGTCCTTGTCGAGCACCAGAAAATCGGCAAACTTCCCCGGTTCTAACGAACCCAACACGTCTTCTTTCAGGACATAGTGCGCAGGCCAGATGGTGGCGGTCTTCAGGGCCACCTCCCGGCTGATTCGCTGACGGGGCGCATAGACTTTGCCGTCCTGGGCTCTCCGGTGAATCGACCAGGAAAGGTAAGTAAACACGTTCTTGTCGGTCACCTCGTACGGCTTGTCCAGCTCGATACCGCTCATGATTCCCGCCTCCACCAAACTCCGGCGGGGAACCACCATGTCCAGGGCCTTCTCTCCGTAATCCCGCAGCCAGCGTGGCGAGTCCTGAAAAATGAACAGGTTGGTTCCTCCCAGGATCATTCCCAACTCTTTGATCCGAGGGATTTGATCCGGCCAAGGCCACCCCTGCATGTGGTCGGCCGTGTGCCGCCGGGCCCGGATCTCCTCGGGCGTCAAGCCACCCTCTTTGCTCGCTTGTTCGATCAAGTTCAAAATGTTGTTGATATCCACGTCCCCCCATTGGTGGGAGCCAATCACTCGGCCTCCTTCCTTTACCACTTTGTAAAGAGCATTCCAGACCGCTCCCCCGGGGTGGTACTCGCCTTCGCAGCCTCCGCCGGGCAAGACCAGGCGGGTTCCCTTCGGTCTGGAGGGGAGCGGCTCCATGCTGGTGCAGGGGCCGCCCACCTCACCGGTCCCCATGTACCACATGTAGTCGGTACCCGTTCCCTCCCGCGTGGCCAGATCGGCAACCAAAAAGGGGTCTTCGAAGTCCCGCTCCCAGGCCGCCTGGGGCAGCTCGCCCCATCCCCAGGCCAATCGATTATCCATCTGTCCCCGCCGGTCCAAAAGCCGAAACGCCTTAAGCACGTTCGGGTAATGATAGAGAAAGGTCCCGAACGTCGTCTGCCCAAGCCCGGCCCACCAGGAAAGGTCCAGCCTCATCATCTCCGTATACAGATCCAGGTGATTCTTGAAGATGACCTCCGGTATCAGCGTCCGATAGATTAACCCGCCTAAAACACCCGTTTTCTCTTCTCGGGCCAGCTGGTCATAGTCCTTCATAAAGTCCGGCGGGCCTTCCTTTCGGAACACGTCGATCGCTTTCTGATTGAACATACCGCTGATGTCCTGGGCCAAAATGGCCGGACGCGATCGCACCAACAGCGGATGATTGGGCGCCGCCCGATCCAGTTGTTCCTTGGTGATGCGGGTCCCCGCCCAGCGTATGTACGGGTCTTCGGGTGAGACGGTGATGTCCCAGAAGAAGACGATCTGAATCCAAACCCCGGGCCTGGCAGCCTTCACTGCTTCGTCCAGAACCTGCGGAAACTTTTCGATCTGCTCCCTGGGAGGCCCGGTCAAGAAGCGATTCACCATGAGGCTCTCAGGCACTACCTTCTGCATGATCTGCGGAACCACGGGCGCCCAGTCCTGCGGATGATTGTGCACCGCGATAAAGCCCGGCACGACGGTCCTGCCCTTCAGGTCCGTCAACCGGGTCTGAGGACCCGCCAGGGCTCTGATCTCGTCGTTGCTTCCCGCCGCCAGGACCTTTCCGTCCCGAATCGCCATGGCCTGGGCAATGGTCCCCAAGTTGGAACTGAACGAAGCGTCTTCCACCGTCACGATCTTGGCGTTATACACAATGGTCTGTGGAGAGCCCAGCTTCGCCAGGATCTTTTGCTCACCCTGGGCCCAGGCCAGACCAGAGCACAAAACCATGACCAAAACTGAGCCAGATGTCTTTTTCATCTTTTCATCTCCTTGCAGGCTTTGCCACATGGTCAAAAATTGCAGTGAGGAAACTACTCAAAGAAGCGCGGAATTCCCGCGACACCTTCAAGTGAAAACTGTGACGCGCAGTCACCCTTCAGCGGTTCTCCGCTCGGCAGCGGGGGGTGGAAAATCGGACTCGAAGGATCCTTTCCTGATCCTGACGGGGCGATTATAGCTGCTGCCTCCCCCCTGTCAAGCTGATTCCAAGAATTGGCCACCCTGCGACCACCCTGATCCGGCTACGCCCCACCGACTACGGGCTTGCAAGATTTTTCTGCTTTTTTGTTGATAAATCATCCCGCTGGGTGGTAAAGAGAGCCTAGGGTTCCTGCATACTCGGAGGTGCCGAAAATGAAACCTGCGACCAAAGGAATCGCCAACCGTCGAGAGCACTGGCCGGACCGGCAACGCGACACGCTCAGTGGAGATTCACTCGTCACAGTCTCTGGAAGGAGGAACAGGTTCATGAAGGTTTTGAAGATCTTCCCAATCGTGTTGATTCTGCTCTCCTCTATCCTGACCCCACTGCTGGGGCAAGAAACCGGGTCAGGAGTGTCGGGAACCGTCAAGGACGAGTCCGGCGCGGTGATCCCTGCTGTCTCCGTATCGGCGGTCCACGTGGACACGGGGAGAACCCACGCGTCGGTGACCGACGAGCAGGGTAGGTACCGCTTTTCGAACCTGGCCCTGGGCAACTACCGCATCGAGGCCGAGTTGCAGGGTTTCAAAAGGGCCGTCCGGGAGGGCATCACGTTGACCGTAGGCCGGCAGGCCGTCGTCGACCTCACCCTGTCGTTGGGAGAGATCTCCGAAAGAGTGGTGGTCACAGGCGAAGCACCCCTGGTGGACGTGACCACGTCCGAGGTTTCGGGGCTGGTGGACGAGCGGAAGGTGCATGACCTACCCCTGAACGGAAGAAGCCTGTCGCAGCTCATCGCACTTCAGCCCGGCACCGCCGTGGTCACGACTGTGACGGCGAGCATCAATCAGGGCAGGGGGCTGCAGCTCTCCATCGCGGGCTCCAGGCCCAAACAAAACTCATTTCTCCTGGACGGCACCGACACCAACGACATGATCAACAGCACCCCCGGAAGCGTGGCGGGAGTGATGCTGGGCGTGGAGACCCTGCGGGAGTTTCGCGTGCTGACCGGCAGCTACAGCGCGGAGTTTGGGCGGACGGCGGGTGCCGTCATCAATGCCGTGACCAAGTCGGGGACCAACGAATTCCACGGGAGCGTGTTCGAATTTCACCGAAATAGCGCTCTGGATGCCAAGAATTTCTTCGACGCTCTAAACAAGCCCATTCCTCCCTTCAAGAGGAATCAATATGGATTCATGGCCTCGGGCCCCATCGCCAAGAACAAAACCTTCTTCCTGGGAAGCTACGAGGCGCTGCGGGAGCGGCTGGGTCTTTCCCACGTGGCCACCGTGCCCGGAGAGAATGCCCGAAACGGGTTCCTGCCCGACCCCAGCCGCCCGGGACAGTTGAGGAACGTGGGCGTCCATCAGGCGGTCCGACCGTATCTGGAATTTTTCCCCCGAGCCAATGGACGGCAGTTTGTCGACGGTACCGCCGAGTACCTCAGCTCTCCCACCCGTCCCACCGACGAGCACTTCTTCGTCGTGAAAGTAGACCACAACTTCTCCGACTCCGATTCGTTCTTCGCCCGCTACACCTTTGACGACGCCACATTCAACACGCCGGACTCCCTGGGATTCGAGAACTACGTGGAAGAGTCCAGAAACCAGTACGTGACCCTGGAGGAAAAACGAATTTTCACCGAGAGCACGTTGAACTTGTTTCGCTTCGGGTTGAACCGATCGGTGAGTGGCGCCGACGACCTTACGATTCCGAACGTCAGTCCATCGCTATGGTTCATTCCGGACACGCGCTTTGGATCGGTCGGGGTCTCGGGCCTGAGGACCCTGGGTCCGGGGACCCTGACCCCCCGGTCGCAACCTTTCAACCTGTTCGAATTCTCCGAGAACCTGTACCACACCCGAGGAAGCCATTCTCTCAAGGTAGGTATGAACTACAAAAGGATCCAGGCGAACATCGTGCGCTCCAGCAGCAACTTCGGGGGCTCGTACGGCTTCGCGAGCCTGGAGACTTTCCTGAGAAACATCCCGCGGAACTTCGAGTTTGAAGAGGGCTCTACCACGCGCTATTTCCGGCAGAGCCTCTTCGGCTTTTATCTCCAGGATGACATTCGGATGACGCCGCGGCTTACCCTCAATCTGGGACTGCGCTACGAGTTCATCACGGTCCCAATCGAAACCCGCGGAGCCATGTCCGCGTTGATCCATTTGGTGGATCCGGCCTTCACGGTGACTGACGAACAGTTCGGACGGAACCCCAGCTTGAAGAACTTTGCGCCTCGGGTAGGTCTGGCGTGGGATCCGTTTGGCACGGGAAAGACTTCACTCAGGGCGGGTTTCGGTATCTTTTACGATCAGCATCTGCCCTTCGTGTACAAGTTCCCTGTCACCAATAATCCCCCCTTTGTGCGGCAGGGCCAGATCCTAACCCCGCCCTTTCCTAACCCGTTCGGCGGGACTCGGAGCAACCAGCCCCCACGGGCGGAACCCTTTGTCTGGTTGCCGGGCCAGCCCTATCGGATGCACTACAGCCTGAACCTGCAACGCGAAATCTTTCCCAGCACCGTGGTGAGCTTAGGCTACGTGGGCTCCAAGGCGGTCCACTCCATCCGCCAGGTCCAGGCCAACATCGCAGAGCCAACGATCGTGAACGGGCGTAAGTTCTTTGCGGCAGGATTGCCCCGGAGAAATCCAAATTTTGAAGCTCTCCGGTTCAAGTTCACGGACGGCAACGCCACGTACAACGGACTCCTGCTGAGTGTGGCACGAAGGTTGGCGGGAGGCTTTCAATTCCAGAGCTCTTACACTTGGTCCAAGTCGATTGACGACGGGTCCAACACGGTGGGCGCGACGGACTTCAACTCCTGGCCGGGTGAACCGCAGGACCCCGACGACCGAAACTCAGACCGGGGGCTTTCACCTTTCAGCGTGGAGCATACGTTCGTGACCAACTACACTTGGGATCTTCCCATAGGGCCACGGGGGCGGCTGCTGAGCTCGGCCGGCGGCGTCGCCGGGAAGCTCCTGGAAGGCTGGCAACTGGGCGGTATCCTCACCCTCAGTTCCGGACCTCCGTTCTCAGTCGGCCTCGGTTTCGACAGCGCCCGCCAGCGGACCCGCGGGGGTGGAGGAGGGGGCCAGAGGCCCAACTTGAAGCCGGGCTTCTCCAACAATCCCGTCTTGGGAGGCCCGGATCTCTACGTGGGTCCGAACGCGTTTGAACTGGCGCCCGCGGGCTTTTATGGGAACCTGGGCAAGAACACGGTAATCGGCCCCGGACTGGCTACTGTCGACCTCTCCCTGGTGAAAAATACCTCGGTCAGTGAAGGAAAGCAGCTGCAGTTTCGGACTGAGTTTTTCAACCTGTTCAACCGCCCGAACTTCTCCATTCCAGCCCGGACCATCTTTCGGGCGGCCAGCGGAATCCCCGCTGCAAATTTCGGGAGGATCACCAGCACCACCTCCACCTCCCGACAGATCCAGTTCGCGCTGAAATTCATCTTCTGAGGGCTGGCATATCATGGGAAGGCCCGCCCCAACGGAGGCAGTCATGAAACCGTCTTTTCGAGTCTTAGCCGTCACCGCCGCTCTGGCGATCCTGGCCGCCCTGTGCGGCCTCACCACCTACAGCTCACAGGTCAGCAAGCAAGAGTATCCGGGACCACGGTACCCGAAAATCTCCAAGGTGACTTCCGTAGAGCAGCTCCTGCCCAGCGCGCGATACATCATCGCGCGGGAGAAAGGCATGAACGTCCGGCCGGGCTATGCAATCAAGGGAGGTGAAAAGGTCCTCTACGTGAGTAGTCCGAGCGAAAGCCCCATCGTCCGGGAGGCGTTCCTGAAAGCCTTCGCGGAAAAGGGCGCCAAGGTAGACGTGTTTTTTAGGCAGTCCGGCGGCGGGGGAGGAGGCGAAGGAGGGTATTCCGGAGCCACTGCCGTGGAGCTCCAGAAGCGTCGCCTCAAACCCTTCAAAACCACCGGGGAGCCACCTTGGATTTTCCGGATGGCCCGGGAGGGAGGCTACGATGTCGTCCTCGGCCCGACGTACATGGATGATGGCATCCTGAACTACTACGGCATCCGGCAGGACATGGACTCCTCAGAACTGCTGGCCAGCGAGGAAAACACCTACCCGGAAGAGCTCCTGAAGGTCATCGAGATGGCGCTGTGGGGGCAATTGCGGGTGTCGTGGAAGGTCCGGATCACGGACCCCGAGGGAACGGACCTGAAGTTCACCTGGTTTCCGGACTACTGGCAGGTGGTGGAAGGCAGCCACCCGACCATCAAACTCCCCGGGGCCTTCAGCTACGTCTACAAGCCCGGACAGTCGGAGATTCCGCTGGTCCCGCACCATGTCATGGGTGTTCCTTATATGATCGTTCTGGACAAGTCGGATGGAGAGGGGATTGTGGGCGCTACAATCAGCCACAAAGGCGCATTTCCACATCTGAAGATCACAGTGAAAAACCATCAGATCGTCAAGATGGAAGGAGGGGGGGAATACGGGGATGCGTGGCGGGAGTTGCTGGCACTTCGGAAAGACATCCAATATCCCTTCCTCCCCGGCCCCGGCGGCGGTTACTGGATGGAGTCCTCTATCGGGACGAATCCGAAGGCAATTCGGCCACCCTACGTGTACGTAGGCAACCAGTTCTTCGATTCCAATGACCGAAAAAGGTCCGGCGTGATGCATCTGGGCTTCGGCACCACCGGACCGCTGGATGCCTGGGCAACCCGCCGCGGGTTGCTGGCGGGCCACGACCACACCCACATGTATTTCCCTACCTACACGGTGGAGACGAAGGAAGGAAAGGTGATCCATGTGGTAGAGAAGGGTCGCCTCACAGCCCTGGATGCGCCCGAAGTACGGCAGGCCGCTGCAAAGCACGGAAATCCGGAAGAGCTCCTGAAGGAAGATTTTATTCCAGCCATACCGGGAATCAATGCCCCTGGCGATTACTGGAAGGACTACGCGATGGATCCGATCTCGTGGATTGGCAAGGAGAACCGTCGCGCTTATTCGTACCTTTTCAGCAATTGAGGAATGCGCGCATTATTATAAAGCCAGTCCATTCTATGTCAGTGAGAGGAACGACCCCCTCCCCGAAGCTGCCAAGGCGGCGTCGCGCGCGTGCTTCCTTCAGATGCATTGATGACGCCCGCTGGACAGCCACGAGCCCCGTTCGCACATTACCGGATCACCGGGCGCTACTATCACGCCAATTACATGAGGGGGCGGCACTCGGTGAAAACCGGGGTCCAGTTACAGTGGATTCGGGACGATCTGATAGGTCATACCCGACAAAACAGCCGCTGGAGTTTTGCATCTCTGGCAGATTTCTTGCAGGGGAATGCGTCGCGGGTTGAGATTGCGCTGCGGCAACTTGCCGATCCGTTGCGCAACTACCGCCACAACTTTTTCGCCGCGTTTTTCCAAGATGACATCCGTGTGGGGCCGCGGCTGACAGTCAATGCGGGCCTGCGCCACGAGGTGGCGACGCCGCTGGGGGAGAAATTCAACAAGATACCCAAGCAGCGCTCGGCGCAGGACGCGACGGCGACGAGACGTTAAGCGTCTCGTTCCGGGCGGAGTTTTTCAACCTGTTGAACCGGACCAATTTCAGCCCCCCGGCGACCCAGGTGTTCGATGGCCGGGGAGCACGCGTGGGGGGGCTGGAAGGATTACGAGCACCGCCTCGACCGCCCGGCAGATCCAGTTAGGCCTTAAGATCACCTGGTAGATGGGCACGAAGGCAGTCTCGCCTTCCTCCACTCTGGAAGCTTCGACCCAGTGGTACCGAAGGCTACGTGGGGAGCAACGACGTGGGCCCGCCGATTGGTGATCTGAGCCGAAGAAGGGTTTTGAGCGACGCCCTGGGTGGGAGGGCGGCTCCATCAGACTCAAGGGAGGCAAGCCATGGTAGACAGAGAAGAAAAGTCTCACAGCAGACGCGATTTCATTCGGGCAAGCAGTCTGGCGGCCGTGGCGGCGGGAATGAGTGGGACGCTGTGGGCGGCGCCCCAGACCCCTCAGGGGCCCGGCGGCCTGATCAGCCAGATGGTCGACTTGACGGCCGAGGACAGAGGTCGCTCGCGAGGGGTCCTGTACCGCCGGCCCGACTCCAGTCTCCGGGTGGCGGTCATCGCGATGCACCCCACCGGGGACAGCACGCGGGATTGGAAGTGCATCGCTCTGGCCGAACGAGGCATCCCGACACTGGGGGTGGCGGGTCGCTACGCCAGCGACGACGCCCACCACATCCATGAGGAACTCATGCTGGACCTGGCCGCCGCCGTGCGGTACCTCAAGGAAGAGCACAGCGTGCGCCACGTCATCCTGCTGGGGCACAGTGGCGGGGGACAGCTGTCGGTCATGTACCACACCCAGGCCATCACCTCGCCCCCGGGTCGCATTCCGAGTACCCCGGCCGGCGACCCGCCGGATCTGAACAAGTACAAGATGATCCCGGTAGAGGGCGTTATTCTCTCGGCGTCCCACCCTGGCCGCTCGACCATCTTCCGGGAGCGCCTCGACCCGTCGGTGGTGGACGAGTCCGACCCGTTCGCCACCGATCCCGACCTGGACATGTACGACCCGAAGAACGGATTTCGCCGGCCGCCGGATTCGAGCAAGTACAGCGAAGATTTCATCAAGCGTTATCGTGCGGCGCAGTTCGCCCGGATGAAGCGCCTGGACGCCAAGGCGATGGCGTTGATTGACGAGGAGAAAAGCTACAAGAAACTGCAAGAGGCGCCCGACTTTCAGAAACGGCCCCTGAGCGAGCAGTTGGCCATTGAGCGCCGGGCCACCGAATGCCACTGGATGAGGATCACGCGCGCCCATGCTGATCCGCGTTACACCGACCTGTCACTGGATGCGAGCGATCGGATTGTGCGGGCCACGGGGCGTTATCAGTTCCGACCCGATCTGGGGAACTACTCGATCCACTTCCGAGAACCTCAGCTGATCACTCCGCGGGCGTTCTTGAGTTCGTATTCCACGCTCCGGACCAACAACTGGATGTGGGACTGGGATCCGGATTCCGGCAGGATTCAGCCTCACAACCTCGGTCAGTTGACCCTGCCGTTGCTCGTCATCTGCGGGACGGCGGATGAGTCCTTTCCAGGCATGGAAAGGTCACGGATCAACCTGGAGGTGGCCCGCAGCAGCGACAAGTCCATCGTCTGGATCGTCGGTGCGGACCATTCTTACAGCCCCTCCGGACCCAAAGGTGGGGCCGGTAAACAGCGGGACGAGGCTGCGGACAAAATGGCCGAGTGGATCAAGAAACGCTTCGCGGCCTGACGTTCCGGGCCGAGGAATCCTCGGGATAAAACAGCGTCTCAAGCGCGGTCAGACATTCAGCCGGTCAATGTCGGTGGAGTGCATGCAGACAGCGGTGGACAAGTTGAACTCGCTCCCGCGGGATTTCAGTTCGCGCTGAAGCTTGTCTTTTGAGGCGGTGCGCACAAGACGTGAAGCAGCGGTACCGGAGGAAACCATGAAGCAATCCAGTCGGATCTTCGCGATCACTCTCGCCCTAGCGGGGTTGTTGAGCTTGTACGGGGTCACCCTGTCCAGCTTCCAGGGCTCCCAGCCGGCGTATCCCCGCCCGCGGTATCTGAAAATTCCCAAGGTGTCATCCATCGACCAGTTGCTGCCGAGCGCGCGACACATCATTGCGCGCGAGAAGGGAATGAATGTTCGGCCGGGCTACGGCATCAAAGGAAGCGAGAAAGTCCTCTACGTTAGCAGCCCAAGAGAGAACGCTCTGATCAGGGAAGCGTTCCTGAAGGCGTTTCAGGAAAAGGGCGTCAAGGTCGATGTGTTTTTTCAACAATCGCGAGACGTGGCAGGGAGCGAGCGCGGAGTGAGCGCGGTGGAGCTCCAGAGGCGCCGGCTGAAACCCGTCAAGGGTACCGGCGAGCCACCCTGGATCATTCGGATGGCTCGTGAAGGAGGGTACGACATCGTCGTCGGCTCGACCTTTCAGGACGAAGGTCTCGTCGACTACTTTGGTATCCGGCAGGACATGACCACGCCGGAGCTGCTGGTTAGCGCTGAGAATACCTACCCGGAGGAGCTGCTGAAGGCCATCGAGCTGGCTCTTTGGGGACAGCTGCGGCTCGCATGGAAAGTTCGGATCACCGACCCGGAAGGTACGGATCTGAAGTTCACCTGGTTTCCCGACTACTGGCAGGTGGTGGAAGGCAGCCACCCGACCGTGAAGCTGCCCGGGGCAGTCAGCTACGTGTACAAGCCCGGGCAATCGGAGGTTCCCCTCGTTCCCCACCATATCATGGCCGTTCCCTACATGATCGCCCTAGACAAGTCCGACGGTGAGGGCGTCGTCGGCGCCACCATCAGTCACAAGGGCGCTTTTCCCCACCTGAAGATTACCGTAAAAAATCATCAGGTCGTGAAGATGGAAGGAGGAGGCGAATACGGTGATCTCTGGAGGGAGTTGCTCTCCTTGCGAAAGGATATCCAGTATCCGTTCTTGCCAGGGCCGGGCGGTGGATACTGGATGGAAGCATCCATTGGCACCAATCCCAAGGCGATTCGACCGCCCTACGTCTACGTCGGCAACAATTTCTTCAACTCCAACGATCGCAAAAGGTCCGGCGTCATGCACTTGGGTTTCGGCACAACCGGGCCCCTGGACGATTGGGCGATCCGTCGCGGCGTCCTGGCGGGACATGACCACACTCATATGTACTTTCCCACTTACGTGGTGGAGACCAGGGAGGGAAAGACCATTACGGTCGTGGACAAGGGCCGCCTAAGGGTCTTGGACGCGCCTGAGGTCCGGCAGGCGGCCTCGAAACATGGCAAGCCCGACGAGCTCCTGACGGAAGATTGGATACCCGCCATACCGGGAATCAATGCACCTGGCGATTACTGGAAAGACTACGCGCCAGATCCAATTTCGTGGATACGCAAGGATCATCTAGGCGCCTATTCGCACCTTTTTGGTAAATAGGCATAAGCTTTCGGCCCTCGGCTTTTAAACCGGAAGGCGCCAATCAAGTCGATGGGTCAAGCGCTGAAGCGAGACGTCAGGGTGCCATCTTTGTAAGGGCACGTGAGCGAATGAAGGGCCCGTCTGAGATTGATGCGGGGGTTGGACACGCGCAACTGTGGCTAGAATTTGAGGAACGGTTTGAAAAATCTCGGTGTTTCGAGGAGGTGGGTGATGATGGGATGGGGTAAATTCTTTCGCCTTTTGGCTTGGATGGGAGGCTTCGGCCTGATGATGGGAATCGCGGAGATAGCAGAACAAAGGTTCGAGGCCGCCCAGTATACCGAGCCCCGGTTTCCAGCGTACCTGAAGGAACCGAAGTCGGTCGAGGACCTGATGCCGGCGGCCCGTTCGTGGGCTCGCAACAGGACGGGCTTCCTGGGTGCGGGACTGGGTGCAGTGGAACGCGGGGAAACAGCGTTGCTCGTGACCTCGGTTGCCTCCGATCAGATGGTGGTGGAGGCGATTCGGCGAGCTTTGGAGGAACGCGGGGTCCGTGTGCAGATCCGTCCCAATTACGAGTTTGCCGGTGTTTCGCGTTCGGAGGCGCAGGCATTGAGAAACGCCAGGCGGCAGTCCGGCGGTTACGAGCTAGGCTATCTTGACGCGGCGGGCTGGATTGAATCAGTGTTTCCCGACCCCGAAGCCACCGGACTTTCTGCCGGGAGGCAAGGCCTTCCTGTTTACCGCTGAAGGTGGGATGGAACCGCTGTGGGCGCGCTCCTTTACCCCAATGGGAACAAGATGATGGTGGTGGATGTCACGATGACCCCGACTTCAGCGCTTCTGTTACCTGGCTAACCTTTCTCAGCAGCGCGTCCGCGGCGGAACTGCGGGCCAGCATCGAAGAGTATCTGGCCGGGCGCCGGCCACAGATTATTTCAGAGATCGTCGAGTCGCTCTCCATTCCAAACGTCTCGGCTGATCGCGCCAACATCCGGCGGAACGCGGAATACCTCGCAGGCCGAAATTTCGGAAACCAAGGGAAACCCGCTCGTGTATGACTGGTTTGCCCTTCATTCGTTTGGGCTATGGTTGACAACATTGTGTCGAAGGTCTAGTATTTCTAATATGAAGACTATTGCCATAACTATTGACGAACCGACGCTTCAGCGCATAGACCGCCTTGTGGCTGTGGAAAGCACATCTTGGAAAAGCCGGTCAGAAGTCGTCCGACAGGCGGTTCAGGAATTTGTAGCTCGTCTGGAACGTATGGGTGAGGAGGAGCGGGAGCGGAAAATCTTTCGCCGGCACCGCTCACGCCTCAATCGCCAAGCCGCTGCCTTGGTGAAGGAGCAAGCCAGGCCGTGAAACGCGGCGAGATCTACCGCATCAGGGAGAAGGCACCTGAACGGGGACATAAGCCGGGATTTTACGTCGTGGTCTCTCGCAACTTTGTCGCAGAAAATGAAGACATTTCGACAGTCATCTGTGCACCCATTTACAGTGAGACTCTGGGCCTTCGCAGTGAAGTCGTGCTAGGCGTTGAGGACGGCTTACCACACCAGAGTGCCATTCGGTGTGACTTTTTGACTTTGATGTTCAAAAGGAAATTGACGCACTTTGTGGGTGCTTTGTCACCGGACAAGCTCGAGGCATTGAACCGTGCACTCAGTCATGCGCTAGAACTCGCGGACTGAAGTCAGAAACTCGAGGAGATTCTGAATAAAGCTTTGGAGAAGGACCGCGAGGTACGATATCAGTCGGCGAAAGACCTGCTCGTCGACCTGCGTCGCCTGAAGCGCGATAGGGACTCAGCGCAAGTCGTTGCTGCTACCGACACGGCTCCCATTCAGAAATCGCGGCGCTCGTGGCAGCGGAGAGAACCAGTCCTTATTGCAGGTGTCGTCGACTTCAGGTGCTTTGGTAATTGTCAAAGTGGCGCCGAGGACGCTATGATACAAAAACGTGAAATCTAGAATCTAAGAACCTAAAATTTCGGAAGAGCTTCGGATTTTAGATCTTAGATTTTGCGCTTCGAGTCTCGCGGGAGGTGAATGATGCAAAGATTAGTAGGTGAGTATCTCAGCCGCAAGATATCCCGCAGGCAGGTGCTTCGCCGGATGGGAGCGCTGGGGTTCAGCCTGGCGGCGGCAAAATCCATCGTGAGATCCTTGGAGCCTTTCGTCGAAGCACAGGAACTCCAGGGACAGGAGTTACCGCCGGGAGCTTCCAGGGTCGTGGAAGGAACGGGGGGCGAGCTGCTGGTAGAACAGTTGCAATCGTCGGGAACGAAGTTCATCTTCAACTGCAACAGCAGCGGGACCTACCCGATCTTCGACGCTTTGCTGGATCGCAGTGACATGCACGTCATCCAGGTGCCTCAGGAAGGACAATTGATCTCTGTGGCTCAGGGTTACGCCCTGGCGACCGGGGACGTTCCCTTCACCGCCAACGACAGCGTGGGTTTTCCCAACACTTTGAACAACATGTACAACGCGTGGAAGGATCGGACGCCGCTCGTGATCGGCTCGGAGAGGCGATCGACCCGGGTGCTGGGAGGCATGGATTCCTTCGAGGAGTGGGACGACTTTCTGGGCCCCTCCGAGAGCTTCACCCTCTGGCGGTGGAGCGTCGGAGAGGCAGACCGGATTCCGGAAATCGCGCGACGCGCGATCAAGTTCGCTACGACCCCGCCGGGCGGCCCCGTCGCGCTGGCTTTCCCTCAGGACCTGCTCGCTCAAAAATCCAAGGCCGTCATCATCGACGCATCGAAGTTCAGGGTCCGGCCTGAAGTCAGACCGAGTGCGAAGCTCGTGGAGGAAGCTACTCGAATGCTCATCGAAGCCAGGAGTCCCCTTCTTTTCCTGGGGCCCGAGGTATCGCGCTCCCGGGCCACGGAAGAAGTGCGGACGCTGGCGGAAATGCTGGCCATCCCCGTCAGCCAGGGGGACGACCTGTTCAGCGATTTCCCCACCAGCCACGCCCTGTTTGTGGGCGAGTACGGCCGCGGGATGCGGTTCCCCACGGAAGTGGACCTCTTCATCAACCTGGGTGCCAAGATGCCGGGCTCCCTACCGGAAGGCGCCCGGGTCATCCACGTCACCATCGATCCGGGGCTGATCGGCCGCATCGTCCCCACTGACCTGGGAATCGTCGCCGGGGTCCGCGAGACCGTTCTGGACCTGATCCAAGCAGTCCAGAGCCGGTTGACCGAGGTCCGGCGCGAACAGTTGAAGTCCAGCCGCATGGAGGCCACCCGGGCCTTCACGGAAAAACTGCGGCAGGCCCGGGCCCTGGCGGTGAAGGCCCGCTGGGATGCCCAGCCCCTCTCCTGGGAACGGATCTCCGCGGAACTGAACCAGGTGTTGGAACAGGATGCGATCATCGTCCCTGAGCTGGGTAGCGCCGCGGCATCCGCGCTGAACCAGTTCGAGTTCGGAAAAGATCGTAAGGCCCGCATCGGGCGGACGACGGGCTCCGCCCTGGGCTGGGGGATTGGAGCCGCCCTCGGGGTGAAGCTGGGGATGCCCGACCGTCAGGTGGTCTCGCTCCAGGGGGACGGTGGCATCCTGTACGGGCAACTGGAAACCTTGTGGAGCCTGGCCCGCTACGAAGTTCCCATCCTGGTCGTCCTGTTCAACAACCGAAGCTACAACGAGACCCGGAACCGGATTCTGGGCGCGGGCGGCAAACAAGGACAACTCAAGAAAGACATGACCTCTTACCTGGGCAACCCGAACGTGGATTTCGCCAGGATCGCCCACGCCTTCGAGATCGGCGGCGAAAAGGTGGAACGTCCCGAGGAAATCCGACCTGCTCTGGAACGGGCGGTGCGCTCCACCCAGGAGGGGAAGGCGTACCTGATCGATGCAATCGTCGGCCGGACGGGATGGGCTGCCGACTCCGCCTGGTATCCCAAGTACTCTGTGGCGTTGTCCCGAACACGAAGGGTGTGAAACGGCCAGAAAGGGCCAAATAGGTTGGCGTTTTTGAAACCTGGGGGTGCGATTGACGGAGCCAATCGTGACTCCCGCAAGAGGTGAAGGGTGATGAAGCGTTTTTTGGCGTTGTGAATAGGAAGCGGTTCCGTTGAAGTGGAAGTATGCGCCCTTCGCTCCGAAACTCAGGTAAAGGGTTAATCGAATGATAAGGAGTACATAATGATCAAACTGCTCTTTTTGCCTATCATCCTTGCCAGCATCCTGCTCCGAGCATCCCAGCTAACGGCTCAAGAACCAGACCCTGCCGACTCTCTGCCGCCAGGTGAGGGCAAGGAATTGGTGACCGCCGCCTGTGTGCAGTGCCACGCGCTGCGGACGGCAGTCGCCCCACAGAGGGATGCCGAAGGGTGGAAGGCCACCGTCTACGACATGATTTCCCGCGGCGCACAGATCTTCCCCGAGGAAGCGGAGGTGATCATCGAGTACCTGAGCCGTGCACGGGGCCCTGAGTCTGCTCCGTCTTCCGCCGCTCCCGTCCAGGGCTATCGGGACGAGCGCACGGCAGTGGAATCCACCGGACAGGGAGAGCTCCTGATCACGCCCCTGGTTCACGGTACGGTCCTGTTCCAATACCAGGGCCGGTCTATCTACGTGGATCCCATTGGAAAAACAGACTACGGGCGACTTCCCCGGCCAGATCTGGTGGTGATCACCGACGATCACCCGGATCACCTGGAGCTGGAAACCCTTGGAAAGATCTCCACTCCCGACACGCTGGTGCTGGCTCCGGAAGCGGTCAAGGCCCACCTTCCGAAGAGCGTGGTCTTGAAGAACGGCGACCAGTATGATTTCCAGGGGATCAAGGTGCAAGCGGTTCCCATGTACAATCTGGTGAGGGAACGAAGCCCGGGCATCAAATACCACCCCCCGGGGAAGGGCAACGGGTATCTCTTCGTCTTCGGGGTCAAGCGCGTCTATGTGGCGGGAGACACGGAGTGTATCCCGGAGATGAAAAATCTTCGGGAGATTGATATCGCGTTCGTCCCGATCAATTTGCCGTACACCATGCCTCCCCAGGAGGCGGCGGAGTGCGTGAAGCAGTTTCGCCCCAAGGTCGTTTACCCTTATCATCAAGGTAATTCGGATCCGGGAGAATTCGCGCGACAGCTTCAGAGCGAGCCGCAAATTCAAGTCCGAACCCTACCTTTGCCCTGAAACGCTGGTCAATCGTCAACGGTCATTGGTCAATCGTTCACGTTTGGCGTTTGACCATTGACCTTTGGCCGTTGACGCCTGATAATAGGCCCAAGGCCATCTCGGCAGCGCCAGGAATAATCATCGGGTACGTTCTCGCACCCAGGGAGGTGTCAAAATGAGGTCCTTGCTCTGCCTTGCCTTCTTAGCCTTTGTGACGCCAGCGCTGGCGCAGGCTCAGGTCGCCCTAGCGTTTCCCGTTCAGCGCACGGAACCCCTGAGAGACGGAAACAACCTGTTCACGGGCCTGGCGGTTGCGAACCCCACGAGCGGCGACGCCCAACTCACGTTCAAGCTGCTGGGTTCCGACGGAACGCTGCTGGCACCGGCGAAGACCGAGCTGTTGAAGGCCAACCAGCAACTCGCCTTTTTGTGCGATCAATTCTTCGGGCTGAACGCCGCTCAGGCCACGCGGGGCTGGATCAGTCTGGAAAGTGCCACCCGGGGCGTCGTGGGATTTTTCCTGGTGGGCGATTCGAAAAGCACGATCCTGGACGGCGCGGACGTCTCATACCGGCCCCTCATCCAACAAATTTTTCCGGAGATCCGCGAGGGGGGCGGAGCCTTTGCCGAGATCCATCTTGCGAATCCCTCGGACACGGTCAGGAACGTCAGCTTGCAGGTGATCGGATCGAATGGGGAACCCCTCAGCGCCGCAATTTCCCGGGAGATTGCGCCCAACGGGAATCTCTCGGCGCGCCTCAACGAGCTGTTTCCCGGTCTCAGCGGTGCGCAGAATGGCTATGTGAAGGCCACCTGCCATAACGGCACAGTGGGGTTCGAGCTTTTCGGCAACAACCAAGTGTTGGCGGGACTGAACTCTCTGGACCCAGGCAGCCGAGCCAGGGTGCTTTACTCTGCCCAGTTGGCCACCGGGGGTCCCTTCTTCACGCAACTGACGCTGGTGAACGCTTCCTCCCAGGTCGCTACGGTGACTTTGATCGCTTACGGGCCCGCTGATCCTTCCCAGGAGGCCACCGGCGTTTGGGTGCCTCATCCCAGAGCCGCTCAAAACCAGGTCACCCGGTCCCTTGGGCCAGGCCAGAAGCTGTCCGCCAGCGTGGCCGACTTGTTCGGTTTCCCTGCCAGCGAATCAGAAATTACCGTGGGCTGGATCCAGGTGGAGAGTTCCGTCGCTGGCGTGGTGGGAAACGTCACTTTCGGCGATCCGCAAGGCACCTTCCTGGCGTCGGTCCCGTTGTCGGGCGAATCCATCCGGGATCTGGTCTTCTCCCAGGTGGCGGACGGCCTGGGTTTTTTCACGGGCGTGACGATCCTCAACCCATCGGCCACCCAGGCAGCCAACGTGATCCTGGAGGTCTTCAAAAACGACGGCACCCGCCAGGGCGCCGCTAACATCCGACTGGGTCCCAGGACGCGCCGGGCGCGGTTGTTGCGGGAGTTTTTCACAGACGACGGAAAAAACCTGGAGCCTCAGGTGGGAGGATTCATCCGGCTCAGGTCCGACAACGGCATCCTGGCTTTCGAGCTCTTCGGGAACGACTTGCTGCGCTTCCTGTCGGCTGTGCCCCCTCAGGTGATCGAACTGGACTCGGCAACGCCGCCGCCGGCTCCGGATCCTTATTGATGACGCTCAACGGTGGAAAAACGGTTGCGTGCGCCTTCCCGTTTCATTATATTCAGATTGACGGACCATCGAATGGTTAGTCCAAGAGGCGCTCGTGTGGCAAGGCGTGATGCTGATGCTGCTCCTCCTGCCCCAGGGAGGGGAGAAGAAGCCGGGGGGCAAGCCCGAGGGGGAGGCTCGCAAGAGGGAGAATTCATCCGCGACGCAATCGGCCCGCGCCACGCCCCTGCGGAACGAAAACCGGCAGATCAACGCCTACGACACGGAGGCCGAGAAGGAGCGCCTGAGCCGGGAGGGTTACAGCATCCAGTACCTGGAGAGCCTGGATCCCTCGCGGGAGAGTTTCGGCGCTGAATACGGCGTCCCACCCCCTTCCCCGCTGCGCCTCACACCCCGCCCTTCCAGGGATGTCCACTGGGAGTTCTTCTGGTTCCACCAGAACAGCGTCTTCAATGCCAGGAATTTCTTTCAGGTGGGGGATGTCCAGCCGGCTCGAACCAACTGGTACGGAGGCTCCTGGTCAGGAAACGTGGCCCCGGCCCTGGCGATGGTGGTCACGGCGGAACAACGAAAGGCCCGCGGGTTCGTGAACGGCAACGTCCTGGTTCCCCTTCCAAACGAGAGGACTCCCCGCTCGGGAGACGCAGAAACCGACGCCATCCTTCGCGGATTCCTCAAGGGCTTTCCTCGCCAGGTGCCCAACCTGCCGTGGGTAAGTCCCCGGTCTTTGAACACCAATGCGAGGCAGGACAGCGACCAGACCGAGGCCAGTACGTTCTGGCAGTACACCGTCCGCCCGGAGTCCCGGCTGCTCATCCGCTACGCCTTTGACGACACGTTCATCGATGCCTTTCAACTGGTGGCCGGGGAGAACACCGATACGCGAATCCGGAGGCAGTCTTTCGCCGCGACACTGCACCACAACCATTCACCTGCCTCGACCTCCCAACTGTCCTTTCAGTTTCGGCGGAAAAAGACCCTCTTGACTTCCCCCGACGGTGCCGTGGGACCCACCGTGAAATTTTCGGAAGCCTTCACCCAACTGGGCCCTGAAGTCCAGTTCCCCCTCCTGAGGTATGAGAACGTCTTCGGAATCCTCTACGGCTTCGCGAGAGGCGGGTCGAAACACGACTGGCACTGGGGCGTCGAAGCATTTCGGAACCAGATCAACGACAGCGTCGGATCCTTTACCAGGGGAGAATTCATCTTTCAGGAGGATTTCGGCCACAGCGCCGTGGAGAATTTCTTGGTCGGCGCGCCTTCCCGGTACAACGTCACGCTGGGCAACGTGCATCGGGGTTTCCGCAACTGGGATGGGGTGGCCTACGGCAACCATTCCTATCTTTTGACGCCCGCGCTCCGCCTGACGGTGGGTGTTCGCTGGGAGCTGGCAACACGCCCCAGGGAAGTCCACGGATGGACCCAGCTTCCTTACGGCCACGACAGCAACGTCGGTCCCACGCTGGGCCTGGCCTGGCGGCTCGGGCGCGGAACGGCCCTCCGTGCGGGGTACGGCCTGCTGTACGACAAGATCTCTCAAGGCACCTATCAAGCAGCTCGTTTCAACCCGCCGCGAATCCGGAACGTGGTCGTAAACCGGCCCAGCTTGAAGGATCCCCTGGCCGGCATTGACCTCCAGTCGCTCACCCGATCTTCCCGCCGCCTGGTCTCCCCGGACCTGACCAGCCCTTACACCCATTACTACACGCTGGCCCTGGAGACAGAGCTGCCCTGGGCATTGGAGGCGCGACTGGCCTACATCGGGGGGAGGACGTTCAAGCTGATTCTCGATGACAACGGCAACCGGGCCCGACCCGTCCCGGGAATTCCCTGGACCACGAAGACTATCAACGAGCGCCGGCCCGACCAGAATTCCTTTCGCGTGAAGCGGATCGTGAATATGGGAAATGGGTACCTGGACGCCTTTCAGGGGAGGGTCAGCCGTCGATTCCAGTCCCACATGGGATTTGAGGCCACGTACACCATCTCCAAGGCCCTTGACACGGGCGCCAATCTGCTGAGCACCGGGTTCGGGAAGCCTCTCTACTCGCAGACGCAAGGGGAAATCCACAGGGACATGAAGGGCCCCTCCGACTTCGATGTGCCCCAAACCATGGAACTCCACTACGTCGTGGAAACTCCCGGTTTCCCCGGATCCTGGAAGTGGCTCTCCCGTGCGCTTTCCCAGTGGCAGATCCGGGGCACTGTGCTTTTCAAATCCGGGACTCCTTTCACCGTTTACACCGGCTCGGACGCGCCAGGGTTGGGAAACGTGGATGGCGAAGATGGGGATCGGCCGAATCTGCTGAGCACCTCCCTGCTGGGAAAAAGTTTCGCTGACCCTGATACCTCTTCCCAACTTCTTCGGACCGGGGCATTCAACACCTCGGTGCCGGTGGAGGGTGCTGGAACGCTGGGCAGGAATACGTTCCGCAAGGACGGTGCCAACAATTTCAATCTCTCGCTGAGCAAGCCTCTGCTTGGCCGGGATGGCTCCCTGCTCCGGTTCCAGGCCGATTTCTTCAATCTGCTCAACCACGCTCAGTTCGATGCACCGGGCTTCACTTTGACCAATGACGACTTTGGCCTGATCACCAACACTGTGAACAGCGGGCGCGTGGCCCAATTCTCGTTGCGCCTGACCTTTTAAGTCCTGATCCGAGCGAAATGAAGAATGCGATGGAAAGACCGAAGTTTCTGCTGGCAGGGCTCCTTTGCCTGTACCTGATTGCTCCTCGAGCACTGACACAGCCCACCGAGCCGGGGAAGGATCAGAAGGTCGGTCGGAGCGCCCCATCACGAGAGATTCCTCTCCAGGAATTCAAGCTGAAAAACGGTCTGCGGGTGATCCTGTCGGAGGACCACTCCACACCCACCTACTCGGTGTGCGTGACGTACAACGTAGGCTCGCGGGACGAACGACCTGGCCGGACCGGCTTCGCCCACCTGTTCGAGCACATGATGTTCCAGGGCTCGGAGAACGTGGGCAAGGGCGAAGCTGGTGAAAGAAAAAGAAGTGGCGGTCAACGTATGGGGGGGAGCCCAGGAGCGCCGCGGCCCCTCGCTGGCCTCGTGGGTCGTGCTGGCACAGCCCGGGAGGAGCTTCGCGGAGATCGAGAAAGTGGTGTATGAGGAGCTCGAGCGCGTGAAGGACGAAGCTGTGGCCGACTGGGAGCTGGAGAAAGCCCGGATGCAGGTGCGACGCCAGCGAGCCCAGCAGCTCCAGAGCACCCTCGCGCGCGCCATCCTCCTGGGCCAGTACGCAGTCTATTACAACGATCCCGGGCTCCTGAACACCCTGGAACAGAAGATCCATCGCGTGACCAAGGACGACATCCAGGTGGTCGCCCGCACCTATCTGAGAGACAGCAACCGCACCGTGATCACCACCGTGCCCAAACCCAAGGCTGCGCCACCGCCCGCATCGGCAGAGTAGGGGGACGAGGGGAGAGACGGCAATGAACCGCGCGAAATCTTTCATCCGCAAATCCCTCCTGCCGCCGGTGCTGGGAGCCGCCGTGTGGCTATCGGTCCCCCAGGCGGCCGGCCAGGACAAGGGAGTACCACTCAGCAAGGTTGAGCGCAAGAATAGGGCGCCCGTATCGAAGGAGGTCCTGCGCGTGAAGCTGCCCAAGGCGGTGGAGGCTACCCTGGACAATGGCCTCACGGTGCTCATCCTGGAAGACCACCGGTTTCCCACCATTTTTGTCCAGCTCGAGATCAGCGGCGCCGGGCCCCTCTATGACCCACCCAGCCTGCCCGGACTGGCCAACGTCACCGCCCAAATGCTCCAGGAGGGCACCAGGACCCGTACCAGCAGGCAAATCGTCGAAGACGTGGAAAAACTCGGCGCCACCCTGTCCGCCTCTTCCGCGTTTGGCTCGCCCGCGGCGGTGATCACTGCTTCCGGGCTCGCCGACAATTTCGACCCGTGGTTGGCCCTGGTGACCGACATCTTGCTCTATCCCACTTTCCCGGCCGGCGAACTGAACAAGCTCAAACAGCGGCTCAAGGTCCAGTTGCGGCAGCAACGGTCTTCACCCAGCTTCCTGGCCACCGAGCGGTTCAACCGGGCCGTGTTCGGGAGCCATCCGGCCAGCGTCGTGTCGCCGACGGCCGAGTCGATCGATGCCCTCACACCCGAGGCGCTGGCGAAGTGGCATCAGGAACGGTATGCCCCCCAGAACGCCATCCTGGGCATCGCCGGGGATGTGGCCGCTGCCGAGCTGATCCCGAGGCTGAAGCAGTGGCTCGTGGGCTGGCAGAAAACCGATCGGAAGGAAGTGTTGCTCCCCAATCCCGCTCCTGCCCTCGCCAGGAAGCTCTACCTGGTGGACCGGCCGCACTCGGTGCAGACGACGATCGCCATGGGCAACATCGCCCTGGACCGCCGTGATCCGGACTACATCCCGATGACGGTGATGAACCGCGTCGTCGGCGATGGCCCAGCGGCCCGCCTGTTCATCAGGCTGCGAGAGGAAAAGGGATATACTTACGGGGCCTACAGCACTTTGATGGCGCTGAAGTACCCCGGCCCGTGGCGCGCCGGAGGCGATATGCGCACCGAAGCCACCGAAGGGGCGATGACCGAATTCCTCAACGAGATCCGCCTCATCCGCGAGGAGAAAGTGCCGGCAGCGGAACTGGAGGAGTGCAAGCGGGCAGTGGTGGCGAACTTTGCCCTCTCGCTCGAACAGCCCGTGCGGTTGCTGAACTACGCCATGACCCGGAAGATTTACGGCTTCCCGTCCGACTACTGGGACACCTACCCGACCAGGATCATGGCGGTGACGGCGGACGATGTGCAGCGCGTGGCCCGCAAGCACCTCAGCCCCGAGGCGATTCAGGTCGTGGCCGTGGGCGACGGGACCAGGATCAAAGCGGTGCTGGAGAAGTATGGGCCCGTCGAGGTGTACGACATCGAAGGTAAACCGCTCGCCGCCGAGGCTGCGTCCCCGGCACGCCCGGGGCAGTAACGCTGTGCGCGCAAGGGGTGATTGGGTATGAAAGAACCACTTCTGGTGTTGAACGACGCGGCTGTCCGGGAAGTGCTCACCATGGCCGATGCCATCCGGGCCGTGGAGGAAGCTTTGAAAGAGCTTCAAAGGGGCCGGGCCCAGCTCCTGGAACGGCGCTACCTGGATATGCCTCGCTACAAAGGCAAGGTGGGATTGATGCCGGCCTACGTGGAGGGGATGGATGCCGCAGGAGTGAAACTCGTGGGCGCGTTCGAGGACAACGTGGAAACCTACGGGCTTCCCCGCACGCTGGCCAGCCTGGTGCTGGTGGATCCCCGGACGGGGCGCGCGCAGGCTTTCATGGATGCCACGTACATCACGATGATGAGAACGGGGGCAATCGGCGCCCTCGCTGCGCGTGAGCTGGCTGCGGATGGGCCCCTCACCGTGGGGCTCCTGGGCGCAGGTCCTCAAGCCGAGACGCAGTTGCTAGGTCTGCAAGAGGTGGTCAGGGTCCGGAACGCTCAGGTCCATGATCCCTGGGAGGGCAGAGCCGAGGGGCTCGTGGACCGCCTGGAGGGCCGCATCCGATTCCCGCTCGAGCCATGCCCCGATCCGCACCGCCTGGTGGAGGAGGCCAGGCTCGTGATCACCGCCACCACTTCAACGGTACCCGTCTTGAAAAACGAGTGGGTCCGCCCCGGCACTCACGTCACTTCCATTGGCGTGAGCGTCCCCGGCAGGGAAGAGCTCCCCGCCGAACTGTTCGCGCGCTCCCGCCTCGTGGTGGACTACCTGGAACAAACATCCCGCATCGGGGGTATCCAGGTGGCCCTCCAGCAAGGCAAGCTGAACCGCTCCCAGGTGTACGCGCAATTGGGAGAGATTCTCCTGGGGCACAAACGGGGACGGCAGTCGGCCGATGAAGTGACGGTGTTCGTCGCCAGTGGACTCTCGATCCAGGACATGGCTGTGGCCCAGCACGTGTACCAGAGAGCCCGGGAACTCGGGATCGGAGCACGGGTGGACTTTTAGCATTTGGTCAACCGTCAATCGTAAAACGGTCGCGACGATTGACCGTTGACCGTTGACCAATGACCAGTGACCTTTGACGGGTTTGGGGGGATCCGCATGAACTACCGTCGCTATACCACGGGGCCGTATCCGGAGATGTGCCACCAATTCCGGTGGGAGGTCCCGGAAAACTACAACATCGCCTGGGACGTGTGTGAGAAGCACGACCCCAACCGGACGGCCATGATTTGGGAAAACCACGACGGCCAGGTCCGGGTCCTGAGTTTCCAGGACTTCAGCCGTCTCTCCAACCGGGTGGCCCATCTGCTGGAAGGGTTGGGAGTCCGGAAAGGAGACCGGGTGGTGGTTTTGTTGCCGAGGCTCCCTGAGGCAGTAGCCATTTTTCTGGGCGTCTACAAAGCCGGCGCGATTCTCATCTCGCTTTCATCCCTTTATGGAAAGGATGGGGTTCGGCACCGGGTTCTGGACAGCGGGCCCAAGGTCATTTTCACCAACCAGGAGAACCTTGAAAAGTTCGACGGCCTGCACCAGGAGGTGGAAGAGCTTCAAAAGGGCGTCATTGTGGACCTGCCCCGTTCCAGCGGGAACTGGCTGAGCTTCTCCGAGCTTCTGGAGCAGGCCTCGGACCGGCAGGTGGACGTGCGCACCACTTCCCAGGACCCGGCCCAGATCTATTACAGCTCGGGAACGACGGGGCAGGCGAAGGGCATTCTCCACGCCCACCGCTATTTGCTCGCCCACAACGAGCTGGAGTTCTGCCATGACATCCGCGGCGACGAGCTCTTCTGGTCCACCGGGGAATGGGCCTGGATCGCCGGCATCATCCCCGGATTCCTGGGACCGTGGAAGTATGGTGCAACCGTCCTCGCTTACAACAGCCCGGGAAAGTTTGACCCGGAGAAGGCGTTTTATTTGCTGAACAAATATCCGGTGAAAAATCTCTTCGCGACTCCCACCGCTTTGCGCATGATGATGCAGGTCCCGGACCCGGGGCGCTATCCGGTCCACTTGCGAGTGGCCTGCAGCGCCGGGGAACCGCTCAACCCCGAGGTCATCCGGTGGTCCCGGGAGGTCTGGGAAATCCCCATCTTCGACTTTTACGGCCTGACGGAAAGTTACCCCCTCTGTGGGAATTTCCCGTCCATGGAGGTCAAGCCGGGCTCCATGGGGCGCCCATTGCCGGGATGGGAGGTCGCCCTTCTGGGACCGGACGAACAGCCGGTGCAGCCAGGAGCCGTGGGAGAGATCTGCCTGAAGGCCCGCTCCAATCCCCATTACCCGTTGGGTTATTGGAAACGCCCTGCAGATACCCAAGAGGTGTTCGGAGGGCCCTGGTTTCACACCCGGGACCTTGCCAATCAGGACGAAGAAGGCTACGTTTGGTTCCAGGGTCGCGCTGATGATGTCATCATCAGCGCGGGCTACCGCATCGGACCCTTCGAGGTGGAGAGTGCGCTCATCGAGCACCCGGCTGTCGCGGAGGCCGCTGCGGTGGCCAGCCCGGACCCTGAACGAGGGCATATCGTGAAGGCGTACGTGGTCCTTACGAAAGAGGCTCGGCCCTCGGATGACCTGGTAAAGGAACTCCAGGAGCATGTACGGAAGAGCTTGGCGGCCTATGCCTATCCCCGGTCCATCGAGTTCGTCCAGGAGTTGCCCAAGACGGAAACGGGGAAGATCCGGCGCGCGGTGCTGCGACAGCAGGCCGCCTCTTGAAACCTGAAACTGGGAAACCTGAAACCTGAAACTCCGAAACTCAAGACCTGAAACGCTTTTATTCGCCGAGTTTCAGGCTGGGCCCAAGGCCCAGGGTTTCGGGTTGAAACAACAACTGCCCGAAGAACGTACCCCTTTTGCCCATGGTCCAGGTACCCCCACCTTTTGGCTTCGTCCCGATCCTGCTGGCGAGCTTCATCGTAAACCTCTTCGCCGCGGGCTCCCCGGATACCGTCAATTCCCAACCGGCGATGCGGGCCTTTCCCCTGACAGGGGAGATCACGCTCGATGGCCGGCTCCAGGAAGAATTCTGGCAGGCTGCAGAGCCGGCCACCGGCTTCACCCAAAACCAGCCCAACGAGGGAGAGCCCGCCACGGAAAAGACGGAGGTCCGGATCCTCTTCACGAAGGACAAGCTTTATGTCGGCGTGATCTGCTGGGACTCACAGCCCGATCAAATTGTGGTGACCCAGGGCCGGCGGGACGGCGATCTGAACGATACCGACTCCATCTTAATTCTCCTGGACACGTACGACGACGACCAGAACGCATTTCTGTTCGGCACGAATCCGCTGGGGCTGGAGTACGACGGCCAGATCACCGGTGAGGGTCGTGGCGGGGGAGGTTTCATCAGCCCCAGCCGCCAGCAGACCACCAGCCAGAGGGGTACCATCAGCGGGTTCAACCTGAACTGGGACGGCGCATGGACCGTGCGGGCGGCCCTGACCTCCCGGGGTTGGGAGGCAGAGGTGGAAATTCCCTTCAAGACGCTCCGCTACACCACATCCAAGACGCAGTGGGGCGTCAACTTCATGCGCAACGTTCGCCGCAAGAACGAACAGTCCTTTTGGGCGCCTATCCCACGATCCTACAACATCTATCGAGTCTCCCTGGCGGGCCGCCTGGAAGGATTGGTTCTTTCCACTCCTCGAAATTTGAAATTCACCCCCTATGCGCTGGGGGGGTTCCAAACCGACTACACCGCATCCTCTTCCAGAACCCGGGCAAAACGAGACGTGGGCCTCGACATCAAGTACAGCCTGACCCCCAACTTGACCCTGGATGGGACCATCAATACCGACTTCGCTCAGGTGGAAGTGGACGAAGAGCAGGTGAACCTCACGCGATTCGACCTGTTTTTTCCTGAGAAGCGCCCATTTTTTCTCGAGAACGCCGGGCTGTTTCAATTCGGGGTTGGACAGACGGCTGATATCTTTTTCTCCCGACGCATCGGCATTGGGCCAGGTGGCATCGGGATTCCCATTGAGGCCGGCACGCGGCTGACCGGAAAGCTGGGACACACCCAGGTGGGTTTCCTGGACATGCAGACGGAAGAGGTGGAAGACGTGGCACCCGCCAACAATTTTCTCGTGGGGCGCCTGAAGCATGAATTCGGGCAGCGTTCCAACATGGGATTCATTTTCGTCAACCGGCAAGCCACCGATCGCGAGGGGGATCACAACCGGGTCTGGGGGGTGGACGGCCGCCTGGAAGTCCGCAAGGACGGGATGATCTCCGCTTTTTTGGCACGGAGCGCCACCCCGGGAAGGCCCGATCGGGATTGGGCGGGTAACCTTTTCGCCGACTATACCGGCGACAGGTGGATCATCAAGGCCGGCTACACCGAGGTTCAGGAAAACTTCAACGCCGAAGTGGGCTTCGTTCCCCGGCGGGGGTTCCGCCGGCCGCAGGTGCAGGTCCAGTTCAACGCTGAGCCCAAGAACAGATGGATTCGCCAGTTCCGTCCCCACACGTCCTGGACCACGTATTACAACCTGGCCGGGTTCAAGGAAAGCCAGATGCAGCACTACGATTTCGAAGTGGGTCTGCAGGACGGCGGCGAGATTGGCCTGGCCCACAACCGAAAGTTCGAACGCCTGATCTTGCCCTTCCAGGTGTTTCCCGGGGTGACGCTCCCGGCCGGTCGATACAGTTGGGGCGAGTGGACTCTGAACTACATCAGCGATCCCAGTGCCCGGGTCTTCTTCGCCGGCACTTACTCGATCCAGGGTTTCTACGACGGCAAGCGCCGGGTGGTGGAAAGCGACACCGGTTTCCGCCACGGGGCGAAACTCAAGGTCACGGTCCGGTACGATCGCAACGACGTGGACCTTCCCCATGAAGATTTCGTCACCAACCTGGTGGGCATCAATTTTAACTATTCGTTTAGCCCTCGCCACTTCGTCCAGGCCCTGCTGCAGTACAACGACCGGTTTCACCTGTTCACATCCAACATCCGAGTGGGATTCATCCGGACTTCGGGAACGGGCCTTTTCGTGGTCTACAATGAACGTTACGACACCTTGGAAGGCGTCCCCGGAATCCTGAACCGGGCCTTGCTGGTCAAATACACGCGTCTATTCGATTTCTGAGCCGGAGAGACCCCCTGAAAATGATTTTTCCACCCGCGACCCGGTGTATAATGGATTCCCCAACAAGGGAGGTATCTTATGGTCGAAGTTGAGAACGGTCACCCGAGGCAGTCCAGAAGGCCGGCCGGCTGGGCGGCCCTGCTCTTGGCCCTTGCCTGCAGTGGGGCGCACGCCTTCCCTGCCCTTCAAGATGAGGCAGACTACTCGCAAGAAGAGTATGCCGAATTTCAAAGTGCCACACAGGAATCGAACCCGGCCCAGCGCGAGACCCGCATGGCCAACTTTCTGAAGTCCTCCTCCTCGAACATGCTCCGCAGCCACGTGTTGAACGTCTACATCCAGGCACTTGCCGATTACCGGAAGCAGCAGAACCATCAGGCCGTGGCACGGGGATCCGAGAAGTTTCTCCAACTGGGTGCTTCTTTTACGGCGGGACTGGATGCGGACCTGCAAAAAGCGGGCAAGAAATTCTACCAGGGGAAAAGCTACGACATTTTCCTTGGCCTAGCCACCGAGGCGTACCAAAAGATGGGAAACCAGGCGAAATTTGTGGAGTTCGCCCAGCAGCTTTACGCCCAGATGCCCAATGCCGACACCGCGTATTCCGTGGCCAAGATCTATAACGACATTGGAAACGCTCCGAAATTCGTGGAGTGGGCCAACAAGACCTTGCGGCATGATCCGGACAATCTTCCGATGCTGATGGAACTGGTTCGAGTCTATGCCACCCAAAATAATCTGCCGGAGGCTTCGCGCTACGCCCGGCAGGCGCTGAAGGCCGTGGAGACCCCGGGCAAAGGCTCTGGGGAATGGGACAAACAACGGGCCCTTTGCTACCGCGTGCTCGGGGAGGAGGCCTTCGTGAGAAGCCAGTTCCAACAGGCCATGGCCCAGTTTCAAAACTCCCTCAAGTACGACAAGCACAACGATCACGCCTACTTCCGGCTTGGCTTTTGTTACTGGCAGTTGAGCCAGGGGGAGCCGGCCATGGCGGCCTTCGCAAAAGCGTACGTTCTGAACGGACCCACATCCAAACAGGCACGGACTCAGCTGGAAGCCCTGTACAAGCCCACGCATAACAATACGTTGACGGGAATCGAACGGCTTTACGAGCGCGCCCGAGAAGAGCTTCGATCGCCCTAAACAGCCTTTTCCCTTGACACCCCTCTGCAAGGTTGCTAAAAAGGTGCTCGTGGGTAGAGGCGCGATGTCAAAGAGTAGCCCCGCACCTAACCTCTGGTCAATGATCATTCGTCATTCGTGAAATTCACTCTTGGCGATTGACCGTTGACCAATGACTAGAGGTTAGGTGTGGGGCGAAAGGTGCCATCGCCGAAACAGGGCGCATCCTTGAGGCGCTTCTGTTGGGCTGCATGTGAACAGCATGCAGACTGTCATCCGGAAAGGATGGAGCGCTCCCGCGCGTAGCCAGCCTGCTGGTACACTCAGCTACCCAGCAGGTTTTTTATTTTAGTGGTCAGTGGTCAGTTATCAGTTGTCAGTTAAAACCCAAAACTGAAAACTGAGAACTGAAAACTGACAACTACAAAAGGAGTTCAGAATGGGCAACTGTCCCGAATGCGATGCCGAGGTCGCGGTGGAATCGCCGGAAGTGGGCGAGCTGGTGCACTGCGTGGATTGCGGCACCGAGCTGGAGGTGATCACGGTGGATCCTCTGGCCTTTGAGCCGGCGCCCAAGGTGGAAGAAGACTGGGGCGAGTAAGAACAGTTGTCAGTTTTCAGTCGTCAGTTCTCAGTTTGAACTGAAAACTGAAAACTGAGAACTAAACAAGGAGCCTACGTGAAAGTCGGGATTTTGGCCAGCGTCATCCGCAAGGAAGAAAAGCTATTGATCCAGGCTTTCCAGAAGCGGGGCATTCCCTATGAAGTGTTGGACCCGCGGAAGCTTCTCTTCGACTTGCACCAGCCGCCGCCGCGGTTCGACGTCATCCTTGAGAGATGCATCAATCACTCGGTGGCGCTGTTCGCCCTGAAGATCTTCGAGGATTGGGGAATCCCTACGGTGAACGCCTATCAAGTGGCGGACACTTGCGGCAACAAGTTCTTGACCACCCAGGCTTTGATCCGTCACGGGGTGCCCACCCCTCGCACGCTGGTGGCGTTTTCCATCCTGGAGGCGCTGGCTGCCATCGAGCAGGTGGGCTATCCGGCGGTGCTGAAGCCTGCCGTCGGGTCCTGGGGAAGGCTGCTCGCCAGGGTGGACAACCGCCAGGCGGCGGAGGCCGTCCTGGAGCACAAGCAGGTGCTCGGCAGTTATCATCATCACATCTTCTACATCCAGGAATACATCCACAAGCCCGGCCGGGACATTCGCTCCTTTGTGGTGGGGGACGCCACCATCGCAGCCATCTACCGCAGCTCGGACCATTGGATCACCAATACGGCCCGAGGGGGGACCGCTTCTCACTGTCCCGTGACCGAGGAAATCCACGCCCTCTCCCAGGCAGCGGCCCGGGCGGTGGGCGGGGGGGTCCTGGCCATCGACTTGTTGGAAGCGCCTCAAGGCCTCCTGGTGAACGAGGTCAACTACACCATGGAATTTCGGAATTCCCTGGACGTGACGGGCGTGGAGATCCAGGACCGGATCGTCGAGCATACGCTGGCCGTCGGGAGGGGAGCCGTCGTCCCCGCCGGAAGGACTGCGCGGTCGTGACCCCGCACCTACTTCGTCGCAAGCTCCTGGCAAAACGGGATGCAAGGTTCAAGTTTTGTCTCATTCTTGAGCTCCGGACGAGCTCATGCGAAGTAGGTGCGGGATGAAGGATCGAATCACAGCCAGCGTCATTGGCGGCTCGGGATACGTTGGGGGCGAGTTGATCCGCCTGCTCCTGGGACATCCCAGGGTGCAGTTGGAACAGGTGAGCTCGGAGACCTTTCGTGGCCAGCCCATCACGACCCTGCACCCCAACCTGCGCGGATGCACGAACCTTGCCTATTGTTCCAAAGACGATCTTCGCCCGTGCCACGTCCTCTTCCTGTGCCTGCCCCATGGCCATTCCATGGGATCCCTCTCCCGCTGGGAAGGTCTGGCGGAGGTCCTGGTGGATCTCTCCGCCGACTTTCGCTTGAAGGACCCCCGGGCGTACCCCGTGTGGTACGGCGTCGAACATCCGGATCCGGAGCGCCTGGCCCAGTTCGTCTACGGCATCCCGGAGCTGCACCGGGCCCAAATTCGCGAGGCTCGATTCATCTCCGGCGCCGGCTGTTTGGCCACCAGCGCCGTTCTGAGCCTATGGCCCCTGTTCCGGGAAGATGTCGCCAGGCGGGACTCGGTGATCGTGGAAGCCAAGGTGGGCTCCTCGGCGGCGGGAGGCAAGCCTTCCCTCGCCACCCACCATCCCGAGCGGAGCGGCGCGGTCCGATCCTTCTCGCCCACCGGTCACAGGCACACGGGAGAGATCGAGCAGGAATTGGCATGCGGCTCCACCCCTCCCCGCATTCACTTCACGGCCACCGCCATCGAAGCGGTACGCGGAGTCCTGACCACCAGCCACGTCTTTCTGAAGAAAGACCTCTCGGAGAAAGACCTCTGGAAGATCTACCGAGAGGCCTGCCGGGGAGAATTCTTCGTGCGCCTGGCGAAATCCAAAGCGGGGATTTATCGGTACCCGGAGCCGAAGATCCTCGCGGGCTCCAACTTCTGCGATGTGGGGTTCGAGCTGGACCCTCGGTCGGGGCGCCTGGTCGTCCTGGGAGCCCTGGACAACTTGATGAAGGGGGCCGCTGGCAACGGGGTCCAGGCTCTCAATGCGCGAATGGGGTGGGACGAGAGGACAGGTCTGGAGTTTCCAGGCCTCCACCCGATCTAAATTAGTCAATGGTCAACAGTCATTGGTCAACCGTGGACTTGACCAATGACCAATGACCAATGACCAATGACCAGCGACCAATGACCAGCGACCGCAAGTTGTGGGTGATTAAATGTGGCGGGGGATCGAGCTTGAATCGGGACTCGATCTGCGACGATCTGGCGGAGCTCTGGCGGCAGGGCCGCCGCTTCGTGCTGGTCCACGG
>JACQTF010000004.1 GCA_016210925.1 Acidobacteriota bacterium | reverse complement strand
TAACATCGTGACGCGGTCCGGGACAAATGAATTCCACGGCAGCGTCTTCGAATTTCATCGGAACAGCGCATTGGATGCCCGCAATTTCTTCGATCCGCTGGCCGACCCCCCGCCCTTTAAACGGAACCAGTTCGGCTTCGCCCTCGGCGGGCCCATCCGGAAGGATAAGACCTTCTTCTTTGGCACCTACGAGGGACTCAAAGAAAGGCTCGGCGAGAGCGTGGTCAGTCGCGTGCCTTCCGTTGCAGCCAGGCAAGATCGAGGACTTGTTCCGCAAATTGCCAGTTCCGTCAAGCCCTACCTCAATCTCTTTCCCCTGCCCAATGGCGCCGACCTGGGCGGTGGCGCCGCCTTGTTTACGTTTCCTTTCAAGCGGACGATTGATGAGCACCTTTTTCAGGTCCGAATCGACCACTACCTTTCCGACAAGGATGCGTTCTTTGGACGTCACACCTTCGATGACGCGCTGCAGGTGCTGCCGTTCAACTTCCCTCTGTTCGAGAAGCGACTCTCTTCGCGGAGCCAGTTCCTCACGCTGGAGGAGAAAAAGATCATCTCCCCCACGCTGCTGAACATCTTCCGGTTCTCTTTCAGCCGAACCGTGCTTCGGAGCCCGGCCGTCAACAGGGTGAGTCCGAACCTGGCCTTCCTGCCTGGTTTGGAGACAGGGAGCATCAACATCGGCGGGCTGACTGCCATGGGCCCCGACAACACGACCCCCGGATTTGCCGTGCGGAATCTCTTCACCTACAGCGATGACATCGCCTACAGCTCCGGCGCTCATTCCGTCAAGGCCGGGATGCTCGTGGACCGCTATCAGGATTCCAATTTGACCAGCACCAACTGGCGAGGCGTGTATTCCTTTGCCGGCTTGACTGCCTTCCTTCAAAACGAGCCCTTCAGATTCCTGATCGCGACGCCCGGATCGAAGCTGTTCAGGTCCTGGCGCTACCTGCTCTTCGGCTTTTACGTTCAGGACGATATCCGGATCTCCTCCAGGCTGACGTGGAACGTGGGGCTCAGGTACGAGTTCACGACCACATTCGAGGAAGTCCATGGCGCATCCTCTGCCATCCGAAATCCTCTGACGGACGCGGAGTTCACGATCGGCCCGCCTTTCAAAAATCCCACGCTGAAAAACTTCAGCCCCCGGCTGGGATTTGCCTGGGATCCCTTCGGGACGGGGAAAACAGCACTCAGGGGCGGGTTCGGCGTCTTCTACGATGTGGCCAACTACGGAAGCAGCCTTCGCGTGGCCAACACGGGCATGCCACCCTTGTCCAGCCAGACCCTTGTCTTGAATCCAGCTTTTCCCGCCCCCAAACTGGCGGCGGGAAGGATTGGGAGGAGCGCCAGGGGGGTGATGCAGTACGAGATGGAGCAGCCCCACATGCTCCACTACAACCTGAACATGCAGCGGCAGCTCCCTGGAGATGTTGCGGTGACCGTGGGCTATGCGGGATCCAGAGGGATCAATCTCATTCAGGTGAAAGAGGGCAACCCCGTTCTTCCGCAGATCCTGCCCGACGGGCGAAAGTTCTTTCCCGTGGGTGCGCCTCGGAGAAATCCCAACTGGGATTTCTTTGAGGGTCGGCTTTCCGGAGGAAACTCCTGGTACAACTCTTTCCAGTTCAGCGCCCTCAAAAGGCTCAGTCGCGGCCTGCAATTTCAAAGCTCCTACACGTTTTCTCGGGTCATCGACGATACTCAGGGTCAACTGGGCGCGGACAACACGGGGAGCGGCATCGATCCTTTGGATCGGAAGACCGATCAAGGTCTTGCTGCCTTCCATGTAAAGCACAACTGGACTTTCAACTGGGGTTATGACCTGCCCTTCGGCCAGCAGTTGACAGGCCTGGCCTCGCTGTTGAAGGGCTGGCAGCTCAATGGGATCGTCTCCGTCTCCTCCGGCACGCCTTTCCCGGTGGGTGTTACGGCCGACAGGAGCCGCTCCGGAGTGTTGGGAGGAGGCGGCGGGCGTCCAAATTTGAAACCCGGGGTCAATATCAAGGATGCCATCCTGGGAGGGCCCGACAGATACTTCGACACCAGTGTTTTTGAGCTGCAGCCTGCCGGATTTTTGGGCAACGCGGGCAGGAACATCCTGGTCGGGCCCGGGCTGGCCACAGTGGACTTTTCCGTCCTGAAGAACACCAGGGTGCGCTTTCTGGGCGAGCAGGGCAACGTGATGTTCCGGGCCGAGTTTTTCAACATTTTCAACAGGCCCAATTTCGGACTCCCGGCGGATACTGTCTTCGCCGGCGGTGCGGACAACGAACGTCCTTTGAGCACGGCAGGACGAATCACGCGGACGATTACATCTTCGCGGCAGGTCCAGTTCGGATTGAAGATCATGTTCTGATCCCGCACCTGTTTCGCTTCCATGACGGGCGTCATTCGTCAATGGTCACTCGTCCCGGTTTTACGTTGGGCACGAATGACCAGTGGCGAGTGACGTATGCCAAACAGGCGCGGGCTCGCGCGAGCGGTGGAGGGAGGCATATATGAAACAGAAATGGGTTGCGCTGTTTTGGGTCCATCTGGTGCTGTTGGGGGCGGGCTTGGCACAAGATTATCCGCCCCCGCGGTATCCCAAAATTCCGCAGGTGAAGTCTGTGGAGGATCTGCTTCCCATCGCCCGCGTCGTGGTTCGGAAGCCTTCGAGGCGCGAGGCGCTGCGCCCCGGCTACGGGATCAAGGCGGGCGAAAAGGTCTTGATGGTCATCCCGCGAGAGTTCGAGCCGCTGGTTCGTGACGCCCTGGCCCTGGCTACTCGCGAGGCCGGCGCCCGGCTGGACATCGTGCTTCTGGATACAAGCCTCGAGGCCATCCTGCGCGCCGAAGCCGCTTCCGAAGCCCATGGGATGCCGCGGGACGGGAGCGTGGAAGCGCTCAATATGCTGGATCCGAAAGGCTCGGAGGCGCTGAGCCAGCACTATCAGAAGGTGATGGCCCTGGCCAGGGCCGATCGTTACGACCTGGTCATTGAAGGACTGGGGGGACCCCAACCGGTGAACTCGTTTCGGTGGGAGCGGATCCCGTGGACGACGGTCGAAAAGTTCTTCTCGGCGGATTTCCCTGCCGAAGTCCAGGATCTGATCGATAAAAAGATATGGGATGCGTTCAAGAACGCCCGTCGCATCCGGATCAAGGATCCAGAAGGGACGGACCTGACGTGGTCCGTCAAGCCGGAGCACATTGACAAGCTGCTCAGAGAGTACGACGATCCCATCTATCCCCGTGGCACGTATGACATCGTCAAGCGCGGCCACATCAGCCTGACGCCTCTGTTTATGGCCATGCCGGACATCGACGCCAAAGGCATCGTGGCGGGCACCATCAACCATGCTGGGGTCTTCCCCCATACCAAACTGTATGTGGAGGGAGGCAAAGTCGTGCGGGTGGAGGCGGGAGGCCGGTACGGCGAGGCCATCCAGCAGGTGCTGAAAAAATATGAGGACGTCCAGTACCCCGGCTTTCCCGGGAAGGGCGTGGGCTGGTTCATCGAGGCGGCGCTGGGGACCAATCCCAAGGTCGCACGGGTCAGCACGGTGACCAAGGGCGAGTCCATGCTGTGGGAGCGGGGCCGGTCCGGCGTCATTCACTGGGGCTTCGGCGTCAGCATTCCGGTCACCGCCAGTCAGTTGAAGGAGTACACCGAGAAGGTCAGGGCCGAGAACCTGACCCGGGGTCATTTCCACATCCACACCTACTTCAACACCATCGATGTGGAGACCCGGGACGGCAAGACGGTGCGGGTCGCCGACAAGGGGCGCATCACCTTTTTGGACGATCCGGAAGTGCGGCAGGTGGCGGCCAAATACGGGGACCCCGACGAGCTGCTCCAGGAGGCCTGGATTCCGGCGGTGCCCGGGATCAATGCGAAGGGCGACTACACCAAGGACTATGCTCCTTACCCGGACCGGTGGATCAAGCTGGACGTGGAGCAACTGGAGCGCGAGTCCGGCAAGCAGCGTTGACGGTAGCTCTCGGCCATCAGCGGTCAGCGTGGGGTGCAAAGCTGAGCGCTGACGCCTCCCCAAAAGATCGGCATGCGGCGTTCCCACGGCGATCTCCACCTTTCTCTTGCGCTGGTGCTCGTTCTCTTCCGCACCACCGGTCCGGTCTTGGCCCAGCCGGAGGCTGAAGAGGCCCTTCGGGTGAGCTTGACCACCTCCATGGGACATGCGGGGGGCGCAGGGCGTCTACCCGCTGTACCTGGAGGGAAAGGAGGCGCGGGTTCGGGCACTTCTTTTACATGCACTGAGGCCGCACGATGAAATTGGCATTCTCGAAGCGGGGCTCTTCAAACGTCGCTTTTCTCCTGGTGATGGCGCTGGCGCCGGCTCCAGGGCTTGCGGCGGTGCAGGAGAAGGGGCGCCTGGTGTTTCAGGGTGGGTCCCGGGGCAACAACTTCGAGATCATCTGGGCGTGGCTCACGGAGCATTTGAAGAAGGATTCCGGCTGGGAGGGGATCCTTGAAGTCATCCCCAGCGACGGGGTGGGCGGCCTGGACGCCCTGGCGGCGGGCAAGGCGGATTTCACTCTGGTGAAGGCGCCCGCCACGGCTCGAATGGCTTACGAAGGGAAGGGCTTGTTCAACGCTCCCCACCGGGCTTTGAGGTCCTTCGGGCTCCTGCCGGTTCCGGACTGGTTGACCTTTGCCGTCCGCCCGGACATCCAGGCCGATACCGTGGAGGAACTTCTGAGGCAGAAGAGGCCGCTCCGAATTGCCACGGGTCGGGACAGCCCCAGGGACGTGGTGACGTTTCTCCTGGGGGAGATCCTTGGATTCCACGGGACCACCTTTGAAGAGCTGGAGAGAGCAGGGGGCCGGATCCTCCGTCTGGATCCCGGCGACTCGATCCAGGCCGGGATCGACGGGAAGGTAGACGTGATTTTTCAAGAGGCGCAAAGCATGGCCCTGTGGGACGGGCTCTTTGCAAAAGGTTGGAAGGTGCTGTCCCTGAACGACGCGGCCAGGGAAACGTCCCTGGCTGACCTATCCCATCCCGCCTGAGTTCTTCGCCTGGGAGACGCCGGTTCCCCACCATGGGGGCTCGACGGAGGCTTTCAAGGCGCTCCAAGCCCGCCCGTGATCCCCACCACCCTGAGGGGACAGGCTTGGGTATGCCTGGCTGGGCCCTGGGACTGTGTTCAGCGACAGAGCGGTTGAAAGGAAGAGGGTTAGGCCTTTCGACATGCTGGAATCCTGAGATCCTAACCGAGGACATGCCGTTTCAGGTTTCAGCTTTTAGGGGTTCTGTCCCCGAGGAGCCGGAAATACCTTAGGACCTCCGTGGATTGGGGTGGACCTCCCCAGGGAAGGTTTTGAACCAAGGCCTGAACGAAGTCCGCCCCACAGTCTCCGGCGAAGCGAGAAAGCGCCGCCGCGGTTTCCACCGAGTGGTGCAAGACGCCGGCAATCACCGGGACCCGTCCCCGCACCATCTCCGTTCCTTGCCGGATCAACTCTTTCCGCTCTTCTAAACCGAAGTTCCCCTAACGAATCGGCCATATTTCCGCAATAAGTCTTGAACCATTCAAAATCTGCGAAGAGAAAAAAGTTCACTCGCCTGACGTCCGAGGGCCTTGAGGTGCACAGCTTTGAAACACTGATGGCCGACCTGGCAACCCGATGTCGAAATACCTACCAGATAAAATCGGACGGTTCGGATGGCCCTACTTTCCAACAGTTGGCAGAGCCGACTCCTCTGCAGGCGAGGGCTATGAAGCTTCTGGAATTGTAGCCAGTAAACGGAACGCCACTTCCGGTCCATCTTATTGCAGATCGAACCTGCGGCCTTTGGTTCCGGAGATTAGTGCCGGATTTGCATCTCAGTGGTTCGCCTGGTACTTAGCCGCACCCCAACGCACCGAAAAGTACCTCATTCGGCAGTTATCTTTCCCAAATCTTTCCCAAGTTTTGGAGAGAGGAACCGTTGACCGCAAGAGGTTCATCGCTCAAACGTGCTTGTGTGCGTCGAGGGCATGAGCCCGCACTTGAACAAACCCGCCGGTCGCGTCCAGCCACACGCGATCACCGTCTTTGAGCAGCCGCGTGGCGTCCTTAACATTCGCCAGTGCGGGCAGGCCATACTCGCGCGCGACGACGGAAGCGTGCGACAGCGTGCCACCCACTTCGACGATCACACCCGCCGCCAGCGTGAAGAGCGCCGTCCACGCGGGATCCGTTGCCGGCGCAACGAGGATCGCGCCGCGTCTCATGCGCGCAAAGTCAGTCGGGGTCGCACAGTACCACGACTTCGCCTTCGGCGCAGCCGGGACTGACGCACGAACCTTGAAGCAAGCTCACTTCAGTTTCCGGCAACGAAGCATTTGCCCGGCGGATTAAGGCGGACAACTCCGATTCGCGCAGGAGCAGTGGCATCTCCAGCTTCTCCCACTGGGCCCGCTCGGCGCGGCGTCTCGCGACACGCGCGCGTAACTCGTCGGCCGGAAGCGCGCCGGCGACGGCTTGTTCGATTTCTTCGACCGTCAGAAAGAAGTAGTCCTCTGGCTGCGCGAGGGCGCCGCGGGCAACGAAACGCGCGGCCAGCGCGAGGTGCCAGGGGCGGAGCGCGGCACCAACGCGCATCATTTCCGAGCGCAACTGCTCACGCCAGATGTACATCCGCTTTATCCGGCCCGTCAGCCACCGCGCCAGCAGAAGCAGCACAGGCCGCTGCCAGGGACGGAGATGGGCGCGGAAGTCTTCCCAGGCACGGTCGGCGTCGGCCTGCTGGTGCGCCAGGATGGCTTCGGGCGCGGGGGTGTCCTCGGCCCGCAAGTGCGCCCCGACGGCGGCCAGCAGCGGCGAAGGGTCTTCGCGGTAGCGCGGTAGCGCCCAGTCGGATTCCTGCGCACCGCGATGGCCGTATTTGGCGAGGTACTCTTCGAACTGTGGCAGGAAGGCGGTGTCGCGCAACCCCTCGCGCCAGCGCTCGAAGGCAGGTGATGGGCGCAGAAAAAACTCGCGCGCCTGCGTTTCGCTGCGCGCCGAGCGCGCCAGCGCCAGCAGGTCGAAAGCCTGCTGCGCGCTGACCGATTTCTCGCCCGCGGCCAGCACCGGCGGCAGCCGCTCGTAGGGGAAGCCGACCCGGTGGCAGATGCCTTGCAGGTTCATCTCGAACAATGTCACCCCACCCAGCGCCAGCACTGCCTCAAGCGTGTCTTTGGAGGAGTCTTTCCATCGGGCCATCGGCGCCCACAGGCCGGCCTCCGACAAAGAGGCGGCCGGAGGAATTTCAAAATCGGACAGAAAGCGGCGCAGAACGCCGAACTCCCGGCGGATCCGCCACGGGAGTACGACCTGCCGGCTCGCCAGGCGCAGGGCGTCCGGAAGCGCCCGCAGGCGCTGACGTGGCGAAGCCGGCGTCACGACTTCGTGTTCGGGCCGGATACGCTCCGGATGGCCCATGGCGCGCAGGAGGACTGCCGGCGGCGTCCTCACGCGCGCTCCGACGGAGAGCAGCCGAGTCAGATTGAAATAAACCCGTCCGAAAAAGACGCGAGCCACCGGGCCCAGCTCTGACTCGGGCGCCAGCAGCCGGCCGTAGAAGCGCTCGAAGGCGTTGTTCAGAAGTATGATGCAGAAGACCAGGGTTTGCGGCGAGGGCAAGTCGGGCAGACCTTCGCGGACGTTGGCACGGGTCCATTCGATTTCGGGCGCCGGGCGCGGCAGCGCGGTTGTCACCGGGCGGGACTGCAGGATCCAGAATTGCCGGCCATCGTGCGCCCACTCGATGTCCTGCGGCGCACCGAAGTGTTGC
>JACQTF010000148.1 GCA_016210925.1 Acidobacteriota bacterium | reverse complement strand
GTGCCGGGGGCCGGACTCGAACCGGCACACCCCTTGCGGGGCGAGGGATTTTAAGTCCCTTGTGTCTACCGATTCCACCACCCCGGCGCGGTACTGGCACTTTAGCACGGAAAGAGGGGACAAACAACGGCGGCTGACGTGTCAGACGTGTCAGTCGGGCTCGCCTCGGCGGTGGCTCCTGGGCGGGGCAAAACAAAAGACCCTCTTCGACATCCACAGGATCACCGCACTCCCCAAAGTGGAAGTGCTATCGGCTTACTACGATGCGGATCCTGCTTTGTGCCGGCAGGTCCAGAACCGACAGCCAGATGGCCCGAGGGCAGGCGCACAAAAACTCCTTGACCCGCAAGCTTCGTCGTGCCAAAATCTGCACAAATGCACCGGGGACCGGGCGGAGAGGAGCCGCCCATGACGACGGTGACGGCCGGCAAGAGGCGCACCGGCATGAGGACGTCCGGCCACGGGGTATTCGTCGAGTGCCTCGCTCCCCATCGCCTCCAGTTTTTCCCTGAAAACCTGGGACGAGGCGGGATGCTCTTTCACCTCACCGAGGACCCGCCGAAACTAGGCGCCCACCTGGCGCTCAAGATCTATCTCCCCACGCACCTGGCCCCCATCAAGGCGGACGGCAAGGTCATCCGAACCCAGCCCGACGGGCAACTTCATAAGGTGGCGGTCCAGTTCAACGAGTTCTCCAAGACGGACCAGATCCGCATCCTGCATTTTTGCCTGCTTCGGGTCATGACGTACGAGGATTACACCTTGCTGTTCAAGGTGCCCCTCTCGCTCCCCAACCCGGAGAGCGCAGAGTGGGGATCCTGGCAGACCAAGATCAGGGGCGTCGTCACCGCGCTGCACGCCAGCGTGGGCCAGTGGCTCTCGCGGGAAAAGGACGACGACAAACGCGCGGGACTCCACTCGCTGCAGGGGCGCCTGGACGAGGCGCTCCGCGCCCTGGACCTGCTGGGACCCTGACCTGTAAGGCCAGCGGTCGCCCGCTACTTGATGCGACCCACCTGCTCGAAGAACTCCTCGGGGGTGTACGCAGGGAGAGTGGTGGTTTCAGCGACGTTCAGCTTGGCATACCAGGCCATGAACGCCACAGCCGATTTGTCGTCGGGCGCCTCCAGCGTGGCCACGAAATCGTAGGGGCCCAGCGTGTAATAGACGGAGCCCAACTTGCACCCCGCCTTTTTCGCGGCGTCCTGGACCTTGGGCAGTCGCTCCTTGACCTGAGCCAGTGCAGTGCCGTCTCGAAATCGTCCCAGGGTAACGTATCGCGCCATGGTGTCCTCCTTGAAAAATCAAATGGAGGCGCCGCCCGGATTCGAACCGAGGAATAGAGGTTTTGCAGACCTCCGCCTTACCGCTTGGCTACGGCGCCAGTCGCAGGAGCGGTTTCATCCTAGCAGGTTTCACCAGTTCTGCGCAAACTGCCGGACAGCGTCCACCCGAACGCTCTGACTTTGGAGAACCCGAGGAGGATAAGACGGGGGTCGGAAAAGGAGAAATGGAGCGGGAAACGGGATTTGAACCCGCGACTTCGACCTTGGCAAGGTCGCACTCTACCACTGAGTTATTCCCGCTCGTTGGGTACTCAGCCTAACAAAATTCTCCCCCGCCGTCAAACCCCGGCCGGCTCAGAAGGCGTTCTTGATCAGCCGGACGTCAGGCGTGTCGCCGTAGACCACCGAGACGATGTCGAATCGGTACGTGGGCTTGATTTTGTACCGACGGAGAAATTCCAGGGCCGCCCGGCGGATCCGTTCCTCCTTTTCCGGGCCCACCGCTTCGTACGGCTGGCCAAAGTCCACGGACCTGCGGGACTTCACCTCCACGAAGGCCAGCACCGGGCCGTCATAGGCCACCAGGTCGATCTCGCCCGTCCGGCCCCGGTAGTTGCGTGCGACCACATCGTAGCCCAGATGGCGCAGGTGGGCGAAGGCCAGTTTTTCGGCCCCTTTGCCGAGGGCCAAGTGGTCTTTCACGTTCCCTCCTCAGCTATGAGACCGCTCGCAGGACCTCGTCCAGCGTATCGGCAGCGAATTCCGCCTGTTCCCGGTTGATGACCAGGGGCGGGCTGAGCCGGACGCTGCTCTCACCGCAGCCCAGCACCAGCACCCCCCGACGGAACATCTCGGCGACGATACGGTTGCGCCTCTCCGGGTCCGGCTCCTTGCTTCGCTTGTCCTTGACGATCTCCAGGGCCAGCATCAGCCCCAGGCCCCGAACGTCGCCCACGATCTCGTACGTGTTTCGCAACTTCTGCAGCCGGTCCTTGAGACAGGCTCCCTGCTCCCGGCAGTTTTCCATCAGCCCTTCCTTGAGAAGGCGGAGGGTAGCCAGGGCGGCCGCGCACGAGACCGGGTTGCCGCCAAAGGTGCTGGCATGGGATCCAGGTCCCCAGCTCATGATCTCGTCCCGGGCCAGGATCACGCCCAACGGCAGGCCCGACGCGACGCCCTTGGCCACGGCCAGGATGTCCGGGACGAAGTCGTAGTGGTCCGAAGCCCACCACTTTCCCGTGCGGCCCATCCCGCTCTGGACCTCGTCCACGATGAGGAGGATCCCGTGCTTCGACGCGATCTCCTGAAGGCGGGAGAAGAACTCCTTCGGGGGAAAGATGTAGCCGCCCTCGCCCTGCACCGGCTCCAGGACGATCGCGGCCACCTCGTTGGGGGGCACCACCGTCTTGAACAAAGTGTTGGGGATGAAATCGGCGCAGGCGATGCCGCACTGGTCGTACTCCAGGTTGTAAGGGCAGCGGTAACAGTTGGCGTACGGGACATGCACGACGCCGGAGAGGAACGGCCCGAAGCCCGCCCGCTGGACCGGCTTGCTGGAGGTCAGGGACAGGGCGCCGTAGGTCCGGCCGTGGAAACAGTTATAGAACGCGACGAAGTACTTGCGGCCCGTGTGGAACCGGGCCAGCTTCATGGCGGCCTCGATGGCCTCGGTGCCCGAATTCCCGAAGTAGGCCTTCTTCGGGAAGGCCCCCGGCGCGATCTCGCCCAACTGCTCGGCCAGGGTCACCATGATCTCGTAGTAGAAATCGGTCCCGGACATGTGGACAAACTCCGCCGCCTGCTCCTGGATGGCTTTGACCACATCGGGATGAGAATGGCCCGTGGCACACACCGCAATGCCCGCGTTGAAATCCAGGAAGAGGTTCCCGTCCACATCCTCCAGCATCGCTCCGGCTCCCCGCTTCACGACCAGCGGATAGGGGCGCGTGTAGGAGGGCGAGACGGACCGCGCATCTCTGGCGATCACCTTCTGGGCGGCAGGGCCCGGCAATCCGGTCCTGATGCTTGGCAGCAGGGTCTGAAGTTCCAGTTTCATGATGTCACCTCTTGATCCTTGCGGGGTTTTGTGCCTGCCCTCCGGGAAAAGCGGGCTCAGAGTCTGCGTTTCCAGCGGGTGCCCTCTGGCGTGTCCTCCAACAGAATGCCGCGCTGTTCCAGCTCCGTGCGGATCTGGTCCGCCCTGGCAAACTCCCGGCTCTTCCTCGCGTCCTCTCGCTCGCGGATCAGGATCTCGACCTCCCGGTCCGGAGAAGGCGCTTCGAACGGAAAGACCCCCAGGATGGCATTGACGCAGTCCAGAAAAATGAGCGCTTCTCTCCGGTCGTCTTCTCGCAGCTTACCCTGGTCCAGGACCGTATTCATCTCCCGAACCCACTCGAACAGAGCACCCAGCGCCCCCGACGTATTCAGGTCGTCGTCCATGGCAGCCTCAAATTTCGCGCGGGACGCCCGAATCAACTCCTGCAGTCCCTCACTGCGGCCCGGCGGGAGGTGTCTTTCCAGACGGAGGCGAAAGTCGCACAGGCGCTCCAAGGAGACATCCGCCTGGTGGAGGCCATCGAAGGTGAAGTTCAAGGGCTTTCGATAATGGGCCGAGGCCAGAAGATAGCGAAGAACCAAAGGATGGTAGCCCCGATCCAGCAAGTCCCGGATCGTGTAAAAGTTGCCTTTGGATTTGGACATTTTCTCGCCCTCCACGATCAAGTGCTCGCAGTGAAACCAGTACTTGACGAAGGGCTTGCCCGTGGCGGCTTCGCTCTGGGCGATCTCGTTCTCGTGATGGGGGAAGATCAGGTCCACGCCTCCGCAGTGTAGATCGAAGGATTTCCCCAGGTACTTCATGGACATGGCTGAACACTCGATGTGCCAGCCGGGCCGGCCTGGCCCAACCGCAGTTTCCCAGAAAGGCTCACCTTCTTTGGGGGACTTCCAGAGGACGAAGTCCCTGACATCGAGCTTCTCGTAATTGTCGGCGTCCACCCTGGCCCCGGCCTTCATACCGCTCAGGTCAGTATTCGAGAGCTTCCCATAGCTCGGAAACTCTTTGATCTGAAAGTAGATGGAACCGTTGCCCCGATACGTCAAGCCCCTCTGCTCCAGGCGGCGAATGAGCTCCACCATGTCCGGGATGTGGTCGGTAGCCAGTGGAATCCTCTCGGGAGTCTCGATGTTGAGGGCGCGCATGTCCTCCAAAAATGCCTGTATGTATTTGTGGGTGAAGTCCTTCAGCGGGACGGAAGCTTGCTGGGACTTTTCAATCGTCTTGTCGTCCACGTCGGTGATGTTCATGACGTGGGTCAGGCGATAGCCTCTGTGACGAAGGTAGCGACGGAGGATGTCCACAGCGACGAACGTCCTGAAGTTCCCGATGTGGCCGTAATCGTAAACCGTCAAGCCGCAAGCGTACATCCGAACCTGGCTGGGATCGAGGGGCTCAAATACCTCCTTTTTTCGCGTTAATGTATTAAAAATCTGGAACATACAGCCATCTTATCCTGGCGTTGAAAGGCAGTCAAGCAGCGGAGGGCAAAGACCGTCGGCGCAGCTTTACCTACTGGCGCGTTTGCAGGCGCAGGAAAGCTCGGTCCCCACGAATGGCCCGTATATCGGCATCCCATGATGGATTCCCTAGCAGGCTCGGAAGATTGCTTGTGTCGGTAAGCACATAACCGGGGCCGGCACCGAGAGCCAGGCGGAGGTCCAGCTGGTTTTGGGCCACTGGAGTGACCCAGCCAGGGGCATAGTAATAAAGCGTATGATGGAAGAACCGGTAGGGAATGACGGGCGGGCCGGCTTCCAGCTCTCTCTCGACTAGCCGCACGATGCTGCGTGTGGAATGGAAGTCATCGATATAAGGAAACATCAGGTGGGTTGTGAGGACGATGCCCACCACCATGGTGGCGGCCAGGAGGAGGACCTGGCCACGGCGGTTTCCCTTCCGGGTCATCCAGAGCGATAGCCCCCCGCTGGCAGCCAGCAGCGCCGCAAAGCACCAGCCCACTCTCAGGGCGTTGTAGCGAATACCCAGAAAGTAAAGCGTGGCGACCGCGAGGACCACGGCAAATGGAGGATAGGCGACGGCCCCGAACCAGATCCTCCCGTCCCGGCCTTCCACGTACCTTGCCAGGTTCTCTCCGAGAAGCAAAGCGAGCACCGGCAGCACAGGCAAGATATACGCCGGAAGCTTTGAGCTGGACAACGAAAAGAAAAACAGCGGCACGAGCAACCACACCCAGAGAAAAATCGCAACGAGCCTCTCCTCCGGAACCGATCGCAGCCGCTTCAGCGAGGCCCGGATCGCGTCCGGAAAGAAGATGATCCAGGGAAAAGCCAAACCCAGCAGGACCAGGAAATAGTAATAAAAGCGCTGTTCGTGGTGATGGAGAGGGGTCAGAAAGCGCGCGAGGTGGTGGTTGACGAAAAACGTGGAAATGAACTCAAAGCCGTTGCTCCGATAGACCAACACGTACCAGGGCAGCGCCAGGACGAGGAAGAGAAAGAAGCCAGGAATCAATTGCATCTGCTCCAGCAGGTCCCAGCGCCGAGAAACAGAAAGGAAGACTCCCAGGACCAGAAGCGGAAGGACAAGACCGATGGGTCCCTTGGCCAGGGTGGCCAGCGCCATGGAGGCGTAGCCCAGCAGGAACCACCCCAGGGAGCGCTGCGGACGGCGAAGGGCCAGGGCAAAGGAGCACAGGCTGACCGTCACGCAAGCGGTCAACAGCATGTCCATGGAGGCAGCGCGGCCGTAGGCAAAATACCCGGCGCTGGTGGCAAGGACCAGGAGCGCCATCCATCCTGCCTGGGGAGAAAACAGCGTCCGCCCGGTGAACCAGACGATGCCTGCTCCCAGGACGGCCGACAGGGCGACGGGAAAACGGGCCGAGAACTCACCGGGCCCCATCGCTGCGATCGCGCCGGAGGCGAGCCAGTAGTACAGCGGTGGCTTCTCCAGCCACGGTCGCCCTTCCAGCCGAGGAGTCACATAGTCGCCCCCACGGTGCATTTCCTCCGCCACGCGGGCGTACCGAGGCTCGTCGGCGCCCACGAAGGCGAGCGCGCCCAGACGGTAAAAAAAAGAAAGATAGACGAGGAGGAAGGCCAAAGCAGGAAGGCTGGAAGAATGGAAGATGGGAAGAATGGAGGACTGGAAGCATGGAAGCCTGGAACGCTGGAAGGCTGTGGAGAGTGGGTTTTCCAGTCTTCCAGCCTTCCAACCTTCCAGCCTTCCGGTCTTCATGGACCTGGAGAACAAAAAAACCCGCAGAGCCCGCCGAAGAAAGGGCGGGCTCCTGCGGGCGAGGTAGGCGTGCAAGGGGCGACGGGCGCCGCTCAATACATGGGAGGCTGGGGCGGACCCGCCGGTGCCTTCTCTTCCTCGGGCAACTCCGTCACCAGCGCTTCCGTGGTCAACATGAGAGAAGCGATGGAAGCGGCGTTCTGCAGCGCCGTCCGAGTGACCTTGGTGGGATCCAGGACTCCCGCGTCCACCAGGTCTTCGTAATTCTCGGTCTCGGCGTTGAAGCCGAAGTTGACGTTCTTGTCGGCGCGTACTTTCTCGACCACCACGGCGCCTTCCCAGCCGGCATTGTCAACGATCTGCCGCAGGGGCTCCTCCATGGCGCGCTTGACGATGGAAACGCCCACCCTCTCGTCCCCCTCCAGCTTCAGCTTCTCCAGGGCTGGAATGGCGCGGATGAAGGCGACGCCCCCGCCGGGGACGATGCCCTCCTCGACGGCCGCCCGGGTTGCGTGCATCGCGTCCTCGACCCGAGCCTTCTTCTCCTTCAGCTCGGTCTCGGTCGCGGCACCCACCTTGATGACCGCCACGCCACCCACCAGCTTGGCCAGCCGCTCCTGGAGCTTCTCCCTGTCGTAGTCGGACGTGGTTTCCTCGACCTGGGCGCGGATCTGCTTGACGCGGCCCTCGATGGCCTCGGAGCGTCCGGCACCCTCCACGATGGTGGTGTTGTCCTTGTCGATGGTCACCTTCTTGGCCCGGCCCAGGTCCTCGAGCCGGACGTTCTCCAGCTTGATGCCCAGGTCCTCGGTGACAGCCTTACCGCCTGTGAGGGTGGCGATGTCCTCCAGCATGGCCTTCCGCCGATCGCCGAACCCTGGAGCCTTCACGGCGGCCGCTTGCAGCGTACCCCGCAGCTTGTTGACCACCAGGGTGGCCAGGGCTTCGCCCTCCACGTCCTCAGCGATGATCAACAGCGGCCGTCCGCCCTTGGCCACCTGCTCCAGCAGGGGCAGCAGGTCCTTCATCGAGCTGATCTTCTTCTCGTGGATGAGGATGTAGCAGTCCTCCAGGACGCACTCCATCCGCTCCGGGTCCGTGACGAAGTAGGGCGATTGGTACCCGCGGTCGAACTGCATGCCCTCCACCACTTCGAGAGTGGTCTCGATGGTCTTGGACTCCTCCACCGTGATGACCCCGTCCTTGCCCACCTTCTTCATCGCCTCGGCGATGATATTGCCGACGTCCTTGTCGTTGTTGGCGGAGATAGCGCCCACCTGGGCGATCATCTCGCCCTTCACGGGCTTGGAGAGCCTCTTGAGTTCCTCCACCACCACTTCCACGGCTTTCTCAATGCCCCGCTTGATGGCCATGGGGTTGGCGCCGGCGGCCACGTTCTTGACGCCCTCGCGAAAGATGGCCTGAGCCAGCACCGTCGCGGTCGTGGTGCCATCCCCGGCTACGTCCGAGGTCTTGGACGCCACCTCCCGGACCATCTGAGCCCCCATGTTCACCCTGCCTTCCTTTAACTCGATCTCTTTCGCCACGGTCACACCATCCTTGGTGATCACGGGCGAGCCGAATTTCTTGTCCAGGATCACGTTTCGACCCTTAGGTCCCAACGTAATCTTCACCGCCGCGGCCAGGGCATTGACGCCCCGCAAGATGGCCTGACGGGATTCTTCACCGTGCACGATCTCCTTTGCCATATTCTCTCTCCTCCAGATTTTCAAAATTTCATTGCAAAAACTCGGCGAAGAACACTCACGCGCTGGCGACTTTCCTGGCCGGCTTGGCGGCCGTCAGAACCCCCAACACCTCGTCCTCGCGCAAGATCAAGTACTCTTCGTCGTCAATTTTCACCTCGGTCCCGGCATACTTGCCGAACAGGATCCGGTCGCCCACCTTCACGTCAGGCTCCAGGCGTTTCCCGTTGTCCAGGATCTTCCCTTCGCCTACGGCGATGACTTCCCCTTCCTGCGGCTTTTCCTTGGCCGTATCCGGAACGATGATGCTACCCTTCCTGACCTCCTGCTCCTCCTCGAATCGCTTGACGAGGATCCGATCATGAAGCGGCCTAATCTTCATACTCTCAGCTCCTTTCGCTAGAGGTTATCTCTTTGTTTTTCAGGTAAATAGAACAGCATACTAGCGCTCTATGCTGGAGAGTGATAATTCTACTCGACTCTGAATTAAGATGTCAACAGTGCAAATGCAAACCGATCAGGGGGCGATTTCCAAAAGCGGGGAACGGAGGTCCAGGACTTCGCCAATGAGGGCCGCGGGGAGACCGGCTTGGCGAAGCTCCGCCAGGGCCGCGTCGGCCCGGTCCCCGGGCAGGGACAGCAGCAGGCCGCCGGAAGTTTGGGGATCGCACAGGATCAGTTGGTCCTCCTTGGAGATGGACCTGTCCCAGTGAGCCAGACCTTCCAGGGCCTCCAGGACGTCGTAGGTGCCTCCCGGGATGGATCGCTTCTTGACCAGCGGGCGAAGCCCCTGGAGCAGGGGGACGCGGCCTAAATAAATACGGGCTGCCTGATGGCTGCCCAGCAACATCTCCCGCAGGTGTCCGAGCAGGCCGAAGCCGGTGATATCGGTTCCGGCGTGGGCGCCGTAGCGCAGCGCCACCTCTGCCCCCTTGTTGTTCAGCGTCATCATCCAGCGGATCGCCTCCTCCAGCACCGGTTCAGGGCAGAAGCCCATCTTGGCAGCGGTGGTCACCAGGCCCGTGCCAATGGGCTTGGTGAGCAGGAGGATATCTCCAGGCTGCATCCCGGAGTTCTTCAAGATTTTTTGGGGGTGAAGGACGCCCACCGCGGCCATGCCGTACTTGGGCTCGTTGTCCTTGACGCTGTGGCCGCCAATGATGGGGACACCGGCCTCCATGGCCTTCTCGCCGCCCCCCCGAAGGATCTCTCCCAGCACCCAGGTGGGCAACGCCTTGTCGGGGAAGCAGACGATGTTCAGCGCCGTGATGGGATGCGCCCCCATGGCATAGATGTCGCTCAGGGAATTGGCAGCGGCGATGGCCCCGAACTGATAGGGGTCGTCCACGATGGGCGTGATCAGGTCGATGGTCAGTGCCAGGGCGAGGTCATCCGTCAGCTTGTACACTCCCGCATCATCGAACGTGTCGGCGTTGACCAGCACGTTCGTGCTGGCGAACTGCGGGATTTGGCTCAGGACCTGAGCCAGGTCTTGGAGACCCAGTTTCGCCGCTCACCCCGCGCAGTCGGTGTATTGGGTCAGCTTAATCTTTTCTTTGGTCTTCATCCGAAGGTCAGTATACCAGACGTGCGGGGATTTACGGGTTGCTCAGATTTTGATCTTGTATTCCGAGATGCGCTTGCTGAGGGTGTTGCGATGGATGTGGAGGACATCCGCGGTCTTGCTGAGATTGCCGTTCTGCTTCTTGAGCACGTTGAGGATGTACTGCTTCTCCACCTGGGAGACGGCCTCTTGGAACAAGATCCCTCGCTCGACCATCTCGCTGATCAGGGCTTCCAACTGATCCTTGAGCCGGGCCTTGTTTCGGTCGGTCGGGTTGGTCATTTCACGCCCGAGCCCCGATCCGTCGGTTACTCGGTACAGTGACGAAAGATAAGATAGACTTCGTGCCGTCGGGCTGTGCAGCGCTCAGCGAACAAACAGTGCTGGGAGGTCCGGATAGCGATACCTTAAGGACGGATCGGGGCCGAGTCTTCCACCCAGAATTCCCGGACACGCGCATAACCTTCGTGGAATTTCCGTTTGACGTCCGACGAGGCGACCCATGCTACCACCCGGGCTGCCGAAAGTAAATACGGCGCCAGGGTGGAGCGTTCCACGCTTTCCAGTCGGAAAGGAAAGGCCGTGAGGGCCAGGAAGAGCACCGCGCCGATGAGCCAGCCCCGCGCGAACCCGAAGACGCCTCCCAGGAGGCGATCGATCCACTTCAGGCGCGCCGCCTCCAGGAAGCGGTTCACCAGCCAGGAGACTGCCATCCCCGCCACGATCCCTCCCAGAAAGAGGATCATGAAGCCCAGGAAATGGGCCACGGCTTCCGTCCGGGTGTAATCAGCGAACCAGGCGGCGGCCCTGGGATAAAAGAGCACCGCCACAGCGAAGCCCAGGAACACCGAGACCAGGGTCATGAGCTCCCGCATGAAGCCCTTCAGGAACGCTGTGAGCGTCGAAACGACCAAGATGGCCAGAATCAGGTAGTCGAGGAATGTCATGGAGGTTCTACCACCTCCTTTTCGGTCTTCTGCCGTCCAGTTCCTCCAGAAGGTCCAACCCCCTTCGCTTCACGGCCCCGAAAGGGACATGGGGCTTGATGCTCCCGTGGAAATCGGAGCCCGCGGAGGCCACCAGGTCTAACTCCCTCGCCCAGGAGGCAAACTGCGCCGTTTGATCTTCCGAGTGGTACGAGGAGTACACCTCGAGCCCTTGCAAGCCGGCATCCTTCAAACGCCGCAGCAAGTCTTCGCCCATGTCCGTATGGGGGGCGCCGGGATGAGCCAGGACAGGGACTGCACCGCACTCCAGGACGCACTCGATGGCCTCCCGGATGTCCACCGAGGGCATCTCCACGTGGGCCGGACAGCCGGGCTGGAAAAAGTCCCCGTAGAATCGTACTTCGGGCCGGTCGGACTTGGGTCCCTGGAGGTAGTCCTGCAGCCGGACATCGTCCGCGTATTTCCGCAAGACGCTCCGGGCGATGGCTGCGCCCGTCAGCGCGGAACCTCCTGACGCCCGCTCCACCTCCTCGAACGTCACGTGAAAACCCAACTGGCGCAACTTGTCCAGCCGGGCCCGTGCCCGGCCCTCGCGGAACCGGACGATCTTCTTCAGAATGGCTGTCAGTCCAGGAGCGTGCGGATCCACGAAAGGAACGAGCAGGTGCAATTCCTGCCGGCCGGAGATCACGCTGAGCTCGGCGCTGGGGATCAGGCGGATGCCCATCCCAGCGGCTGCCCGCTCCGCCTCCGGGATGCCGTCCACCGTGTCATGGTCCGAGACCGCCAGGGCACCCAGGCCATGCTCTGATGCCAGACGCACCAGGTGGGCCGGCTCCAGCTCGCCGTCGGTGCTGTACCGAGAGTGGATGTGCAGATCCACAAACATCTTCAAAACCGAGGATAGAAGATCGAGGATAGAGGATCGCGATCCTCTATCCTCGATCTTCTGTCCTCAACCTGTCAGACGAGGAGGTCTGTCCCAGTGAGTAGCCGGTATGCCTCCAGATATTTCTCGCTCGTGGCCTGCACCACGTCGGGTGGCAACTCTGGGGCTGGGGGAGCCTTGTCCCAGCCCAGAGTCTCCAGATAGTCTCGCACGTATTGTTTATCGAAGGAGGGCTGCCCGCGCCCCGGCTGATACGATTCCCGTGGCCAGAATCGGGACGAGTCGGGCGTCAGCAGCTCGTCGATGAGGAGCAGTTCGCCGTCCAGGAGGCCAAATTCCATCTTCGTGTCCGCGACCAGGATGCCCCGCTGCTGGGCATACTCGGCCGCAAACTGGTAGATCTTCAGGGTCAGGTCTCTCAAACGGGGGGCCAGCTCCCTCCCCACGATTTGCTCCACCTCGTGCAAGGAGATATTGGCGTCATGGCCGACGGTCGCCTTGGTCGAAGGGGTGAAGATCGGCTCGTCCAGGCGTTCGCACTCCTTCAACCCTGGCCGAAGCCGAAGGCCGCACACGGACCCGGACTCCTGATACTCCTTCCACCCGGAGCCCACCAGGTAGCCCCGTGCCACACACTCCACCGGCAGAGGTTGGGTCTTGCTCACGAGCATGGACCGCCCCTCCAGAACTTCTCGATGGTTGCCCAGGGGGGGCGGATAGTCCCCGACCCGGGTGCTCAGCAGGTGATTCGGGACCAGGTGTCGTGTTTGTTCGAACCAGAAGCGAGAGATCTGGGTGAGGACGCGGCCCTTGTGAGGAATCCCGTTGGGCAGCACCACATCAAAGGCAGAGATACGATCCGTCGCCACCATCACCAGGCTGCCGTCGAGCTCGTAGACGTCCCGAACCTTCCCTCGACGAAAGACGGGCAGGGGCAGATCGGTCGTCAGGAGAGGTTCGGCCCAACGCGCCAGAAGGGTGTCTCCTTTTCAATCAGCAACGAGTCTATTATAGGAAACTCTGAGACCATTAAAAGCGGGAAGACTGGAAGGATGGAAGACCAAACTATTCGGATTTTTCAGCCTTCCATCCTTCCAGTCTCCCATCCTTCCGGTTTTTGGAAGCGGACGGAGACGACGGTGGAGACGCCCGGCTCCTCCATGGTGATTCCGTAGAGGGACTGGACCACGGTCATGGTCTTCTTGTTGTGGGTAATGACCACGAACTGGGTCTGCTGGCTCATCTGGGAGACGATGTCGGTGAAACGCTGCACGTTGGTATCGTCCAGGGGAGCGTCCACCTCGTCCAGGACGCAGAAGGGGCTGGGACGAAACTTAAAGATGGCCAGTAGGAGGGCGATGGCGGTCAAGGCCTTTTCTCCACCGGAGAGCAGCAGCAGGTTCTGGAGGCGCTTGCCCGGGGGCTGCGCTTCGATGTCGATACCGCTCTCCAAAGGGTCTTCCTCGTCCATGAGCCGAAGCCGGCACTCCCCACCTCCGAAGAGAATCTTGAACAGCTCCTGGAAGTGGAGGTTGATCTGCTGAAAAGCTTCCTGGAACCGCTCCAGCGATCGCTGGTTGATTTCCGCAATGGCCCGCTTGGTGTCGGCCATGGACTGGAGCAAGTCGTTCTGCTGCTGGGCGAGGAACTGGCGCCGACCTTCCAGCTCCTGGTACTCCTCCAGGGCCCGCATATTGATGGCGCCGAAGTGCTGGAGCTTGTTTTTGAGGATCTCGTGCTCTTCGTCCACCCGAGCCGCGTCCGCCGCGGGCAACTGCTCGGCCACCTGTTCTCGGATAGCCTCCAGCTCCGTCTGGAATTCTTCCAGGCCCTGCCGCCGGAGGTGCTCCAGATCATTCTCGCAGCGAGCTCTCTCCACGTCACCCGAGGACCGCTCCTCCACGCACGCGTGGAGCTCTTCCCTGCTGCTGGAGAGAGCGTCCTCCGTCTCCCGGATCTTGTGGCGGAACCGGTCTCGCGTCGCTTCCAGCTCCTCCAGTTGCGCACGAAGGGACGGGACCCGCTGTTCCTCCTCTCCGATCTGCCTCACCAGCTCCCGGGAGGCTTCCTGGGCCTCCTTCAGGCGCTGCTCCAGCGCGGCGCTCTCCTCGCGGTTGCGGAGACGGCGCGCACCCAGTTCCTGGATTTCCCGGGCGATGCGCGCCTGATCAGAGGAAAGACCCTTGAGCCGCTCCGCCTGGGCAGCCAGGCGGCTCCGAACCTCGGTCAGGCCGGCCGCCAGCCCCTGGTGATGAACCCGCAGTTGGGTGCTCCGCTGCAGCAGCTCTTCCAGGGCCCGCTCGGGGTCGCCGCCGCTGTCCTCCAGGACTGCCAACCCGCGCGTCGTCTCGTCCAGCCCCTGACGGCACTCCTCGGCTTCCCTTTGCAGCTGGCGCAGCTCCTGATCCACCGTCTCCCGGGCCTGCACCTCCCGGTGCAGTTCTGAGGCCACCTGGGCCAGCCATTGTTCCACCCGAGCGGCTTCCACTTCCGTCCGGTGGACCTCGGCCTTCAAGCTCTCCATCTCACTGCGGCACGATTCCCATTGCTCTTCCAGCTCGTCACGGCGCCGCCGGCACTCCACCACGTCGGCTCGCGCCTGCTCCAGTTGCTCCGCGAGGTTCCTCTTCTCTCGCTTGACGCTCAGGAGGCCCGAGCTCCGCTTCACGTCCCCCAGGCCGGAGAGCAGGCCCGTGGGGAGCAGGGTCTCCCCCGACAGCGTGAGGTAGGTGGCGTCGGGATGCTGGGTTGCCAGGTTCAACGCCACCTCCAGATTCGCCACCACGACGGTGGAGGCCACTTCGGGCAGAGCCCGTTCAAAGGCCTCTTTGATTCTCCCGTCCATCCGGAGCAGATCCGTCAGGTAGCCGATGACCCCGTTGCCGTTGGGCTGAAGGTGGAGGCGCTGGCCGTTGCCCCTGGCGGCGCCCAGGCCGGACAGGCTGAAGAACGTGCACCTGCCGGCGTTCAAGTCCTTCACCTGGTGGAGGCCCTTCAGGGCCTCGTCCAAGTCCTCCACCACAATGTACTGGAGCTGATCGTTGAGGAAAGACTCGATGACCGGTTCGTACTGGGGGTCTGCTTCGACCAGTTCAGCCAGGGTGCCCGCGGATCGTACGGCGCGGGACTCGCGGTTTCCTGCAAGGAACTTCTGCACGCCCTCCGCATAGTGCGCCCGCCGGCTCTCGATCTCGTCCAGGGAGGCCAGCCGATGTCCCAGCGACGCGCGCCGTCCCTCCACCTTCTCCAGCTCCAGCTCCTGGATTCCCCTCTGCTGCTCCAGCAGGGCTAGGACCTGGGACTTGCTGGCCACTTCGTTGCGGGCCGCCTCCAGCTGCCGGCTCAACTGAGCGCCCTGATCCGCCACGGACCGCCTGCGCTCTTCCAGCGAGACGATCTCCTGAGAGAGGCGGGCGTGCTCGCCCCGGCGCTTTTCCATCTCCCCGGCCACACGGACCGCGCGCTCGCTCCACTGGGCGCGCCGATTCCGCACTTCGGCCAGCTCGCCGGCCCGGACCAGGCTCCTGCGATGAAGCTGCTCCCGATGGCGCTCGCACTCGGCGATGGCAGCCTGGGACTCCTCCAGGACGGTCTGCTGTTGGTGAAGGGCCTGCTCCAGCGCCGAAATGTCCCGCTCCAGGAGCCCCTGCCGGGACTGCAGTTCCTCCTGCTCGCCGGTGGCCTCCAAGCCCCGCGCTTCCAGCCTCTCCTCCTCGACGAGGAGGGCCTGGAGCCGTTGTCGCACCAGCTCCGCCTGTTGCTCCAGGTGCGCCTTCTGATTCCTGGCGCGGTCCAGGAGGAGGGCCACCTCCGATTGCTCCTGCCGCAGCGATTCCAGGTGCTCCTCGCGGGACGCCAGTCCCTCGTGGAGGGTTCGCAGCTCCGACTCCAGCGCGCGAATTCGATCTGTCAACTCCGACTCCCGGCACCGGACCCGGGCCAGCTTCGCCTCATGGGCGTCCAGCAGCCCCTCCAACCGCTGGAACTCCAGAGCCAGCTTCAAGCGCAGTACCCCACGCAGCCGTTCTCGCATCCGGTAGTAGCTCCGCGCCCTGGCCGCCTGGCGCTGAAGGGAATTCAGCTGCCGGTCCACTTCGTGGAGGATGTCATCGAGGCGCGCCAGGTTCTGTTGGGACAGCTCCAGCTTCATCTGCGCCGCCCTCCGGCGGCTCTTGAACAAGGAGATCCGAGCGGCTTCCTCGATCAGGCCGCGGCGATCCAGCGGCTTGGATTCCAGGACCATCCCGAT
>JACQTF010000023.1 GCA_016210925.1 Acidobacteriota bacterium | reverse complement strand
CAGGTCGGCTCCCTCGTCGAGCACGAGGGGACAATCACGGCGAAGGTGCAGGGGACCCGGCCGTATCGGGTCAAGCTCTGGCTCCAGGACGGCGAGCTTGAGTATTCCTGCACGTGCCCAGTCGGCAACGACGGCGCGTTCTGCAAGCATTGCGTGGCCGTAGGACTCGCGTGGCTTGCACAGGGGGAGGTGGAGAAGGCACCAGGAAGGAAGCGCTCGAAGCCTGCCGTGACGATGGACGACGTCCGCGCCTATCTCGCCGGGCAGGACAAGAATGTCCTCGCTGACATGCTCATGGAACAGGCGATGGACGACGACCGCCTGCGCCAGCGCCTGCTCATGAAGGCCGCGAAGAGGAGCGCCAAAGGTGTCGACATCGCCGCCTATCGGCAGGTGATCGATGGCGCCGTGGACCCGGGCGGATTCGTGGACTACCGCAACGCCCACGACTACGCGCGCGGCATCGAAGAGGCGATCGACTCCGTTGAGGAGCTCCTGAAGGAGGGGCATGCCCCCGAGGTCGTCGAACTCACCGAGCATGCCCTCGGAGCCGTCGAGGATGCGATGGGCACGGTCGATGATTCGGACGGCTATGTGGGTGGCATTCTCGAGCGGCTCCAGGAGCTCCACCACAAGGCGTGCAAGCAAGCCAGGACGCAACCGGAAGACCTGGCCAAGCGACTCTTCCAATGGGAACTCCGGACCGCCTACGATACGTTTTTCGGCGCGGCGGCCACGTACGCGGACATCCTCGGCGCGAAAGGACTGGCGGTCTACCGGAAGCTCGCCGAAGCGGAGTGGGCCAAGGTGCCGGCCCTCGGACCTGGACGCGATGATCCCAACAAGTACGGGAGGCGGTTCCGGATCACGCACATCATGGAGACCCTGGCGCGCGAATCGGGAGATGTCGAGGCGCTTGTCGCGATCAAGAGTCGCGACCTCTCTGCGCCGTATGCATACCTTCAGATCGCTGAGGTCTACAAGCAAGCCAGGAAGCACGATAAGGCTCTGGAGTGGGCCGAGCGCGGCGTGAAGGCCTTCCCTGAGCGAACGGACTCCCGCCTGCGCCTGTTCTTGGCCGATGAGTATCACCGCCGGGACCGCCACGACGAGGCGATGGCCCTGATCTGGGCCGAGTTCAGTGGCGCCCCGAGTCTCGAACAGTACCGGAATCTCAAGGTCCACGCGGGCCAAGTCGGCCAGTGGCAGGCGTGGCGAGAAAAGGCGCTCGGCTTCGTTCGGGAGACGATCGCCAAGGCGAAGCGCGAGAACCGAAAGGATCGCTGGGGTTGGTCCCGCAGGACGGACCACCGGGAGCTTGTCAGCATCTTCCTGTGGGAAAAGGACGTGGACGCCGCGTGGCGCGAGGCCCAGGAGGGCGGCTGCTCAAACAGCCTCTGGATGGAGCTCGCGGCCAGACGGGAGAAGGACCACCCCGAGGACGCCCTGCCTGTCTACCAGAACCAGGTGGAGCCAACAGTAAACCAGAAGAATAACGAGGCGTATCGGGAGGCCATCGGACTCTTGCGAAAGGTTCGCGGGCTGATGGTCCGCCTCGGCCGCGAGTCCGACTTCGGGCCGTACCTGGAGTCCGTTCGCGCGGCGCACAGGCCCAAGCGGAACTTCATGAAGCTACTCGATCGAGCGAAATGGTCATGACATCGGCAGGTCAAGGCCATCGTCGTTCAGGGAAAGGGGCGGGCTGTGAGGTATCGACTGCCATGACTTGCGGTTGGCGATTGCTTGGCGATTCTCCAGCGCTGTAGAGGAAACGTCGTGGGCATGAGCAGACTTCGCATTCCAGAGCCGCTCAGGCACGAGGCTGAGGAGATCTTCAAGCTCACCGACCCGTTCTGCGCGGAGCACTTGGACGCGGAGTACCCGCAGCTTTGCCGGAAGCTCATGGCCAAGCTCGCCCGCAAGCGCCCGTCGCCGCTCGCACAATGCCGCCCGAGATCCAGGCGGAAGGGCCTGATCCCGGACTTGCCGCCCAGGCCGGACGGGTCGGAAGGGGGTGGGCACCTATGATCGAGTTCCACAAGATCTGGATCGATCAGTGCGAAGGCGCGCGCGGAATCAAGGAGCAGTTCGGGACCGAGAAGGCCCTCGGCTACCTGATCGGCGAGAAGCTCGTGAACTTCATCCGCGCCTCCGATCGGCACCCGGAGTTCGCCGCCGAGCTGCCGAAGTTCGTCGCGGAGGTCAAGCGGATCTTCGAGCCGCAGGAGATCCGCGAGTACCTCGAGAACATCCGCCGGGTCGGCGCCTTCGGGCACGTGTGCACCGACGAGGAGGTCGAAGTGTTCCGCGCGGCTGGCGCGATCGACGAGGACCCGGTCTGGGGCGCGGAGGACGTGCTCATCGTCGAGCGAATCAAGGAGATGCTGCTGGAATGAAGAGGCGAACACCCAGAGCGCCTCCCGGAGATGCCGTGGGCCGTGGAGGAGACCCGTGTCTATACACCTTTGATATCTTCATCATCAGCGGCCCCATGACCGAGAAGTTCGCCAGGAACAACAAGGTGATCTCTCGGACTATTCAGATCCGCGGCGACCAGACGCTGGAAGATCTCCACCACGCCATCTTCGACGCCTTCGACCGCGAGGAAGAGCACATGTACGAGTTCCAGATCGGCGGCAAGGGGCCGATGGACCCGAAGGCGCGGCGGTACGTGTTGCCCATGGCGATGGAGGAGCCGATTCCCGGCCCGCGAAAGCCGGCGGGGAACGTGACGCGCACCACCATCGGGTCCTTGGGTCTGAAGGTGGACGACGCCTTCGGCTACTGGTTCGACTTCGGCGACGACTGGTGGCACCATTGATGGTGACGCACCTCGGGGCACGTACCCGAAGGTCATCAAGCGCGTCGGTCAGAGCCCGCCGCCGATTGGGATAAGGAAGAGGGACAGTGAGCTGCGTCCGCTGGAGCCCGAATTCTGCCGGCGAGAACTCCTGGAGAAGCACCCGATGGCTGAAAGACCAGCATGGCTGCGCGTTGAATCAGTTCCGGACACCACGACTGAACGTGTCGAGCGATGGAGGGAGATGGGAACATTGGGCGCTGGGGAAGCGAAGGCCATCGTCTTGGCGTGGTCAGTCTCAGCAGAGTGGCTCCTCACGGACGCCGCCAGGCAGCTGCGGAGGGTGGCCGGAGGCCTCTCACCGCCATCCCCGGAAGTGGTATTATGCGGTGGATGATTAGGACGGGACGACCCTTCCTTCGGTGGTTCGCGGCCGGCATCCTGCTGGTCTATTGGCTGCTTTTTGATCCCTCCCAGGGTCACCATTCCTGGCTGGAACCCTTCCTGGAGGGGGCCCTCGAGGACCACGAGCCTCCCGGTGAGATCACCCCTCACCACCATCACGATTGGATGACGGGACGGCCCGAGGCGGCTCACCCGCATTCTGGATCGCACCTCCATGCCCGTCCCCGTCAGCGGGGGTTCGATGCCGCTCCCGAATGGGGGGTGCGGGATCGCGCCCACGTGGCGGACCACGTCCATGCCACGGCCGTCGAACCGGCGTTTTCGATCCCCGTGCCGCAGGGCCTGACCCCTCTGGACGAAGGATTGAAGGGGCTTGTAAGCCTGGAGCCTGAAAGCATAACCCTGGGAATCCCCTCCCCCCGCGGTCCCCCGGACGCCTCGCTGCAGTAGGTTTCCCACACTGGTACCGAACGATCCGGAGAGGTGATGCAATCCAAGGTGTCCTCGCCGGACGTATTTCCTTATTTCGACACATCGAAGACGCATGTCCTGGCTGAAGCGATCTTTATTGCTGTTGTTCTTTTCCTTCGGAGGCCCGGGGGGGCTGGTTTTCGGCCAGGCCAACTCGGTTTCGGGGGAAGTGCGGGATCAGGCCGGTACGCCGGTCCCTGGGGCGACCGTGGAGCTCCGCGCTCCCCGTTCGGACGCCGCTGCCCTCACGACACTGTCCGACGAACAGGGGCATTTCGCGTTCGTTTCGGTGCCAGACGGGGAGTACGTCTGCACCGTGAGCCTGACCGGGTTCCACACGTTCCAGAAGACGTTCCGGCTCACTGGAGGAGCACAGGAGAGCCTTCCCATTGCGCTGGAAACGGAGCTCCCACCTATGTCGGTGTCGGTGGAAGCATACGCGGCCGCGCCGCGGACCGCATCCTCGAGCAGCAGCTATCGACAGGAAGAATTTTCGGAGCGGCCCCTGGAAACGCCGGCGGATGTGCTGCGGGCGGTGCCGGGGCTGATCATCGCCCAGCACGCGGGAGGTGCCAAGTCGGACCAGTATCTGATCCGCGGTTTTGATGCGGATCACGGGACGGACATCGCCCTCTACTACGAAGGCATCCCGGTGAACATGGTGAGCCATGCCCACGGGCAGGGATACGCCGATCTTCACTGGATGATCCCCGAGACCCTGGTGGCCATGGACGCCTACAAGGGACCTTACTTCGCCGAGTTCGGGAACCTGGCTACCGGCGCCGCCGTGCAGATGCGGATGCGGGAAGATTTCGAGCGCTCCTTCGCCCGCTTTCAGGGAGGCCGGTTCGACAACCAAAGGGTACTGATTGGACTCTCCCCCCGGTTCAGCGCGGGGAAGGGGCTCATCGCCATCGAGGCGAGCCATAACGACGGCCCCTTTAGGAACCCTCAGCGCCTTCGCAGGCTCAACCTGGCGACCCGCTTTTCTTTTCCGGTGGGGGACCGGCAGGCATTCTGGGTGCTGTTCACAGGCTACGAGGGAAACTGGAACGCGTCGGGGCAAATCCCCCTGCGCGAGGTTCGGGCCGGCCGCCTGGACCGCTTCGGCAGCATCGATCCCAGCGAGGGCGGAGATTCGTCGCGGTACAACTTCAGCGTCGGACACCGCAAGGTCTGGGGATCGCAGGTCCTGAAATCCCAGTTCTACCTGGTCCACTACGATCTTCGGCTCTTCACGAACTTCACCTTCTTCGCGCGGGATTCCCTGCACGGGGATGGGATCCTCCAGACCGACGATCGCAAGGTGCTGGGAGGACACGTTCAATACCATCGTGCCCATCGGCTTCTGGGTCGCAGTTCGATGCTGACGTTAGGGGTGGACTACCGGCAGGACCTGGCCGACGTGGGGCTGTTCTATCAGGAGAAGCGGCGGCTGTTGTCCACTGCGGTCAGCTCCCACATCAACGAGCTGAACGCCGCACTCTACGTCCAGGAGGAAGTCCCCTTCAGCGACTCCCTGAAGTCCATCGTGGGCTTCCGATACGACGGCTTCCGCTTCGGTGTGGAAGATCGCATGGGGAAGGATCCTGCTTCTGCTCCCACGCGATCGTTCGTGGGACCTAAGGCGAGCCTGGTCTACACGCCCGCCAAAGGCGACTCCCTGCAGTTCTTCCTCAATTACGGTCGTGGGTTTCACAGCAACGATGCCCGAGCCGTGGCCGCCGATCCGCGTGGCGTGGCCCTTCCTGCGGCCAGCGGCTATGAACTGGGCCTCAACCGGAAGTTCATGAACCGCATGGAGGTGACCTTCGCCTACTGGCTGCTGGACTTGAAAGGCGAGCTGGTGTGGCTTGGAGACGAGGGAACCACCGAGCTTTCCGGTCCCACGCGCCGCCATGGTCCAGAGCTGGAGATCAAGTACAGGATCCGGGACGACTTGTGGGCGGATGCGGATTTCACCTATTCACGAGGTTTCTTTCGCGGCACCAGAGAGGCGATCGCCCGTGCCCCTCGCTTCACCGCTTCCGGAGGATTTTCCTATCGTCCGGCTGAGGCGCTATCAGCCAGCCTCCGCCTGCGGCACGTTGGCGACCACCCCATCGTGGAAGATGCGTCAGCCTTTGCAGAGGGGTACACCGTCGCGGATCTGACTTTGCGGCGTCGCCTTGGCCGAGACTGGGAGGCGCTGGTATCGGTGGAGAATTTGTTCAACGCCGACTTCAAGGAGGCGCAGACCTACTTCGCCTCCCGGCTGAAACACGAACCCCAGCCCGTGCCCGATAACCATTTCAATGCCGGCGTCCCCTTCGCCTGGAAGGTCGGGCTCCAGTACCATTTCGACTTTTGAGGTGAGCCTTGCCAGAGCCCAGCAACGCTTTAAACCATGAGAGGTGAGCCCGATGGAACCGTGGATATAGATCGACCTGGAACGCGCTTTGCCGCTTTCCTAGAGAAGCCGAGGGAAGCAGTTTGAGCGCTCAGCCGCCCAGAGCCAGCTCCATCGGCAACGCCAGGGGCGGTTCGCGCAGGAAGTCGAGGCCGTGCGTCTTCTCGAGGGCTGTGGTCATCGCTCGCTCGCTGGTGGGCTCGACGGTGATCACGAACGGCAGGTTCTCTTTTTCCCCGCAAGGCTCCTGCAAAATGGCGTCGATGCTGATATGCTCCTGCGCCAGCACCGAGGCCAGTTGAGCAATGATCCCGACGCGGTCGGCCACGAGAAAACGCAGAAAATAGGGACGCATCTGGGACTCGATCCCGGCGCGGCTCACCGTTTCGAGCTTCCAGAAACTGAAGGCCGGCGCGCGCAAGGTGCTGCGGTGTTGGAGGTCGCGTGCGGCCCGCATAATGTCTGAGACCACCGCCACGCCCGTGGGACGGCCTGCCCCGCGGCCGTAGTAGAGCGTATCCTCGCCATAGGCTCCCTTCACCCAGATCGCATTGTACGAGCCCTCGACCTTGCTCAGGATGGCGGCTTGCGGGACCAGGACCGGTCGCACGTAAAGTCCCAACCCTTCGGGCCCCGGCGTTGCCGCTCCAAGAAGCCGGATGGTGTACCCGAGCCGGTGCGCGTACTGGAAATCCACCGGGAGCAGCCGCGTGATCCCCTGGCGAAAGATTGCGTCGGTGGGCACCCGCACGCCAAAGCAGAAGGCGGTGAGGATGGCGAGCTTCGACCGGGCGTCATAGCCCTCAACATCGGCGGTCGGGTTGGCCTCGGCGTAGCCTCGCTTCTGGGCTTCCGCGAGGATCGAGGCCAGCGGCGCCCCGCTTTTTTCCATCTCCGTAAGGATAAAATTCGAGGTCCCGTTGAGGATGCCGTAAAGCGCCTCGATCCGGTCGCCGGCGATCCCCTCGCGCAGAACTTGCAGGATGGGAATTCCCCCTCCCACGCTCGCCTCCATGCTGAGCGAAGCGTTGTGCTCAGCGGCCAACTGAGCCAGCTCGGCGCCATGCAATCCAAGCAGTTCTTTGTTGGCGGTAACGACGGGCCGCCCGCGTTCGAGCGCGCTGCGAATGACTTCGTAGGCCACGGTTGTCCCGCCGATCAGTTCGACCACGATCTCGACTTCCGGATGCTCCACGACCTCCTGCCAGACGCGCGTCAGCAGGCGCCCGTCGCGCTCGGAGCGCGCCTCAATCTCGAGGCTGCTCGCGGCGCGCACCCGCAAACGAAAGCCGAGTTTTCGCTCGATCTCGGCGGCGTTTTCATCCAGGATTCGCAGCGTGCTGCCGCCGACCGTGCCCAAACCCACCATTCCCACATTCACATCGCGCATTGTTCGCACCGCCTGCTCTTTCCTCTCCCCGCCCGTTGTTCTTCTACCCCGCTGACCAGCCCGTTGTAGGAAGCGAGAGAAAGTCCTCCGCGGCCTGCAACTAATCCGGGGTTATCCCAATCCGACGGTCCGGGTCAGTTCAGACCCAGGTACTCCAGGATCTTTTCCCGGTTCGCTTCCAGTTGGACGGGCGGGTTGGCGAAGGTGGATTTCAGCTTGTCGGACTTCTCCGCGATCGTCATTTGGTAGACGGCTTTCAGGTACAGGGAGTTCAGGTGGTAGTTGATCGTGTACTCCGGGTCTTTCATTTGGTGGCCGGTCAGGATCGCCACGACGTCTTCGTCCGGGTCCAGGTTGACGCCCTCCGGCGCCTCTTCCAGTAGTCTCTTCAATCCCGCCACGGTGGTGGCAGAGGCCGGCTCGCACCCGATGCCGTCCTGTCCCAGCACGGCCTTGGCGTCGGCGATCTGCTGCTCGTCCACGACGTCGCACCAGCCATCGGTCAGTCGCAGCGCCCGGACCGCCTTTTTCCAGCTGATGGGGCGGCCGATCTTGATGGCGCTGGCCAACGTCTGGGCATTGGGCACCGGCACCAGGTCGAGGGAGCTGGTGACCAGGGTGCGATACAAGGGGCTGGCTCCCGCCGCTTGGATGATGGTGATGCGCGGCATCTTGTCCAGGAATCCCCATTCCTTAAGTTCCCCCAACGCCTTGCCGAAGGAGGAGCTGTTTCCCAGGTTTCCTCCCGGTACCACGATGCGGTCCGGAGCCTTCCAGTCGAGTTGGTCGAGCAGCTCAAACATCACGGTGCGCTGACCCTCGATGCGGAAAGGGTTGATGGAATTCATCAGGTAGAGCTCTCGCTCGCGGGCAATCTCCTCGACCAGTTGCATGGCCACATCGAAATTGCCCTTGATCTGGATCGTTCGGGCCCCATAGTCCAGGGTCTGGGCCAGCTTGCCGAAGGCGATCTGTCCCTCCGGGATGAAGACGGCCGCCGTCATGTCGGTGCGAGCGCAATAGGCAGCCATGGAGGCTGAGGTGTTTCCCGTGGAGGCGCAGGCGACAATTCGTGACCCCAGCTTCCGGGCCTGGGTGATGGCCACGGTCATCCCGTAATCCTTGAAGGAACCTGTCGGGTTCCACCCCAGGTGCTTGACGCGGAGCCGTTTGAGCCCGGCGTACCGGGCAGAACGGGGCGCCTCAAGCAGCGGGTTGTTCCCCTCGCCCAGGGTTACGACGCGCTCCCAGTCGCCCGGGCTCAAAGGAAGCAGCTCGCGGTAGCGCCACACCCCGCTGATGTCCAGCGGGCTCGACGAGGTCCGTCGCTGGCGGAAAGTCCGCCTCAAGACCTCCGTGTCCAGGTCCCTGAACTGGTAAACGATATCCAGAAGGTCGGCGCAGCGGCTGCACCGGTAGACCTTCTGGCCCAGATCGTGGGTCCCGCCGCAATCCGCATTGATGCATTTCAAGAAAGCTCGTTCGCTCATGGCGTTCTCTTCCTGCCCCGCTGGGGCCATTCTATTGATCCCGGGGCTCAGTTGCATCCTTAATTTAACGATTTAACGCGGCGCGACCAATAATTGGCCAGCGTGGTTCCCGCCAGGTTGTGCCAGACGCTGAAGAACGCGCCCGGCAGCGCAGCGGCAGGCGAGAAAAATTTTGTCGCCAGCGCCACCGCCAGGCCGGAGTTCTGCATGCCCACCTCAATGCTGATGGTGCGCGCCCGCACTCGATCGGCGCGGAAGGCCCTGGCCATCCCGTAGCCCAACGCGAACCCCATGCCGTTGTGCAAGGCCACGCTGAAAAAGACGGGCAGGGCCAGGCCCCGCAGCGCGCCGGCATTCAGCCCGACAATCACCGCCACGATGAATCCGATGCAGGCCATGGTGGCCAGGGGCAGCACCCGCAGCAGCATCTGCACCCGAGCCCCCAGGAGGTGCCGAACCAACAGACCCGCCACCACGGGCAACACGACCACCTTGAAAATCTCCACCAGCAGGGAGATCGCCGGCACCGGGACCAGGGTGCCTGCCAGAAGCTCCATCAGAGCCGGCGTCAGAACCGGAGCAAGGAGCGTGGAACAGGCAGTCAAGGTCACCGACAGGGCCACGTCCGCCCGGGCCAGGTAGGTGATCACGTTGGATGCCGTCCCCCCGGGGCAGCTCCCCACCAGGATCACTCCCGCGGCAGTTTGGGGGTCCAGCCGCAAGACGGTTGCGACAGCGAAGCCGGCCAGCGGCATGATGGCATACTGGGCAAACACGCCCAGCAAGATATCCTGGGGCCGCCGAAACACCCGGGCGAAGTCCGAGACCGTCAGTGTCAGGCCCATCCCCAGCATGATCACCCCCAGTGCGGGAACGATCGCGGGCCGGGCGCCGGCAAAGGGATCGGGATAAAGGAAAGCCACCAGGGCAAAGATGAGAACCCAAAAGGCAAAAAGCTTCTCGATCCAGGCCAGGATTTTTTGCGACCTCATGCGTGGCGAATAGATTTACCGTTGAAATCCCAGAACCTCTCCCAAGTTCGTCCACCCCACGTACACGCTCAGCCCGATGGCGAACAGGTCCAGCAAGACGACGACGGTACCGCGGCTGTTCTTGAGCGTCCACCGAAAATATCCGATGTCCCTCTTCCAGAGACGCCACGCCAGGGCCAGCGCCAGGATCGGGAAGGCCGAGGCCAGGAAGGCAGCGAAGATCAGAATCTGATAGATGGGATTGAGGCGTATGGCCAGCATGGCTGCGGAGGGCACGAAAAACAGCACCAGGCACTTTCTCGCCGCCCGGCTGTCAATCCGCAGCGGCAGGCGGTAGAAATCCAGCACGGCGTAAGTGCTGGACATCCACCAACCCACGCCCGACGTCCAGGCAGCCACGAATAACCCTGCCAGAAACAGCCAGGTGCTGGCCGGGCCGGCAAGGGGCTCCAGCAGGACCCCGAAGTCCATGTAAGAACGTGGAAGGATCCCGAACGGTCTCAAGACGGCCGCTGCCGTGCCCATGATGGGCAACGCCACCAGGGCAGCCGCAAGAATGCCCCACGCATAATCCAGCCGCACCCGATGGAGCAGGTCCACCTGCGCTCTGAGTTCCTTGGGCCTCCAGCCCTTTTCCATCATCGTGTACGGATAAATGAGGATCAACCATGCATTGAGCATGCTTCCGGCATTGGCCATGAAGAGCGGGAACCATCGCCCCTGGGGAGACCGGGGTACCAGCCCCCGCACGGCTTCGCCCCACGGGACGCCCACCAGCAGGCCGGAGGCGAAGAAGCAGCCCACTAAGAGGATCAAGGCTGCCACGAAGGCGCGCTCGACCCTGCGATAAAATCCGGTCCACAGGAACACCAGGGCCACCAGCGCGCTCAGGCCACCGGAGAGCTCCACCGGAAGGCCGGGAAAGAGACCGGTCAGTACCAGGGCGCAGGCGTTCCACTGGCTGAAGGAGCCGAAAATTCCCGTGACCACCACGGTGGCGAACAGGTACAGCGAGAGCACGGGATGGAGATCCTTGAAGATGGAGACGGGCGTTTTTCCCGTCACCAGGAAATAGCGCACCGACATGTCGATGAGGGCGAAGCCGGCCACAGACAGGAGCAGGTAGGTCCACAGCAACTGGAAGCCGAACTGCGCTCCCATGGAAGTGGCAACAGCGACGTCGCCGGTTCCGATGTAAAAGGAGGCGATGAGGGAGCCAGCGCCCAGCGCCAGAGCAGCTCGCAACGGCAGGGGACTTGGCTTGATGCCCCAGGGTTCCAGCGCGGCGCCGGTCTCAGTCGCCATGGTCGGAGGATTCCCCGCCAAACACCACCGGCTGTTTCCAGCTTCCGGGCGGGCTCTCCTTTCTCAGGATGAGGACGAAGAGACCGCACCAGCCGGCAGCGATCCCGATGGGGAGGTAGAGCGCCCACCGGCCAGAGGAAACCAGGGAGCCGCGGATCACCCTCACCCGGAGAGAGATCTCAGTCGCACTCTCCCGTGCGCGAAAACGAAGCCGCACGGAGTGCTCTCCCAGTGGGGCACGCTCCCGGGCCCGCAGGTCCACGAATGCAGCCCGTAGGGTTCGCCCCCCCGGCTCCAGGGTCAAGAGTCGCCGTCGTGGACCACCGTAGGCGAAGGGACCATGGGCTTTCTCCGCGGAATCCGGCAGCTCCAGGGTTACCTCCAACGTCTCCGGAGAAGCGCCCTCGTTTTTGGCGACCAGCAGAATATTGACGTCGCGGTTCTGCCAGGTCCACTCGGGCGCATAAACCTCCACCCGCAACGCCCCCACCTTAACCTCGCCAGCCAAGGCCGAAGCTATCAAGAGCACCAAGACCGAAGTGCAGGTAAACTGTTCGGTAATCTTTGTGCGCCTGAGGTGCATTCGAAGCCTTCTGAGCCCTGTCATAAGAGACCACGAGCCTACCACGGCGTGAGCTGTTCGGAAAGTGCCGTAGAAGCTTGGCAAAACGGGCTGCTGTTCCTCAGGGAACCTATTGGGGCTGAGAGACGTATCTTAGGCGGGAGATGCTTCTCGGACTACTTGATCGACTTGATCCTTGGGGTTGACAAGAGCTGCCTTCCCTCCTATAATAACCGACTGGTCGGTTAAGAAAGAAATGAGGCATCCGTCGGACAAGAGGGATCAGATTCTGAAGACGGCTTCAGAGTTGATTTGCGAGCAGGGGTATCACAGGACCAGTATCGAGGACATCGTGCAGGCCAGCGGGATCAAGAAGGGCACGGTGTTTCACTATTTCAAGAGCAAAGAGGAACTGGGATTTGCGGTTCTGGATCACCAATACCGAGGGTTTGCGGATGAGCTGGCATCCATCTTTTCCCCCCCGGGGGAAGCCTGGGAGCAGGTACAGGAGTTTTTGGATCTGGTCGTCCATCATTATGCCAAGAACGGCTGCCGGGGAGGGTGCCCTTTCGGTAACCTGGCCCTTGAGATGAGTGACCAGCATGAAGGCTTTCGCCAGAAATTGAACACCATTTTTGGGTCGTGGGTTCGGATCGTTCAGGGTGCCCTGGAGCGGAGCTTGCTCGATGCGGGCCCTCGGGCCAGTGTGATGGCTACGTTTGTGGTGGCTTCCCTGGAAGGGGCTATCATGCTGGCTCGGCTCGGCAAAGATCCCGGCCTTCTGGCACAGTGCGTGCTGGAGATCAAGAAGTACGTTTGGTTGCAACTCGAAGGCGTTTCTGGAATCTCTTGATGATGTCGAATCAATTACGTCAGAAAGCGAGTGAACACTTCAATGATGAAAAGCCAAGATGAAAAGAAATACCGTGCTCAGCTGAACGAAAAGCTGGATGCGCTCCGAGACTCCATTCAGACCAAGAAGATCAATGTCCTGGAGAACGAGGAGTCGGAGGGGAAGGACGAAGGCGATCTGGCGGAACAGCACCTGAATCGGGATCTGCTGTTCCATTTGTCGGCCAATGATCGGCGGGTTGCCCTGGAAGTGCTGGCGGCGCTGGAGCGCATGGACCAGGGAACCTACGGGAGGTGCGAGTGGTGCGAGGAACCCATCGAGCCCAAGCGGCTGGACGCAGTTCCCTGGGCACGGATGTGCTTGCTCTGCCAGGAGGAGCAAGAACAGGCGAGTAAAGCCGGAGGCGTGGCTGAGTTAGCCGAAGAACTCAGCAACTGATTCTGAACATTGGGAGCGCAGGGGCCTTGTCCCTTGCGCTCCTCCTCACTGTCCTTCCTCACGATTTCAGTAAGCTTTCCTGACGACCCAGGCCGCGTCTCGGGAGTCGTGTGCCTGGAGAGGAGCCCGAGGACCCCCTTGGGGCCGAGAATATCAATATTTTCGGCAGCAACGGGTTGTTACAGGTCCATGACGATGTGGGTGTCGGTTCCCTCGACCCCCGCCACGTGGTGGATCTTCTGGAGGACCAGCTCCTGGAGGCTCTTCTGATCCGAGACCTCCAGGAAGGCGATCAGGTCGGGACGCCCCCAGCAGGCATGCACGCTATGCACCCCTTTCAGCTCGTGGAGCTCCTTCATGGTGTCTTTGACGTGTCCGGCTTTCACGTTGATGAGCACGTAGGCCCGCGTCATGACCCACAAGATAATCCAGTTGGCCCAGGAAAGCAATGTTCTGGCGCTCCAGGCACGTTGACCGTCCAGGCCACCTGCTATACTTTCCCCGAGATGAACGCGTATCTGGTCTGGATCGCAGCGTCCCTGCTAGGGACCCCACTTTATACTCTGGAAGGACGCCTCCGTTATCCCAGCGAGCAGCAGGAACGAGATCACCGCGAATCCCACTCGCGACCTCACTTCATGCAGGTGCTTCTGGAGACCAGCACGGGCAAGCCTGTGATGGCGGGCCACGCGGACCCGGATTTGAAGTTCAAGTTTTCCCGGGTGCCCCAGGGTCAATACTACCTGGTGGCGCACGACAGGCACTATGAGGCTCGCCAGACGGTGGAGGTGACCAAGAGCTTTGCGGATCCTCGGGGCAGAATCAGGGTGGATGTTCTGCTCCGCCCCGTGGCATCGGCCGAAGGACAGACCGTCTCCTTCCTGCGCCTGAAGGTGGCACCCAAGGCTCTGGAGCTTTACCAGAAAGCAGAGCGGGCGCTGTTGGAGGGAGAGGAGGGCCGCGCTGTGCGCTACCTGGAGGAAGCGATTGCGCTGTCGCCGGAGTTTAGCGAGGCTCTCAACTCGCTGGGAACCCATTACCACCGTGCAGGCTTGTACTCGCGCTCCATCCAGCTTTTTCGCCGGGCGATCGAGGGGGACCCCAAGGCCTTTGCTGCCCACGTGAACCTGGGAGGCTCCCTGGTTTCCGCCGGACGATATCAGGAGGCGGTGGATGCTAACGGCCAGGCTTTGGCCTTGAGGCCCGACGATGCCCTGGCCAACGCTCAGATGGGAATCGGGTTGTACCACCTGGGTCGCCACGAGGCGGCTCTGCCCTATCTGGAGAAGGCCAAGCAGAGCGACCCGTCCTCACCCACCTATCCCCAACTGTTTCTGGCGGAGATCTTTCTGGCGAGGGGCCGGAAAGAGGAAGCTGCCCGGCAATGGGAGGATTATCTGCAGCGTCATCCCGACGCGCCCGACGCGGCCAGGATCCGGGGCAAGCTCCAGGCCCTTGACGGTGGGAAGCACTGACCTGCGCTCTCGCCCCCTGGGCGCGCCGCCGCAGTGCGTCCGCGGCTAGAGTTGCCGTCCTTCCAATTCCACATAAGGCCGGATGACGCGCATCAATTGTTCGAACTGCTCCAACAGCAAGGACTGGTCCCCGTCGGAAAACGCTTCCTCCGGATTGGGGTGAACTTCGATCAACAGGCCGTCTGCGCCGGCGGCCACAGCCGCTTTGGCCATGGGAAGGATCAGGCTGCGGACGCCGGTGCCGTGGCTGGGATCCACCACGACCGGCAGGTGGGTCAATTCTCGGAGCAGGGGCACCGCCGATAAGTCCAGGGTGTTCCGGGTATACCGCTCAATCGTGCGGATCCCGCGCTCGCACAGGATCACCTGAGGATTGCCCTGGGAAAGAATGTACTCGGCGGAAAGCAACAATTCTTCCAGCGTGTTGGCCAGGCCACGTTTCAGGAGCACCGGCTTGGGCACCTGTCCCAGTTGTTTGAGCAGGGAAAAGTTCTGCATGTTCCTGGCCCCCACCTGGAGGATGTCCGCGTAGCGCGCCACCAGCTCCACATCGTGGGGAGCCATGACTTCGGTGACGATGGCCAGTCCGGTCTCCTCCTTGGCTTCTTGGAGCAGCTTGAGCCCTTCCTCCTCCAGGCCCTGGAAGGAGTAAGGCGAGGTCCTGGGCTTGAAGGCTCCTCCCCGAAGGATGACGGCCCCGGCCCGCTTGACGGCGCGGGCCGTAGTCATGATTTGAGGGCGATTTTCCACTGAACAGGGCCCGGCCATGACCACGAACTGCTGGTTGCCAATCTCCAGCTCGCCCACCCGCACGGTGGTCCGCCGCTGGACCAGCTCACGGCTAGCCAGCTTGAAGGGCTTCAGGATGGGGATGACGTTTTCCACCCCCGGAGTGGAACGGAGGGCCTGCAACTTCGCCTTGCCCCGCTCGTCGCCGATGGCTCCGATCACAGTTCGCTCCACTCCTACGATGGGGTGGACGTCGTACCCCATCTCCCGGATTCGATCGCAGACGTGATCGATCTGGGCCTGGGTCGCTCCCTTTTCCATCACGATGACCATCGTCTGCTCCTCGAGTGCCATCCACCATAGCACAGATCGGGCGGATCTGCCCGATCTCCCCGGTTCCCGGCACAGCCTGCAGAAAGCTCGCTCTCAATGATCCACTTTGACCTGCCGACAGCCTGCCGGGGAATCAGGGGTGTTTTCCGTGCGCCGGCTGGGCCGCAAGCCAAAGGGATGGATCCGGGTGGCGAGGGTCACCTAACTCGTTCAGCTTTCCCGCCTTGAGCCTTTCTTGGGCGCACCAGGTTTTTCCGGGGGTTTGTGGAGTCGTGAGACCACCTGGTCAAACAGGGTCTGGACCTCGCTTTTTTTTCTCCTGCCACCCTTGCCGTGTCTGTAATCGTGCTGGAACAAACAGGTCAGGCAGTGAACCTTGCCCACCTCGGAGCCGATCATGCTGACGATGGCGTGGTTGGTCAGCAACCGGCAGCGGGTACAGTAATCTTCCACCATGTCCCCCAGGCGGTGGGGCGTCTCGGCCATGGGGCTATTGTATCCATAAGGTTTGGAGGCTGCCAGAATTTTGGAGGATTTGAAATGAAAAGGGTTTCAGATCTCGCTGCTTCTGACGCCGCGAAAGGAGTTGCTGGCCCCGTGTCGCAGGCCTATAATCGTTTTATGAAGAAGTGTCCTTTCTGTGCCGAGGAGATCCAGGACGAGGCCATCAAGTGCAGGCTTTGCGGCGCAGCCCTGTGGCGCGCCAAGCGACTGTACCGGTCTCGCAAGAACAGGAAGATCGCCGGGATCGCCGGCGGCATCGCAGACTATTTCGATGTGGATCCCACCTTGATGCGCATCCTCTGGGTAATCGCAATATTCCTCTCGGGGGGCTTGGTGATCCTCGCGTACCTGGTGTTGATCCTGGTGATTCCCAACGAGGAGGAAGTGCTGCGCCGGGCGTAGCAACGAGCTCCAGCCGTGCCCGAAGCCGGAGGGCGGCCGTCGAGCTTCCCCGACGCATCCTATCGGTCATCCGTCGTGTCGGACGTCTCTGAAGACCGGGCATAATAGCCGCTCCGGGCCCGCACGCGGTACCGGGAATCCGAGGTTTGGACTCCGATTTTCCTCCACCCTCCATCGAACTCCGGGTTGGTCGAGATGTAACCCAGGTTGTACTGCTGGCGCAACTCATTGGAGATCTGCAGCGTTGCCTGATACAGGAATCGGTCCCGGTCTGAAGGATCGTTCAGGAAAAAGGCCCGGGCCCCGCTCTCCTGGGAAAAGGCTTCCAGCACCCCCGTGTCGATCCCTCGTCCCCCGGGCGGGCCCGTCGGCCGACGCCCGGTGGGGGGAATGGTGGGAACGATGATGGTGCCGAGGATGTCCCCCAGAATACCCCCCAGCCCTCCGCGGCTTCCCGGTCTCCGGGTGATGATGGTCCCAAAACCTCTCCCGCCACTCTGGTCTCCCTCGATCCCGATGGGATAGACCAGGACCTCCGACTGCCGGATGGCCTGGAGGGCCTGCCGGAAAGAGGTCTGGCTGGAAGTGTCGGTTCCGTCCGTGATCAGCACGATGGCTTTTTTCTGATGCCGGCCCTCTTGAATCTTCTCTAGCCCCAGAACAAGGGCGTCGTACAGGGATGTGTCCCCCCGGGCGCGAAGTCGGTGCACGGCACGGGCGAAGACCTCCCGGTCGTCGGTGAAGTCCTGAATCAACTGGGCATCGTCGTTAAACGCCACCAAAAAGACGTCGTCCTCGGGATGGATGTGACGGGAGAAGCGGATGACGGCTTCCTTGGCGTCCCCCAACCGCCGCTCCATGCTCCCGCTGACATCCAGCAAGATCCCCACACTGACCGGAGTGTCCTCGTCCAGCCGGAAGTGGCGGATGTCCTGCTGGATGTCGTCCTCATAGAGGTAAAAATCCCCCGGGCCGAGGCCGGTGACCACCCGGCCGCTGCGGTCCATGACGGTGGCCGTGACGTTCACCAGGTCCACGTCCACCTGGATTCGATACGAGCTCTCGTCCTGGAGTGCCGGGAGGGTGGCGGGCAGAAAGAGGAGGAGGGTCAAAAGCGCGAAAATCTTACGCGGCATAGGAAGCCTCCCTGGACTTGCAGTGAAGGGAATGATTGCGGCCGGCAGAAAAAGTTGCAAAAGATTTTTTGGCCACGGGGCGACGACAGCTCAGCGGCCCATATGCCCGCGTCACATGGGAAGCTCGCGCTCCCTCACAATGGCAGCCAAAAGATCGCGAAAGCTCGCGAATTTGCCATCATTGAATTCGGCCTGGTTGACCCGGAGGTCGTAATCTGCCGTCAGGCGCAGGTCGGAACTTTCTCCTAAAAAGGTGCCCCATTCCACTTCAACCAACCCCGGCTGGACTACGTGAAGCCCGAACACCCGCTTCACCACAGCATGGCTTTCAGCCGCCATGCCACGAAGCTGGAGCGCGGCCTTCGCGCCGTGGAGGATGGCGTAATAAGCCCGCGACACGGAATCCGCGTAGAAACCGTCCCGGCGGCACGACTCGGCAGCCCCAAGGGCTCTCAGCTGCCCTTTTCCCACTCTGCGAGAATAAGAGGCCTATTCAAGGCACACGTACCCCCTCACGCATGACTGCCTGGTAGAACGGAGAGCCATCCAATCTCTTCTACCAAATCCGGGAATTGTTCGGCCAATGCCTGCCGGTAAGCGCCCAGCCACGCCTGTTCCTCAGAACTGAGCTTCATAGTTGTTTCGCCTCTGCCTCAAACGCCTGCGAGGTATCGTTGCCGAAGATGCCGATGACCTTCACCATGACAGTATAAATGAGGTCAATCTTCCCGGCGAACTTTTCCAGGAGCGAGGACATCACCAAAAGGTTGTTGGGTGCCTGCGCCCTGACGCCAGAAAAACCCCTCACGGCACTGGACCGGTTTGCTTTCACTCTCTCGGACGGTGACCACCAGTATCTTTCTCACCGGCTCCACCAGGATCTTCACCGGCGGATCGCAGTTTCGGGCCATGTCCTGGATCCGCGCTCGCAGTTCGTTGCTGTCGTGCACGCCGACAGCCGTCCCGTCGTCGCGGACCCCAAAGAGGATTTTCCCGCCAGCGCTATTGGCGAAGCCGACCAGTTCCCGGGCGAACGAGGAAGAGAGGGACTCCTCCAGCATGGAGCCTTCACCTTCGTGCAGAAGGATATCAAGATCTCTCTGCTTCACGGCTCCCTCCATCCAGCAAGCTCAACGGTCTCGTAATCCGCAAACGAATCGAGGCCGCTCTTCAGAAGCCGCTCACGCAGGCGCTTGCGGTGGCCGTGGTACTGTGTCTTCTCCACCATGGGCTTCCTTCCACATTCTCTGGAAATTGTGCGGGCATGTCATAAATAGCAAGGTCGAAGCGAAACTTAAAGGAAAATTTCGTCGCCGTGCCCGCCGCGGCGGCGTCGCCGGCGACGACGGTTCGGGAGGTTTTTCAAATTTCGTTCCGGAGCTTCGATCAGTTATTATGAAGGTTCTCCTAATTTTTCGAGAAGGTCCTGCGGTCGTGGAGGATCCAGTGTCCGAGAACGCTCGTAGCGGCAAGCACGCCGGTGGCGCGCGGCCGTCTGATGCTACGCCCGCACCCGAACCGTCTTTTGCGGAGCGCTCCCGTACCCTGCTGTACCTGGGGCGGACGGGGGCCCTTTCAACGGTCGCCAGGAGACATCCGGGCTGGCCGTTCGGCTCCGTGATGCCCTACAGCCTGGACGAGCGAGGCCGGCCGATCTTCTTGATCAGCACGATGGCAATGCACACGCAAAACATGCTGGAAGACCCTCGCGCCAGCCTCCTGGTCGCACAACCGGGCTGGACGGGGGATCCCCTGGCGGGCGGTCGCGTCACTCTCATGGGTGAGGTGAAGGCGCTCCCGCCAGAAGAGCTGGAGACCACTCAGAAAGCCTATCTGGCTCGCTACGAGAATGCCACTTACTGGGTTCATTTCGAGGACTTCGGTTTTCACCGGATGGAGGTCTGGGACGTGTACTACGTGGGAGGCTTTGGGGAAATGGGCTGGGTGTCGGCCGAGGAGTACGGCGCTGCCAGGCCGGACCCGCTCGCGGACGCGGGTCCGGGAATCGTCCAGCACATGAACGAGGACCATGCCGATGCCCTGGTCCTGATGTGTCGGTTGTTTGCGGGCCTGGAGGCAGCGGAAGCCACGATGACTTCCGTGGACCGGCTGGGCTTCCGCGTCCGTGCCCGCACGGGTTCGCGCGTCCAGGGAGTGCGGATTGCCTTTCCGCGGGAGGTCCGAAACGCCAACGAGGCCCGGGCGGTCTTCGTTGCCATGGTCCAGGAAGCGCGAGGGAAGCGGGGAGGAGTCCCGACCGTCTGACGATGCACATCCCGTCGCGATCGTTTGCTGGGCCACGACCTGGGGCTGGGGGTCTATAGAGGGTAGGGATTTACTTTGATTGGGACGGAAGCTGGTCCAGCTTGCGCCGGCAGAGGTTCACGAGCTGCTCGACGGTGAGCTCGGCCCTGAAT
>JACQTF010000146.1 GCA_016210925.1 Acidobacteriota bacterium | reverse complement strand
TGAAGCCCTTCGCTAGCACGAAGAGCAACGGCGCGGCTGAAGCCGTGCCCTTTCTAAAATGCGATCCGGACTCCAAATTGAATCTGGCGAGATGTAGTAATTGTCCTGGTGATCCTCCCCGCATCAGGCCGTGGCAACAACCTAGTCCGGTCAAATACACTTCGATTGGGCAGTCCAAAATTAGCCCTGTTAAACAAGTTGAAGAACTCGGCTCTAAATTGAACCTTTCCCTGTTCCCCGAAGATCGGCACAGCCATGTTCTTCGTCAGGGAGAAATCAAACGTCACAGTTCCTGGCGCGATCGCGGTGTTTCTTCCAAGGTTTCCCAGAAAGCCAGGTTCTGGAAGTGCAAAAGCTGTCGGATCATAGTATTGGTCAGGATTGCCCGGTCTAATTGGGTTATTGCTCCTGCCGGGGGCTAGATCCGGATAGTTGCCTCCTTCGATGGTGCGGGACCGATCGAATCCATTCACGATACTAAACGGATTGCCGCTGCTGACGCGAGTGATTCCGTTTATGCTCCACCCACCTAGTAATTGACCCGCGGCTCCGCTCCGCCCAGTCCCAGGCAGGTCATAGACGAAATTGAAGGTGAGATTCTGTCTGACATCGATCGCACTCAAAGCGTGTTCCTTGATGGAGAAGTGTCGCGGACTGCCGCCATCACTCCTGAAGTCCGTACTCCCGGTAATGGAAGTCCCATCGTCAGTAGCCTTGGCCAGCGTGTAGGAAGTTTGAAATTGAAGCCCCGCACTGAATCTCTTATTGAGCTCAAGACGGAAGGCATAATAGTCGGAAGTCCCATCGAAGACCCGGTGCCGCGCCCTGCCAAAGTTGGGATTGTAAACCGGCGCTGTCGCTGAGAAGAATAGGCGACCGTCCGGTCGGACCTGCGCAACGCGACCGTTGATGTTGAAAAAGCGACCCAAATGGACCCCGCGTGAGGCTGAACCTCCCACTTTGATGGCCAGATCGGGAACGATTTCCCTCTGTACCTCCAGGCTGTATTTGAAAACGTAAGGTTGATCGGGCTTAAAGGCGAAAGCCTCATATCGCGGAGCGCCACTGATCCGAGCAAATTGAGTGAAGAAGGCATTTGGAAAATCGATGGGTCCATCGCGTGAAATCAGTCTGCCTTCCAAAGCAAAGGGAGCCGCCTGATCAATCAGTAATTTGTATGTCCAAAAGATCAATTGCTCGTGGAAGATTCCCACGCCACCCCGGACGGAGGTCTTACCGCTGCCAGTCGGGTCCCACGCAAAGCCCACACGCGGAGCAAAGTTCGTCAGAGAGGGATTCTTGAAGGCAGGGTCTCCGATCACGATATCTTTTGCCGTCACGCCGGGAAGAAAGAATCTCTCCTCGAGAGCCTGTGCGACCCTTCCATACTTCTCAGTCGGAACCGTTATAAACTCATAACGTAACCCAAGGTTTAAAGTTAAGTTCGGACGGAGCCTGAGATCATCCTGTGCGTAAAAGCCGACGATATTTTGTCGCAGATATCGATCGAGGTTTTCCAGCGTACCGAAGAGGGCCTGTTCAGTTCGGTTGGCCAGGAAATCTCCCAGGCTTTGAAAATCGAACTGGCCGGCTGCGTTGCTGGCGGCAAACGTATTGTGCTGCTGCCTCTCCAAGTTCACGCCAAATTTGACAGAATGCTCACCTTTAATGTAGGTCACGTCATCCTTAAATTGAAGCGAGTTCGTGATGAAAGTCTTCGGATCGGTCCCGCCCACCGCACCCAGGCCTGAGACGCTGAGATTTCCAGCTTGTCCCGTAAAACGAGTGAAAGTCACTCGGTCGAATCCTGGAAATGGAAGATCACTGACAGATGTCCGCGTACGGCTGAAACCGAAGTTGAACCGATTGATCAATGTGGGGGAAAATATCCGATCGTGTGCGAGTGTCACATATTGGTTTCGTGTGATTTGACTCTCTTCAGCGTTGACGCTATTGGGTACGAGCCTGGAAGCATCGTCCACGGTGTAACGGCCGGAAAGGGAATCCGAATCTGACCATTTGTGGTCAACCCGAGCTGTCACGTAATCGTCATCCGTGCGGCGGTTGTCTGACCGGATAAACTCCGCTCGACCATCGCCAAAATCCCGCCCGTTGGGTAATGGATAGAGTTTGGCTATGAGGGGCTGGAGTGTGGGAAGAAAGCCACGTCGGACAGCCTCGTTGGGCACATTGAAGATCTGTGTGAGCCCCAGCCGCTCCCTCAATCCTTCATAGTTTCCAAAGAAGAAGCTTCGATCCTTCACAATGGGGCCCCCGACTGCACCACCAAACTGGTTGCGCTTGAACTCCGGCTTCTGGCGATCGAAGAAATTTCTGGCGTCCAGATTATCATTTCTAAGAAACTCGTAGATGGAACCGTGAAACTCATTGGTTCCTGACTTTGTGACGGCATTCACGACCCCGCCCGTGTGCCTGCCGTACTCCGCGCTATAGGCATTACTGATCACAGCGAACTCACGCACAGCCTCCACTCCGGCTAGAACGCCATCCGCCACGCTCCCAGCCGAGTTGTAGCTGTCGTTCATGACCGTACCATCCAGGAGAAAGAGGTTCGATGTGAAGCGACTGCCGCTAATCGAGATCTTCTTGCCAAATCCTTGCGCATCGCTGACTCCGCCGAAGTTAGCAGAAACGACACCGGCCTGCAGAGTAGCGAGCTCAATAAAACTACGGCCATTTAGAGGTAGCTCACGGACTGCCCGATCATCTACGAGCCCACCGATGACCGCGTCGCTGACATTGACCAAAGGAGCCTCACCGGTGACCGTCACCCTTTCGGTTATTTCTCCCACCGACAGGGTGAAATCCACGATGGCCTCTCTCCCCACCGTGAGCTTGATCCCGCTCCTCACTCCCGTCTGAAAGCCTGGCAACTCTGCCTGCACTTCGTAATTACCTACAGCCAACTGGGGTACATGATAACGACCCTCCTCACCAGCCACCGCCGCCCTCTTGATTCCCGTGTCCAGATTCGTCACGGTGATTGTGACTGCAGGAAGAACGGCTCCCGTCGTATCCTTCACGACGCCCGAAATTGTTGCGGTCGTACCCTGCGCGAACACTCCGCTTCCGGACACCAAAAGAATGTGCGAAAGCAGAACCAAAAAGCCGAATGATTTTCCAGACATGTGCACCTCCCAAAGCCTCTCCCGAGGATCCCCTTTAAAAGTGCGTGAACAACAGGGGGCCTCATTTCGATCTATTTCACGCGCTTCACGGGGAGCTGTCCCTGCTGCCGATAAAATTCCAAGAAGGTTTCAGGGTTGTAGTATTTGACGCGCTCGTCTCCGTAGAATTGCTCCAGCTTGGCAGGACGGCGATAAACAAGACGGGGATCGTTCAACTTGAACGGCAGGCTGGCGACGAACTGGTCATAAGATACCACCCTCCCCTGGGGCTGTTTCAGTGAGAGATCCGGAGTGAGGATCGGGACCCAGTCCATCGACAGCATTTTGTCAGGATTCCCATAGGTGGCCGCTAAAGCCCGGATATCCGGATCATTGAGCGTCGTGAGATGCCCATAGTCCAGCAACTTGACGGTCTTGCCATCGCGACCGTGGGCGATGTACGTGACAAAGAACATCCGCAGGTGGTAGTGGTTGACCGGCACATCCATGGTCCGTGCCCACCAGCTAGCACCGCGGGATCCATAGCCCGCATGGACGGCCCCCGCCCGGTCGCGGGCGAAGGGCCACCGGATTTGTGCGGGATCGCGTCCGGGCTGCCCCTTCAGTTCTTCCACCTCTACAGGCCCCGCGATCTTGGGATTGGTCCCCACTGAAAACTCTTGGATCCATCCGGTGCCCGGCCGGGGATAACCTGGGTACTGGATATCTTTGGTCAGCTCCAGCACCCTCCTCCACATGTCTCCGTACGCGCCGCCTCCTTCGATCTTGACGATCTCGCCGCGGTCGTGCCAGAGCGTGATCTTGGGTCCCTGTTCTTCCTGTCCGATGGTGGCCACCAGCCTGCCCTTAAAGTCCGTCTGCTCGATGGCCCCTTCGCGAGGGACGGCCATGAGGTGACCGGCGAAAAGAGCGTATTCCGAGCGGCCCCGACGCAACGTGCCGAACGTGCTTGCATCTGCAGGGGATTTGATCTTCGGATGCGTTCCCTCGATGATCTCCCACCATTCTGGAAACCAAGTGAAAGAGGCTTCGGATCCCTGTAGATCGCTGATTTCCACCCGTGCTGCATTGCGGAGGACCGCCCAGCTCTTGGCATCGATGAGATCCATCAGGTCACCAGGGTACACCGCACCCGCGGCAGCCATCAGCTCCGGAGTGACCCACGCATCCGCCCCACCCAGACCGGGGATTATTTCTTCAGCCCCGGAGCCTCGGCCCTGACTGCCAATGACGACATCGTAATGTTTGGCCATCTCTTCAGTCACTTGGAGCCCCGGACGACTGGGGGGTCTGGGGGGGCCACTGCCTCCGTGACCGAACTGTTTCTGCGGTTTTTTATTCAGATCCGACGCGAGTCTCTCCTCCGTGGACCGCGCCACCTCCTTCCAATCCGTCTGGCGCCCACCCCGGTCGCGAATCACCACGTCCACGGAGCAGCCCAAATCTTTCAGGGCCCGGATGAACGCTTCCCTGACCCAGGGATGGACGGCGCTGGATGTCTCGTACAGCACTCGTTCGCCTCCCCGCACGCTCCATCCCAGCCGCTGGCCGATGTAGTCCCGCTGAACGATGATCTTGGCAAAAGGAACGAGCTGGTCCACTGAGGTGATCCTCGGAATCAGCGGCGCTCGCGGCTCCGGGGCGTCCACGGCCATGGTGCTCAATGAAGCGCGCCCCCCATGGAACCAGGTCAATCCGCCAAGCGATAGCGACACCAGCACAAGAATTCTTATGCCCATGACGACTCCTTTCTACCAGGCCAGTTTTAACCCAAACTGTACTTGTCGGGAAGTGGTCTGGGTCTTCGTGATCCTCCCGGCATCGGCCAGGGGGCCACTTTGATCGACAAAGAGCTCACCCCCGGGCAGTCCAAAGTTCGCCCTGTTGAGTACGTTAAAGAATTCCGCCTTGAGCTGGATCTTAAAGCTCTCCGAAATGCTCCGAACGGAAATATTTTTGGTCAATGAGAGGTCGGCGGTCGCAAGGCCTGGGCCGATCACTGTGTTTCGGCCCAGGTTCCCGTAAAAGCCTGGCAGCGCCAGGGTAAATGAAGAAAAATCAAAGTATTGGTCGGGGCCACCCAGAACAGGGTTGCTATCCTTTCCTGCGACGAGGTCCGGCCGTTCTTCGTTGTCCATCGAAAGATCGCGCGACCGGTCGAAGCTGTCTGCGACGACGGGGTTAAACGGGATGCCCGACTGCAGGTTGATGATTCCATTCGCCTGCCATCCCCCCAATAGGGCATTCGCAAACCCGGACAGGTCGCCTCCAAAATACCTTCCGCGGCCGAACGGCAAGTCCCAGGTGTAGCTCAACTGAAAGACGTGTCTTGCGTCAAAGTCGGAAAGCCCTCGGTTCGACCGAATATCCCAAGGATCCTGGGCCCGGCCTTCGGGCCTGCTGAGTCCACTGGACGATTCTGAGGACTTATGGTCAATGGACTTGGACCAGGTGTACGAAGCCTGAAACTGCAAGGCGCGTGACAGTCGGCGTCTCAGGCCCAGCTCGAACCCCTGGTAGACGGACTGCGCATCGAACTGAATCACACGAATGCGATCCCAATTCGTATTGCGCTTTCGCAGGCCGGGCGGGAAGAACTTACGGCCGTCCACAATGACCGGCTCGGCCGTATTGAAGTCTCCTTCTCGGGTGAGATGCACGCCGCGCGTTCCGACGTAGCCCAGCGACAGGACGGTGCCCGCACCCATCTCCCGCTCCACGACGAGACTGTAATGGATCGCATACGAAGATTGGGGCTCAAACTCGATGGTCGTCATCCGCGGCCGAGTCACAAATCGCTCCCTTGGCGTCGTCTGGAAGGCGTTAGGAAAGTCGGGATTTGCGACCTGGCCGACCAAGAAAAATGGTGGAGCATCCGAGGTGGCCGAAGCCAAGTTGTTGTAGTGGATGGGATTGAAGAATACTCCGACCCCGCTTCTAACAGCCGTCTTCCCGTCGCCAGTCATGTCCCATGCCAAGCCAAGGCGAGGGGCCACATTCCGGAGCGTCGGATTTTGCAAATAGGGCTCGCCCAATGCAGGCTGGGCGTCCCGCACGATATCCCGCAGGTTCGACAGTTTCCCATTCACCTCTGTAGGTGTAGTCGAGAACTCATAACGCAATCCAAGGTTGAGCGTCAGATTACGACGCGCCTGATAATCATCCTGTATATAGAAGCCCGACAACGTGTAACGCAGCCCTCGTATCGCATCGTTAAAACCCGGAACACCTACCTGAAGCCGGAAGGGGTTCGCCCTGAGAAAATCCGTCAGAGTCCTGAACTCATATTGACCCCGGTCCCTGGATGGCCTGTCCGTATTGATTTGCAAGCGGCTGATCTTGACCCCGATTTTAAGCGAGTGAGCCCCTCTCAAAACACTCAGGTCGTCACTATAGTCGAAGAAGTTTTGAGCAATTTTGTCCCCCGTACTGTTATCGCCCAGACCCGAGAGCCCCCGTGCATCGAGACTGCCCATATCTTTGCCGGGAACAAACGCCAGGTCTGCGAGCGATCGATTGTAGGTCGCCACTTGGCGAGGGAAAGTCCGGCTGAACGCAAACCGAAAGGAATTCAAAATGGCGGGAGAGATGGTCTTGAACTCTTCAATGGTGACAAATTGCTTTCGAGCCACCAGATTGGAATCGCCCAAACCGAGGTCATCCGGTCGGGAACGCTCGGAATCATCAAAAGTGTAGGCCACGCTGAGTGAATCGTTACTGGAGACCCGATGATCCGCCTTCAAAGTGAAGTAGTTGGAGGTCGTCAACTGAGTCGGGGCGGCGAGAAATTCGGCCCTGCCGTCGGGAAAGTCGCGGCCGTTGGGAACCGGAAAAAGAGCCAGGAAAGGCTGAATCCGCGGGTCTATTTGGACAAATTGCCCAGGCCTCGCAGGATCCGGTAACCGCCCCTGCCGGGCCACCAGACTGGGAACGGTGGAAATCGTGGTGAAACCCAATGCTTCGCTCAATCCTTCGTAACTTCCGAAGACAAAGGTTCTTTCCCTGACAATGGGGCCTCCGGCGTTGAACCCAAATTGATTCCGTTTGAACTCGGGAGGAGGACCGGGGTCGAAGAAGTTTCTGGCGTCCAAATTATCATTGCGGTGAAACTCAAAGGCCGAGCCGTGAAACTCGTTCGTCCCGGATTTGGAAACTGCAGAGACGATGAGACCTCCACCGGCCCGGTATTCAGCACTGTAGTTGCCGGTGAGGACTCTGAATTCCCTCACCGTATCCACCCCCGTGAGGCCAGTGCCCGCCCCTCCTGCAGCGCCGCCGGCATCGTTGATCTCGGCTCCATTCAGCAGGAAGCTGTTTTGGTCATATCTCATCCCGTGAGCCACGATCTTCGCTCCCATACCCTGCCTGGGGCTGAATTGAGCCATGTCCCGAAAATAATACGTCCCAGGCTGCAAGGTTGTTAGCTGAGCCAGGTCTCTCCCGTTCAGCGGCAGCTCCCTGATGGTGGCTTCATCCGTGAGGTGGCTGAGTGCCGCCGTCGTGGTATTGACAAGAGGCGCCGTTCCCGTGACAACAAGTTCTGCGGTCAGCTCCCCCACCTTCAAAGTGACATCCACGACCGCCTGTTCTCCCACGGTCAAAATAATGCCCTGGCGAACGACGGTAGTGAATCCGCGCAACTCGGCTCGCAGGGTGTAGTTGCCCGGGGCGAGGTTGGGAATTCTATACCTCCCTTCCTCATCCGCAAGGGCTGTTCGTGTGATGCCCGTCTGGACATTCGTGGTCGTGAGGGTCGCGCCCGGCAAGGCGGCCTTGGTCTCGTCCAACACGGAGCCCGAAACCATGGCCGTGGTGACCGTCACCTGCGCGTACGCCTCTTGCGGTGTCCATAAGAGCAGGCAAGCAATTGCTAAGAACACGCCGATCTTCATAGTCCCCACCTCAAAAGATGATTTTCAAGCCCAACTGGACCTGCCGTGAAGTGCTGATGGTGCTCGTCAACAGGCCCGCCGTTTGCACCAGTCGCCCACGCCGATCAAACACCTCCAGTTGCTCCTGCGCCGGGACGTTGAAGTTCGCACGGTTCAGAACGTTGAAGAACTCGGCGCGAAACTGCAGCTGGAAAGACTCTGAGACGCTCAGGATGGGTACTTTCTTCACCAGCGAGAAGTCGACCGTCACCAATCCCGGTCCCGTGATCGTGCTCCGGCCCAGGTTGCCGAACGTCCCAAGCGCCGGGAGCGCGAATGCTTTCAGATCAAACCAGCCCGATGGAAGTCCCGTGACCGCATTCGTATCAAAACCGGGCGCGAGGTTCGGTCGCTGCCCCAGACGCTTCCCACGCCGCGTGTGGGCTGTCTGGGCAGCGTCAAAGCCCAAGACGGGGGTAATAGGAAGACCCGAGCTGGCGTTCACGATTCCACCCAGTTGCCAGCCACCGAAGAGCTTGTTCCACGGGGCGTGCCCCGGCAGGTCCGGCATGTCCCAGGCCCAGTTCGCCACGAAGTTATGCCGGATGTCGAAATCGGAAATCCCGCGATTAAAGCGGGGATCAAACGGCCACGGGTTTCCTACCGTGTTGTTGAACTCGTTGCTGGACCCGTGGGCGGAAAAATCATCCAGGCTCTTCCCAAACGTGTAAGAGCTTTGGAACTGAATCCCGGAGCTGAAGCGCCTCACGACGCCCAGTTGGAATCCATGGTAGAACGAACTGGCGCTGAAATCGCGGGTTCGAATCCTGGCGAAGTTGGGGTTCCGCTTTCTGCCACCCGCGGGAAAAAAGAGGCTTCCATCAGAGCGAATCTGCGGAATGGCAAGGTTGGAATCCTCGCCCAGATTTGTCAGACGAGTCCCGCGGGACCCCAAGTAGCCAACCGTAACCACCGTGCTCCAGCCCAGGTCCTGCTGCAGCGCTAAGTTCCATTGCATCATGTAAGCTCGCCCCGGCTCGCTCTCCATCATTTCCACATCGAGAACGCCCGTTCGGGCGGCCTGTATTCTTGGCAGAAACCCCTTGGGGAAGTCACCGGGTTGGCCTGTGATAGACCCCCGCAAAAAATAAGGAGGATTCCTCACCCCGGAAAGCAGCAGGTTGTGGACCAGAATCAGATCATCGAAGATCCCGAATCCAGCCCGAATGGAGGTCTTGCCGTGTTGAAAAGGGTCCCAGGCAAGGCCGACGCGCGGCTGGAAATTCAGCTTGCTGGAGTTCTCGAAGAGTCGCTTGTCGGGTCCGAAATCCATATTGGCGTCCAAAAGATTCCGGAGATTTGAGACTTTCCCGTTGACCTCATCCGGCACCGTGGCAGGCTCGTACCGCAGGCCCAGGTTCAAGGCCAGATTTGATTTGACCCGAATATCATCCTGCACATAGGAGCCCACCAGGGTCTGTCGCCACCCTCGAACGGCGTCCGTACCAGGAAGGTCCGTCTGAAAACTTGATGGGCGGTTCGACAGGAAAGCCGCAATTGAATCGAAAAAAACGTCGCCTGTGGGGTTGTTGCTGGAATTCTGGTTGTACTGAATTCTTTCGACGGACACGCCCATTTTCAACGAATGGCGCCCCGCGATGTAGGTGACATCGTCGTATCCCTGCCAGGAGTTGAATGCCAGAAGGTCGAAACCCATCGACCCGGTACCGCCTGGGAGTCCCGCGAAGCCTGTCACCGCAATCTGGCTCATGCTTTTCCCGGAGAATGAGGCCATCTTGGGATCGTCCAGAAGCGGATTCAGAGCCTCTCGAGCAGGACCCACCGCAAAACTCCGGTTGAAGCCAAACCGGAGGGTGTTCAGGAGCCGCTGAGAAAAGATCTGCGAAAAATCGAGCGAGACATACTGGTTCCGCGAACCGAACACGTCCGTCACCAGGTTGAACAATCCGGGTGCCGTGACACCCGCATCGTCCATCGTGTACCGGCCGAATAGCTTGTCTCGCTCAGAGAAGCTATGGTCCATACGGGCGGTGAAAAAATCCTCGGGCGACGTGCGGGTCCCTGCGAGACTGAAAACGCCGGTTTCTCCGCCTGAGCTCAGAGGCCCGTTAGGCGACGGAAGGATTTGAAGGAGAGGAACGATGTTCGGATCTGGGGTGACGGTTCCGGTGGACAGGCGGCCCTGTTTGGCAGCGTCCGAGAGCGTCACGCTGGTGGCGGTCACCCCGAGAATCTCCCGCACCCCTTCGTAGCTGCTGAAAAAGAAAGTGCGGTCTCGCACGACCGGCCCGCCCAGGGATGCTCCGAACTGATTCCGCTTGAACTCGGGAGGCGCGGCCAGGTCAAAAAAATTACGAGCGTCCAGGTTGTCATTCCGATGAAAATAAAAGGCGGTTCCGTGAAATTCATTTGTTCCGGACTTGGTGACCGCAGTCACAACTCCCCCGGAAGCCCTTCCAAATTCGGCCGAAAAATTATGGGTGAGCACTTTGAACTCTCGAATGGCATCCACACCGAGGTTGTTTCCTGTAATCGCCCCGGGAGCGTTATTGGAATGATCACTGATGCTCATCCCATCCAGCCGGAAGTTATTTTGCGACGGCCTGGCGCCGCCGATGGACATCTGCCTGCCGTTTCCTCGGGTGATATCGTCGCCCTGAACCCGCAGCGGAAGAACCGATGGCTGCAAGAGCGTCAACTGAAAATAGTCCCTTCCATTGAGCGGGAGGTCTCGTATCTTTTGGTCATCGACGATCTCTCCCAGGACGGATTGTGTCGTTTCCACCAGGGGTGCTTCCCCGGTCACGACCACTTGCTCCGTTAGCTCCCCGACGGGGAGCGAAATGTCGACCACAGCCTGCCGCCCGACGGTTAGCTTCACCCCGCTCCGCACCACCGTTCGAAAGCCGGTGAGCTCGGCCGTGACGCGATAATCTCCGGGTTCCAGGTTGGGAGCCTGATAACGTCCGGTTTCATCGGTGAGGATCTTGCGTTCCAGGCCGGTTTCCACTTGCACAACCGTGAGGGACACCCCCGGGATGGGCGCGCCGGTATCGTCCTTCACCGTCCCCTGGATTTCCGCCATTCGCCCCTGACCGAACAGCCACGCTCCACTCAACAGGCTGACAATCGAGAGGCTCCGCCAAAAATTCCTCGTTGCCGCCATAGGTTCCTCCCGGAAAGGTGTCCTTTCGGACCTGGAGGCGGACCATCCTCCGCTGGGCCCGTCCGAGCTAGGTCCCAAAATAGCTCTGCGAGAAACGCAGACTGTTTGCTTTGACTGCGATGCTCACGGTCCGACTAAGACCGCCCCCCAGAGAGCCGCACTTAGGCGGAGGGCTCAGCGCCTACTTTTTTAGCAATTCTTGTCCTTACGCTTCGCGTTGTCAAGCTCCTTTTGAAGTCACCCAAGGCAAGCACGCACGATGAAAGCACGATGACCCTTGACAGGAAACACGGGAATCGACTAGTCTCCACCCCAGGCGTGTTAGCCCAAACCCGCAGTTCGATCTGAACCCCACGCACTCGGGTGGGAAGGAGGAGGTTGTATGCTGGGTCCAAGGTTTTGCCTAGCCCTTTCCATAACGGTAGGACTTGCTGTCAACACATTTGGTCAAGGTTCCGAATACTTGACGCCACGAACTCCGCCCAAAAAGGAGGTGAAGTCCCCCGATGAACTTGTCCGGTACGCAAAGATCGTCATTCAAAGGGCGCGAGAGAAGGATGAGCCCTATTTTGGCGTCCCAGGGGTCGGAGGCGTCAAAGGAGTCAGGCGAGTCCTGCTAGCGGCCACATCGGACGCGCACCCTTGGGTTCTGCAGGCCTTCCGTAGGGGATTTGAGGAGTTGGGCGTCCCCGATGTGGTTACGGTGATCCAGCCAGCGCGGCGGTCAAGGCCCGAGGACCAAATGGAAGGGGCAGGCGATGAACTCATCTTCAATCGCGGCGCCGGGAGCTGGATCGAACAGGCCGCCCGAGAGGCAGACCGCATCCTGAACTTTGGGGCCCGAGGCCTGGCAAGCCTGGAGTCCGACCTGGGCCGTGCCTACGACGACTACATTCCGGAGGAAAAGAAATACGCGCTCAACGTCATGCGAATGCCTTTCTATACGCCGGAGCAACTGGCCAGCTCTTGGGTGGATTTTCCCGACGAGCTGTTTCTCGCCATCGGGAAGAAAGTCTGGGAGAGGTTCATCAATGCCAAAAAGTGGGTCCTGACCGACGAGTGGGGAACGCACATCGAATGGACGCTGGACGAGAAGCACTGGGAAGACATGCCGGCAAGCCGCGGCAACAATAGCAATACCATTCCAAACGCCAGCTACGTTCACCCCAATGTCCGCCCGGTCATGAATCAGAATCCGGACATGAAGGGCGTGATCGTTGCGAAGACGGTGGATGGCGCCGTGATTCCCGAGCTGCGCGTGTACGTCGAGAAGGCGACGGTGACGAAAATTGAAGGAGGCGGGGCCGTGGGAGAGCGCTTTCGACAGGCCCTGGAGCGGTACAAGAACATTCAATTTCCCGGCTTCCCCTTGCCGGGCGTCGGCCACATCGAAGAGATGGCGCTGGGAACCCATCCCAAAGCCCGGCCCGATCAGGGACCTGGATTCAGAGGATTTGGCGAAGGCCGCAGGCGCTCTGGGACCGTTCACTTCGGATTTGGAGCCACGAGAAACAAGGAGACCCGAGAGGTGCTCATGAAAGGAACTTCCGGGTTGCCGCGGGGCCAGCACAGGGATTTGCAGATTTACTTCCCCACGCTCATCATTGACGGAGAAAAGCTGGTGGATAGAGGCCACCTGACTGTTCTGGATGATCCCGAGATCCGCAAGGTTGCTGCCAAATACGGGAACCCCGATGAGCTGCTGCGAGAGGAGTGGATTCCGCCGCTCGACTTCAGTCAGCTCGTCAAGTAAGCCTTCGTGGAAGATCGGAAGGACTTGCCGGTGGAGGGTGCTCCCCCACCGCCCTTCCGATCTTCCACCTTTTCACCGTGATGGTCCCATCCAGCAAAAACGTGGTGATCGTGAAGGGGTAGCCGCTGGACACCGTCACAATTCCGTTGATCTGCCAATCGCCAAGCACAGCGGCCATCGGCCCAGGCGGTCGCTACCCCACGGCAGTTCGTACGTGTAGTTGAGCACCAGGCTGTGGCGAACGTCGTAGCTGGAGAGGCCGCGATCCTCCTGGATGCTATCGGGGTCTTGCACATCGCTGCTCCCGCTTCTCTGGTCCGCCGCGAAGAACCCCGAAATGTCGTCGATGTTCTTGGAGAGCTGATAAGAGGCCTGAAACTGTAGGCCCCGGCTGAAACGCTTGTTCAGTCCCAGCTGCATGGAGTGGTAGAAGGAGTTCACATCGTAGGAGAAAAGGCGAATTTGGATGAAATTCGGGTTACGCCGAGGCGGCCCCGGCCTGAAGAATTTTCTTCCATCGGAAAGGATCTCAGGAATCGCGATATTCCGGTCGTTGCGCTCCGAAAGGTGGACGCTCCGGGAACCCGCGAGCCCACCGTGAACACCCAATCCGTCGCCAGTTGGTGCTGCAGATTCAGGTTGTATTGCAACATGTAGGCGGGATTCATTTCGTACTCGATGGGATCCAGGGTCAACCTGGCCGCCTGCAGCTGGCCGCGGAGAAACGCATCCAGCGCGTTCGGAAACGGCGGCAGGTCGGCCCCGATCTCCTTGGTGAAAGGGGGCTGGTAGGCCCTAGGCGTTCGGTACTCGAACGGGAGCGGTTGGTTGAAGAAGATTCCGAACCCCGACCGGACCGATGTCTTACCTTTCCCAAAGGGATCCCACGCCAGACCGATCCGGGGCGCAAGGTTCCGTAACGATGGATTCTTGAAGAACGGCTCTCCCACCGTAGTGTCCGGATCGAAAAAATTCCGGAGGTTGGCCACCTTCCCGTTGGCTTCGGTCGGGACCGTGATGAAATTCGTAACGGAGTCCCAAATTCCACGTCACGGTGGGCTTCCACTTGAAATCGTCCTGAAGGTAGAACCCCAACAAGCTCTGGCGGATTCCCCTCCGCCTCTCGAAACCCGGAAGCACACCGCGATACGAGTTGGCACTCCCCTGGACCACCGAAGAAAAGCTGTAGCTCCCGAAGTCGTTGAAGAAATTGTTAACGTTCAGTTGCATCCGCTTGATGTCCGCCCCCATCTTCACGGAATGGCGCCCCGACAGGAGATTGAGGTTGTCCACCCACTCGAACACGTTGTAGGCGAAAGTTCTCGGGAGCGTCGAACCGGTCCCCATGCCCGAAAGACTCGTGACCGACAGGGCTCCCAACACGGATGCCTCCGGACGAAAAAAGAGACTTCGCGGGATTTCCACCAGCGGCGACTGGAAGACATCCTGGAAAGAGCGATTGAAGCCGAACCGGAACGTGTTCAGCAGGTCCTGGGTGAAGATCCTCTTTTCCTCCAGGACGACGTATTGATTCCGCCCGGCGAAATTCGTGTCGTAGGAAAGGCTGTCGAAAGTCACCTTCGAGGAGTCGTCCAGTGTGTACCGGGCTGTCAAGGAATCCTTACTGGAAAATTGATGATCCATTCGGATCACGAAGAAGTCCTCGCCCGTCGCATCGCTGTGCGCCCGCACGTACTGCCCCCGGCCGTCCGCAAAGATCGTGGCGTTCGGCAGGGGGGTAAACGCGATATAGGGTCTCACCTGGGGAGCCACCTGGACCGGAGCTCGACCGGGCAGGCGTCCCTCCCGGGCTTCGGCCGAGACGCTGGCCGCGTTGATGACGCCCAACTGGAGGGTCGCCAGTTGAACAAAGTCCCTCCCGTTGAGCGGGAGATCGCGGATTTTCTTATCATCGACGCCCGCTCAACGTCGCCGAGGAGACATCCACCAGGGACGCCTCTCCAGTCACCACCACGCGCTCCGAGAGCTGGCCCACCTCATCGGTCAGTACGGCTCGCTCGAATCCCGTTTCCTTGTTCTTCACCGTGATATTTACGCCTGGGAGGACGGCCCCAGTCTCATCCGACGCGGTACCGGAGATCGTTGCCGTCGTGACCTGGCCCAACACCGCGGGCGCGGCCACTATCACCATCAGCACGCTCCAACCCCACGCTCTCTTCGGCAAATGACTTGAGAAAGCCTTTAACCTAGGACCTCCTTCGCTGGCCTTCCAACCACGCATGAATTCGCGCCGAGTCCGCTCTCAGCCCAAGCCGGTTTCGAACTCGAACGTAGCTCCTACCGGTGAAAGCTGGCTGGTCCGGTCTCGGTCCCTGGCCCCCCTGCCTCAAACACAACCTTTCCACCCACCAACGTCATGACCACTTTGAGATCCGATATCTGTTCTTCGGTTACTTCCATGTAATCACCGTCCAAGACAACCAGATCCGCCCATTTGCCCGGCTCGATGGTGCCCACAATCTTTTCGTCGCCGGTGTAGTGGTGAACTGGTCATCCGCCGTCAGGACCTTTCCGTTAAAAAAACGAGGTCCGGATAGGCAAGGATCTCCTCCGGAATCGGGGGCGTTTGGGCTGCCGCGATGACAGCGAGGGCAACGAACGCTGCGGCGAAGGCGCCTGCGAAATTTGAGCATGCTGAGACTAACTTCATGCCGTTCTCCTTTGTCCCGAGATTGCCCTGGATGTTCAT
>JACQTF010000140.1 GCA_016210925.1 Acidobacteriota bacterium | reverse complement strand
GGTTGGTGGCAATCACCCGCAGAGGAATCTGGAGAGCTTCGAAAGAGTCCTGGCTGATGTACCGGGCCAGATATCCCTCCATGCGCTCGTTGGAGGAAAGACCCATGAGAGGAAATCCCAGTCGCCCCAGGTGGCGCCAGCGGGTCTGGGAAGCCAGTTCCATGAGCTGTTTCAAGGGCATTCCACTGGCGTAGAGGGCTCCAATCAGGGCGCCCACTGAGACCCCCGCGATATAACTGATGGGGATCCGGTGCTCCTGCAGGACCTTGAGCACGCCCAGATCGGCGAGACCTCGAGCCCCCCCGCCTCCCAACGCCAACCCGATCTTTTTGTCCGCCTGCAGCTTCATCGTCTCACCCATTCGGGGAAGAGTACCTGTTCCGGCAAAAGTTTCGAAAATCGGGGTTTGTGGATAAAATGGTGGGCGAAAGCGGCAGTTTCCTGTTGTATCGGCGTAAGCATTCTAGCGAACTTGCACGAGAGGGGTCGGTTTCCCAACTGACGACCATCCCTTGACGCAGCAGTATGAATGGGCGCAAACCCATGACTCGAGCCCGCCGGCACCTCATGTACGGGTGGATGACAGCTCTGGCGACCCTGGGAAGTGTTGCGGTCTGGCACAGCCGGGGAAAACCTCTGGAACAGCCGATCGCTTTCAGCCATAGGGTCCATGTCGTCCAAAACAAGATCGATTGTGCGTACTGCCATGAGCACTTCCGCAGATACGCTGTGGCCGGAACGCCTTCCGTCGAGCTCTGCGTGACCTGCCATTCCGGGCTACGTACAAGCAATTCTGAGGCCAAAAAACTTTTCACTTTCTGGGAAAAAAGGCACGAGATACCCTGGGTGCGCCTCCACCAGCTCCCGGACCATGTGGTCTTCACCCACAAGAGACACGTCAGGGCAGGAATCGCATGCGAAACGTGCCACGGCACCATCGGCCAGAGCGACTCGTTCGTGAGGGAAGTGGACCATTCCATGGGCAAGTGCGTGGATTGTCACGAGCAGCGTGGCGCCAGCATCGAGTGCTGGACGTGCCATAAATGAGGGTCAGAGGCTCACCGGTCCATCCACGATGGATCGTGGGCGTGAAAGGTCTGTCATGAAACGAAGGGATTTCATCAAGCTCACCAGCGTCGCAGGGGCAGGAGGCCTCGTCCTGGAAAGCTGCAAGCCTGCCGCCAAGCAGGCGGTTCCTCTCCTGATCAGCGAAGAACGCTTCATTCCCGGCGTCGAGGCGTGGCGCAGGGGAGTTTGCTTTCAGTGCACGGCGGGCTGCGGCATCATGGTCAAGGTGATAAACGGCGATGCCAAGAAGATAGAGGGAAATCCGGATCATCCTTTGAACCGGGGCAAGCTGTGCGCTCGGGGCCAGGCGGGGCTTCAGGTCCTGTACAACCCGGATCGGGTCCGAACCCCTCTCCGGCGAAAGGGCCCCCGGGGTTCCGGCCAATGGGAGCCCATTTCGTGGGAGGAGGGGCTTCACCAGGTCCATTCCAGACTTTCGGAGATTCGAAACGCGCCGCCGGGATCAGGGCTGGTGCTAGTCTCCCCTGCGCTACGGGGGCAGCGCAGGGTTCTGCTGCAGCGCTTTGTGGAAGCCTTCGGTCCTGCCACCTGGTATGAGCACGACGTCTTTGAAGAGCGCAGCCTTCTGGAGGCGAACTTTTTGACCACGGGCCATCGCTCCTACTTTGCCCACGACCTGGAGCAGACCCGCTACTTGCTCTCTTTCGGCGCGACGTTTCTGGAAGCATCGATTTCTCCCGTGCGCTATGGTCGCGGGTTTGGGCACCTTCGCCAGGGCCGGCCCGGGCAGCGGGGCAAGGTGGTCCAGATCGAGTCCCGCTACTCGGCCACGGCGGCCAGCGCAGATGAGTGGCTCCCGGTGGCCCCCGGCAAGGAACCGCTCCTGGCGCTGGGACTGGCGCACGTGCTGGTAGCTGAATCACTTTACGACGAGGAATTTGTGGCGGGACGGACCGAGGGCTTCGGCCCCTTTAGACGGCAAGTCCTGGAAAAGTACGGCCCTGACTCGGTGGCCCAAGAGACGGGGATCGCATCCGAAAGAATCCAGAAACTGGCTCGGGAATTCGCCGGAAGGAAGCCCTCGCTGGCCATTGCGGGAGACTCGGCCACGGCGCAACTCCACGGGGTAGCCGTCGCCGCGGCGGTCAATGCGCTGAACGCGCTGGTGGGCAGCTACGGCGCCCCAGGGGGCGTTTTCCAGGATCCGGACGTCGTCGAGAGAAGACAACCCGACCTGTTTGATCTTCGACAGCAGGGCGAGCCGGTGGTGCTCTTGTACGAATCCAACCCGGCGTACTCCTGGCCTCCCGCTGCGACGATGCTGGAGAGAGCCGGCTTCGTGGCCAGCATCTCCTCGTTCCTGGACGAGTCTTCAACGCTGGCCGATATCGTTCTGCCTGCCTCGACCTACCTGGAACGCTGGGTGGACGATGTCCCTTCTCCCGGTGTGGGAATCTCTGTGGTCTCCGTCGGCAAGCCCGTGCTGCGCCCCCTCTACGATACTCGGAGCCCGGAGGACGTCTTGCTGGCTCTCTGGAGGGCCCTCGGATTGCGTCCGGCCCCCGTCGCGGATTCCTTCGAAGGGTGGATCAAGGTCTCCCTCGAGTCGCTTTTCCGTTCAGGCAAAGGAAAGCCGCAGTCCGAAGACCTGGAGCTTTTCCTGGACAAAGTCCTGGAGCAGGGAGGCTGGTGGGACGAACAGGAGCCGCCCCGCTTCGAATTCCGGACCCCTTCTCGCAAATTTCAGTTTCACCCGGAGCTTCTGGACAGCCTCCCGCAGGCGGCCCCTCCGTCTCCCGAGTTTGCACTGCCCCTCTACATCTTTCGGACCGTTGGCCTGTCCGACGGTCGCGGCGCCAACCAACCCTGGTTGCAGGAACTCCCAGAGCCCATGAGCACCGTCATGTGGAACACATGGCTGGAACTGAACCCAAGGACGGCCCGGGAGCTGGGGCTGGAGGAGGGCGACCTGGTCCGGATTCGCAGCAGAACCGGAAGCGCGGAAGCCACGGTCACCCTCTTTGCCGGAGCCATGCCAGGCGTCGCCTGCATGCCTGCAGGCCAGGGCCACAGCCACTACGGACGGTACGCGCAGGGACGGGGCGCCAACGCGCTGGCCCTGGTGGATCCGCAGTTGGATCCACGATCGGGCGCCCTGGCCTGGGGAGCCACCCGCGTGACCCTGGAAAAGACAGGGTCGAAGAAGCAACTTGCGAAGCTCTCCCCGTGGACGGGAGAGACAGAGAGGAGAGCGTGATGCCACAGTGGGGGATGGTCATCGACCTGGACCGGTGCACCGGCTGCAACGCGTGCGTAGCAGCCTGTCACGCCGAGAACAATCTGCCGATCGCAGGCGAGGAGGAAGCGGCAAAGGGCCGGAGCTTCCATTGGATCCGCATCGAGCGCTACATCGAGGGAGAATATCCCAACCTGAAGACGCGCTTCATCCCCGTGCTCTGCCAGCACTGCGACGAAGCTCCGTGCGAACCGGTCTGTCCCGTCTTCGCCACGTATCACAGCCCTCAGGGGCTCAACGTGCAGGTGTACAACCGCTGCATCGGCACCCGTTTCTGTGCCAACGCCTGCCCGTACACCGTGCGTCACTTCAACTGGTTCGATCCCCGATGGCCCGAGCCGCTGGAGCGACAACTGAACCCGGAAGTCTCGGTTCGCACCAAGGGAATGATCGAAAAATGCACCTTTTGCATCCAGCGGATCCGGAAAGCCGCAGACCTGGCCAAGGATGAGGAGCGGCCCGTGGGGGACGGCGAGGTCCAGCCTGCCTGCGCTCAGAGCTGCCCGACGGACGCCATCGTCTTCGGCGACCTCAGCGATCCCGGCAGCCGGGTCTCCAAGCTGGCGAGCCAGCGCCGCGCCTTTCGCCTTCAGGAGGACCTGGGTACCCAGCCGCGGGTCATCTACCTGAAAGAAGGGTCGGAGTAGGCTGTGGACCAAGCTGCTGCCGTCGCCATCCATCGCGACCTGACGCGCCCTGTTCTTGAGACGGGTCGTGGATTTTACATGACCCTGGCGGCCCTGGGGACCGTCATGGCCTGGGCGCTGTTTTGCTGGGGATACCAGGTCTATCACGGCCTGGGGGTTACAGGCTTCAACCGGCCCGTCTTCTGGGGCGTGTACATCGCGAATTTCATCTTTTGGATCGGGATCAGCCACGCCGGAACCCTGATCTCGGCCATCCTGCGAGTCACCCAGGCAGGATGGAGGCGCCCCATCACTCGGTGCGCCGAGGCGATCACCGTCCTCGCCCTGATGATCGGGCCCATGTTCATCCTCATCGACCTGGGGCGGTCGTGGCTCTTTTACTGGGTTCTCCCATACCCCAGCGAGCGGGGCCTGTGGCCCAATTTCCGGTCACCGCTCCTCTGGGACGTCAGCTGCATTACCACGTACTTGATCGGGAGCCTGACGTACCTCTATCTGCCCATGATCCCGGATCTGGCGCTGCTGCGGGATTCGACGCCTTGCCGGCGCTGGCTCTATCGAACGCTGGCCCTGGGATGGAAGGGGACTCCCAGGCAGTGGCATCGGCTGGAGACAGCCATCTCCGTCATGGCCGTCCTGATCATCCCCATCGCCGTTTCGGTCCACACGGTGGTCTCCTGGATTTTTGCGATGACTTTGAACCCCATGTGGCACAGTACCATCTTCGCCCCCTATTTCGTGGTGGGAGCTATCTTCTCCGGCATCGCCATCCTGCTTCTGGCGATGTCGATCCTGCGCAAGAGCGCCCGCCTGGAGATGTACCTTCGGCCGGTTCACTTCAACAACGTGGGCCTCCTCCTTCTGGCCCTATCCCTGATCTGGCTCTACTTCACCATTGCCGAGTATGTCACCACGTGGTACGGGGACCTCCCTGAGGAGATGGCGGTCTTCAGGTACAAGCTGGCAGGGCCCCTGGCCCCCTACTTCTGGGGTATGGTGGCTTGTTGTTTCCTGATCCCGGCGCCGGTCCTGGCGTTCAAGAAAACCCGCACCATCGCCGGCACCACCGCCGCAGCGGCGCTGGTCGTGGTGGGGATGTGGCTCGAGCGTTACGTCATCGTCGTCGGCACGCTGACCCATCCGCGCCTGGCATTCAACTGGCGTGACTACGCTCCCACCTGGGTGGAGCTTTCCATCATGGCGGGGGCGTTTGCGTACTTTGCATTCCTCTATGTGCTCTTCACCAAGTTGTTCCCCATCATTTCGGTGTGGGAGTGGAAGGCGGGGCTTCCCTCGGCCTCGCCCCCGCGCCCCTCCCCGGGAGCCACCCTGAGCCATGAGCCCCTTCCCCGTTAGGATCATCGCCAGCTTCCATGACCTCCCGACAGTCCAGCAGGCGCTGGCTGACCTGGAGCACCAGGGCATCGGCCGGAATCAGTGGGAGCTCTTCAGCTCGCAGCCGGTGGGCGTGGACGAGAACGAAAAATCGTTCATCGCCAGGTCCGCGCTCATCGGCGGAATCCTGGGAGCGGTCGGCGGTGGCGGACTGGCCGCAGGCACCGCCGTCGCCATGGGGCTGCAGACAGGAGGCATGCCTACAGTGGCCTATGCCCCGGTGGGCATCATCGTCTTTGCCCTGGGCGGGTTGGGCGCTGTCATCGGAACTTTGATCTCCTTTTTCGCGGAAGCCGGCCTGGCCCGCTTCCCGGACCCCGCGGAAGCGGAAATCGGCAGGCGGTTGAGCCGCGGTGAAACGGTCCTATCGGTGTCGTGTCAGCCCCACGAATCGCCGCGCGTCGAGAAAATTCTGAAACTCCGGGGTGCCGAAGTCTATCTGGAAGCTTGAGCTGAGGAGGAACCGGGAGTGGGCAGACAACCCTCACCCATCCAAAAAGGAGACAAGAACAGGAATGCGTCCCGCGTTGATTGCCCTTGCTGTTCTGACAATGCTGGTGTGGACTCTGTCCGCTGACGATCCGTGGAAGGCGCCTGCCGCGGCGGCATCGCTCAAGAACCCCTTGAACATTGATTCCCGGACCCTGAGGGAGGGCAAGGAACTTTTCAAGGCCAATTGCCTGCCCTGTCATGGGGAAACAGGCAAGGGTGACGGGCCCATGGGTGCAATGCTCGAGGAGCGGCCTCGGGACCTGACCAATTCCAAAGTGATGGACCAGAAGACGGACGGGGAAATCTTCTGGAAAATCTCCACGGGGAGAGACCCTATGCCTTCTTTCAAAAAGAAAGGCCTCACCCAAAAAGAGCGCTGGACGCTGGTTGCATACGTCCGTTCACTGGCAAAGAAATAAAAAGCAGGGCCAAAAAATCCTACATCGCCGGCTTCAAATTCACCTCTTGCCACGCGGCGCCTTTCTTCACTTCCATCTTGGACGGGGAGATGGTCTTGGAGTCCTCGTGGATCTCGCCGGTGATCCTCACTTGGGACGCCGCGTACTGCCCGATCTCCGGGGCCGGGTGCAGGACGATATAAGTGCCCGAATTGGCCGCGACTGCCAGCGGCAGCCCCGACTTGGCGCACTTGGTCGCACAGGCCTGGTGCTTCTCGCCCTTTGTGCCCATCACGATGTAACACTTGGCGTCCACCAGTTCGCCCTCCAACGTCCCTTGCTTGGCTGCGGCGTAGAGTGTCCCCAAAGCCAGGGCCGCCAGGACCAATAAAGTCAGCGTCCTTTTCATAAGGAATCCCCCTTTCATGGTGATCGGTATCCTGACCGATGCAAGAACTCTATCGCCCTTAGGCCGGATCATCAAGTCCTTTCCTTCAGACCTCCAGCCCCGACCCAAACCACCGAGAAGGCTGGGAGGGTGCAGGGCTGGAAGCGGGACATCCACAGGCAAAGAAACTGTCCATCTTTAAGGAAGATTTAGGCATGGGCGCTCGCCATCGGCGGAGATCGGCCCACCGGTGAAACGGGAAAAAAACGTTGACAGGCCCTAGGGCAGTGGGTGAATATCTGTGCATTCCCATCCGGTGCTTACGGAGGGACCCTTTATGAGCGACAGAATCTATATCTTCGACACGACGTTGCGGGACGGGGAACAGTCACCGGGATGCAGCCTGACCATCGAAGAGAAGCTGCAGATGGCCCGCCAGCTCGAGCGCCTGCAGGTGGACGTTATCGAGGCTGGTTTCCCTATCTCCTCGGACGGGGACTTCGAATCGGTTCGGGCCATCGCCCGGGAGATCCGGTCCGCCACCATTGCCGGGCTGTGCCGGACCATCAAAAAGGACATCGACCGCGTCTGGGAGGCGGTCCAGTACGCTACCAGGCCCCGCATTCATACGTTCATCGCCACTTCGGACATTCACCTGAAATACAAGCTTCGTAAGACTCGGGAGCAGGTCCTGGAGGACGCGGTGACAGCCGTGAGCTATGCCCGTTCCCTCTGCCCGGACGTGGAGTTTTCCGCCGAAGACGCCTCCCGCACCGAAATGGATTACCTGGTGCAGGTGGTGGAAGCGGTGATCGAGGCCGGCGCCACCGTGGTCAACATCCCCGACACGGTCGGCTATGCCATTCCCTGGGAATTCGCCGAAAAGGTCCGCACCCTGATCTCTCGCGTCCGCAATGCGGACCGGGTGACCTTCAGTGTCCACTGCCACAACGACCTGGGGCTGTCCACCGCCAACTCGCTGGCTGCCGTGGCAGCGGGCGCCCGCCAGGTGGAGTGCACCGTCAACGGCATCGGCGAGCGGGGCGGCAACGCCTCCCTGGAAGAAGTGGTCATGGCCGTCCGCACCCGGAAAGACATTTTCGACGGTTACACGCGGGTGAAGACTGAGGAGATCTACCCTTCGAGCCGCCTCCTGAGCAATCTGACCGGCGTGCACGTCCAGGCCAACAAGGCCATCGTGGGAAGGAACGCGTTCGCCCACGAGTCCGGCATTCACCAGGATGGGGTCATCAAGGAAAAGCTCACCTACGAGATCATGACCCCCCAGAGCGTGGGCATCAAGGAGAGCAACCTGGTGCTGGGAAAGCACTCCGGCCGCCACGCCCTGGCGAAAAAATATGAGGAATTGGGCTACGGGCTCAACCCGAAGGAGCTGGACAAGGCTTACCTGTTGTTCAAGAAGCTGGCTGACCGCAAGAAGGAGATCTACGACGAAGACCTGATTGTCATCATCCAGGACGGTATCCGGGTGACTCCCGAGGTGTACAAGCTGAAGTACGTCCAGGCTTCCAGCGGGAACCAGATCATCTCCACCGCCACCATCATCCTGGAAAAGGGTGACCTGGTGCTGCAAGATTCAGCGACCGGCGATGGACCCATCGAGGCCACGATGCGGGCCATTGACCGTGTGACAGGAATCCGCGGACACCTGGTGGACTACACGGTCCATTCCGTCAGCGGCGGGAAGGACGCTGTGGCAGAGGTCTTCGTCAGGGTGAAGTTCGATGACCGCAACTTCATTGGAAAGGCTGCCTCTACCGACCTTGTGGATGCCAGCGCCCGGGCATACCTCCACGCCGTGAACAAGGCCGTTTACTGGCAGAGCGCGGCGCCAAAATCGGTAGCGGCGGAGGATGCGGCGGCGGCCCACTAAACCCCTCACTACCGGCCTCTGGCTTGCGAGGCTATCCTCAAGGTTGGAGCATTGACAGCCCGGATGGACCGGGTCGGACCCGCCGGGCGCGGCAGCCTTCTTTCGGTGGCCGAGTCGTCAGCGCTCGACGCCCAAGAAGCCCCATGGGAAATTTTCAGATTGCCCTGCTACCAGGCGACGGCGTCGGCCCGGAGGTGGTACGACAGGCCGTGAAGGTGCTGGAGGCGGTCGGCCGGCGATTTGGTCACACCTTTCGATTTCGCGAAGCACCGGTGGGCGGAGCCGCCTTAGAACAAACGGACAACCCGCTCCCGCCGGAAACGCTCCGCCTGTGCCAGTCCAGCGATGCCGTCCTGCTGGGCGCCGTGGGGGGGCCAAAGTGGGACGACCTGCCCTCCGGCAGGCGGCCCGAGAAAGCCCTCCTGGGCCTCCGCAAGGAGCTCCGGTTGTTCGCCAACCTGCGCCCGGCCCGTGTGCGTCCTCTTCTGGTGGATGTGTCCCCGCTGAAACGCCCCTACGTCGAGTCCGTTGATCTTGTCGTCGTTCGAGAACTCACCGGCGGGATTTACTTCGGCACCCCTCGGGGTTGGCATCAGGAAGGCGCGCTCCGGTCCGCCTTCAACACCCTTGTCTATAACAATTTGGAAGTGGAGCGGATCGCGCGCAAGGCGTTCGAGCTGGCGCGCCTCCGGCGCAAGAAGGTCACCTCTGTGGATAAGGCCAACATCCTGGAGTGCTCGCAGCTTTGGCGCAAGGTGGTCACCGAAGTGTCACGCGACTACCAGGACGTCACCTTGAACCACATCTACATCGACAACTGCGTCATGCAGCTCATGGCCCGGCCCTCTCAGTTCGATGTGATTCTGGCCGACAACATGTTTGGCGATATCCTCAGCGACGCGGCCGCCATACTGACCGGTTCCATCGGCATGCTGCCTTCGGCCAGTCTCGGGGGAAAAGTCGGCCTGTACGAGCCCGTCCATGGCTCCGCACCGGATATTGCCGGCCAGGACCTGGCCAATCCCATCGCCACCATCGAATCAGCTTCCTTGATGCTGGCTCACTCGTTTGGCCTGCACCGAGAAGCCGCAGCGGTCGAAACGGCCGTGGATGTCATCCTCGGCTCCAATTACAGAACCATGGACATCCTACAGGAGGGTTGTACGAGGGTGGGCACTGCGGAAATGGGCGACCTCATCGCCCGGAAGATGGAAACGTCCTGAGAGGCACCACAGGCAAAAGCCCTCTTCGCCCACTGGACGCCAAAAAAGAAGGCCGACTGGAAGGTCGGCCCTTTATTGACAAGAAAAAACTCGCCGCGAGGTTAGGAAGATTCGCTTACCTCTTCCATTTCTTCCTGCTCTTCGTATTCTTCCTCACGGGCTCGCTCGGGAGGCTTGTACACAAAGTGGCGGTGGTCCCGGATCTTCTTCAGTTCGTACACACGGCCAAAGCAGTGAGAACACTGCTCCAAGTGCAGCAGCATATCCAGCTCCGCATCGGGATCTAGCTGCTTGGCCGCAAACTTCATGACCTTGCGGTAATCGCACCTCATGCCTGATCCTCCCCTCACGTCCCCTTATGTGTCGTATTGTACCCGAGTGTTAGGTTTAAAAGCAACAGAAACCTCTCGGAGCCGTTTTTCGAGATGGAATCGACTGTAATTGTCATAAAATAAAAGACATCCATGGAATTGAACCGGCGAGAGCCCGCCTCAGCACACCCAAGATCGCCGCCCGACCTTTCCCCCACTTCCAGAAACCTTGGAACCGCGACACCCACGATGGAGAATAGCGATTCCACCAAGTGCCAGGATGCTAGGCAAAGAAAAATTCCTACCTAGCACAGGAATTCTTTCGCCTTGACATGTGCGACTGGTCTCCGGTACTTTGCCTGGTACTCTTTACTGC
>JACQTF010000142.1 GCA_016210925.1 Acidobacteriota bacterium | reverse complement strand
CTTGGTCATCCTAAGAGACAACCCCCTGGAGGACATTCGAAACAGCCGGAAGATCGAGCGCGTCTTCATCGGGGGCAACGAGATCGATCGGGGATTCCACGCGGACTACCAGGTCCCCATTCCGAGACCCACTCTTCCCATCGTGGGCACCATCGATTCGATCCAACCCGTCCGCGCGCCCCGGGCCAGCCAGAGCGTCTCCCTGGTGCTCCGCGGTCAGGGCTTCGGCAAGTCCTCCTACGTGACGTTCGGGGGCAGCCCTTTACGCACGACCTTCGAGAGCGCCCAAGCTCTTCGCGCCGTGATCCCTGGGGAACTGCTCAGCCGCGTGGGGACGTTTGCCATCGAGGTCGTCAACCCCATTCCCGAAGGAGGAACCTCGACCAAGGCTTACTTTCTCGTGACATACGAATAGGAGCCGCCAGGACCGAATGCCCGCCTCCTGACGCTGGGTCATTCGAATTTCACCAGGAAGTCCACCGCATTCGACGCCGTCCTTCCCCAGGGGAGTAGACCCGCAGCGGAAACGTTCCCACCCGGCTCAAAAGATGGGCGGGGAGCTCTGCCTCCGCCCGGCGAGAGCTTTCGATCTGGGTGCGGAGGGGCACTCCATCAAAGGTCACCAGAGCCTGCCCCTGGGGCGGGAAGTGCTCTCCCTCCACGACGAGGCGCACGGGGCCCGAGCCTCGCGGCACCATCACGGGATCGATCTGGTGGATGGTCCCGGCCACTTCCCAACAGGGTCTCCGGATGGGGATGGAGTACTCGGCATGAAACCCCCGCTCGACGCGCTTTCCCCCCTGGAGGACGATCTCGATGCTTCGGGTATTCCGGATGTCTTCCAAAGGGTTGGCGCTCAACACCAGCAGGTCAGCCAGCTTTCCCTTTTCCAGGGTCCCCACCCGGTCCTGGATTCGGAACGCCTCCGCGGTCCATCGGGTGGCCGCCAGGAGGGCCTGCAGGGGAGTGAGCCCGGCCCCCACCAGGAGTTCCATCTCCTGGTGGGTGCCCACGCCCGGTAGAATCTCGAACACCGCGTCCACTCCCGCCACCACCTTGCCGCCCGCCTTCACGAACTCGGACAGAAAGCGCTTCACGTTTTCATAGCCCTGGCGATAATTCTCTGCGTCCTTGGGCGAGACGCTGTCAAAGCGCTGGAAGACGTTGATGGTATGAGGATGGCGCAGGATGTTCATGCGAACCGGGCCGGGAATATAATGCAGTCCCGGCTCCGCCAGAAGCTCTGAATTCTCCAGGATGATCTTCTCCTTCCTTTCGTCCACGCCCACCCAGAGGGCCATCAGGGTGGGATTCAAGAAGGCGTTCTGGTTTTTCAGGAGAGCGATGGTGGCAGGAAACCTGGCCGGATCCATGGACGCATGAATTTCCGAGATGCTGGGAGCCCCGAAGTAGTGGGAATCCGGGAAGAGCTCGCGGATCTCCTTCTCCATCCTTTCCGAAGCGCGGCCGGTGGCCACCGCCAAACCCGCGTCGACCCTCTCCCCGCACCCGCAGCCCATGGCGTTCATGTACTGGTACGTCACCTGAATCTCACGGACGCCGACGCGGTACATGGCTCGGAAATCTTCGAGCGCGTTGATCGCCTCGGACACCCGGGACGTGGCGAAAAAGAGGGCAAGCTTTCCCTCCTGCTTGGCGCGACGGATGTGGGAGGCTTTCGTGGCCAGCGTCAGAGAACCTGGGTTTTGGGCGATGAGTTCCAAAAAGGAGTCGGCGCCGCGAAGGATCTGCCTCACCTCGTAGCCGCTGAGCCCCACGCCCAGCCCCGTCAGGCCCCTCCGCCGGAGCAGTCGGCGTACTCGATGGTAAACTGGTCCTCACCCACAGAGGCCGGTTGCCGGGCATCGACGACCACCGCCCCGCGATGGAGCTCGTCGGCGAAGGCCGATCCTCCCTTGACCTGGGTCCCCAACATGGCATCTCCTTCTTCGCTGTGGGATCACAAAATGTCAAAGGTCCCGAAAAATCAGCAGCCGGACCCCTATAGCAAAAGAGACAAATCATTCAAGGAAATCTTCACTTAAAAAGGTAAAAGGCAGTCTGAGCCCTTCGTGCATTGAAGTATACTGAGTTCCATTCATCCAAGGATCATCACAGGAGGGTGAGCCATGAAGACCAAAGAGGTAGCCGACCTCTCCTACAACACCGGAAGGTCGTTTCAGGTAAAGCAGGGTCAGGTGGTGAGGGTCACGGGAACCGCGACCGTGGATTTCGTGGCGTTCAATCTCCACAACCTGAAGGAGCGATTCGACCAGGCCAGGACCAAGACCAACCAGGGAAAGATCTTCATCACCACGGGGGACAAGCTCTACTCGAAGCTGAACGCCGTGATGATGACCATCGTGAAAGACGGATACCAGGGGCAAGGCACTCACGACCTTCAGAAGGGGACCTGCAGCCGGAGCCGTTTTGAACTGGTCTGGAAGCTAGGCAGGTGGAAGCAGACTTACGGCTACGAGCTTGAGACCAAAGACAAACTACCGGACCACGGATGCTGGGAAAATCTTTCGGAGGCGTTGAGAGACTGGGAAATTGCCCCCGAGGACGTGCCGAGCCCTTTCAATCTTTTTCAGACTATGAAGATTAGCGGGGAGACCGGGTCCATGGAACATACCACCATCCGACCGATGGTTCCCACCGACGTAGACCTTCGAGCCGAAATGGACCTCCTGATCGCGGTCAGTGCATGCCCGTGGGGCGGAAGAGGACAACCGATGCGGCTCACGATCCTGGATCCCGACCGCGATCTAAAATAAACCTAAAACCTGAAACCTAAACTTGAAAACCTGATGCTCAAGTTCCAAGTTTTGGGTTCTCTTTAAAGACTATGTGCGGAGCAACCATGAAGACAGAACGGCCCCCAGTTCTTGTCATCTTTCTTGTTGTGGTTTTCATTTTATCCGAGGCCATTCTGGCCCAGAAAAAGCCAAAGATCGCGGTGTTTTCCGGGCCCACGGCCACCATCCAGAACAGCCCGCCGCTGGTCACCAGCAACAAGGCCAGGGCCTTGCGTGGCCTTCCACTCCGGATCCATCCGGATGGCAGCCCCATGCGTTTCGACGCTCTGGTGCCACAGCGGCTGGCGACACCGGTGGAAGTGCTGATCGAGCAGTTCACGGCCCATCCCTTGGAGAGGGACGTGGCCGAGCTGTACGGTCCGCCCGACGGGTATGTCAACCGTGATGGGATCTTTCGGGCGACGCGCCAAAATCCGGATGACAAACCTGTCTATCGAGTCACGTTGAGTCCTGAGGACGGCCTCTATCTGCTCCCCTACATGGCTGTACAGGCCGACGGGAAACCGTGGGACGATACTTGCGCGTTCCGTGATGCTCCCTTCGACAAGTGCAGGCAGTCGTTCTACCCCGACGCTGCCCGCATTTTCGAGGAGATCGACCGGGGAGTGGGTGGAAGAGGCCCGAGAGGGGTGGGCAATCTGTTGGCCGCCAGGGCCGATTTCGACTTCTATCGCGCCGTTCCTCCAGGAGGCTATACCAAAGGTCTTCCGGAAACGGAGAGAACCGATGCCGGCGCCGGCAAGATCCGGCCCGAGATGCTGGGAGAGGACTTCTTTCCGTACCAGCCTTACCGCAGGGACACGCGCATGGAGGATCTCGCCAAAGCGACCAACACGGTTCAGAAGGCGCTGAACACCGGCGGGTATGCCGGAGTCATCTGGTTTGAGGGCAGCCCTACCGTTCAAGACACCACCTACTGGTTGAACCTGCTCATCGACACCCAGGTGGCCATCGCGGGCAACGCCTCCCAGCGCCCCCACGGCCAGATCGGAAATGATGGGGACCGGAACATCATCGACTCCATGGAATACATCCTCTCGAAGGT
>JACQTF010000147.1 GCA_016210925.1 Acidobacteriota bacterium | reverse complement strand
GCGGATCTGGTGATCCTGGGACTGACGGATTACCGCCAGCTCCCGTATTATTTCGGAGTCAATCACTGCGTGACGGTCATCGTGGAGGGCCAGGCGGCCGTCGAGCTGAGGACCCTGGAGTGAAGCATGCGCCCACTGGTGGAGTGCATACCGAATTTCAGCGAGGGGCGCCGCCCGGAGGTGGTGGATGAGATCGTGGCCGTCATCCGAGCAACGCCCGAGGTGAACCTCCTGGACCGGGAGATGGACCCTGACCACAACCGGTGCGTTCTGACCTTCGTGGGGTCGCCGGGCGGGGTCGTGCGTGCGGCGGTGGGGGCCGCCGGCAGGGCTGCCCAGCTCATCGATCTCACGCGACATCGGGGCGAGCATCCCCGCATCGGCGCCACGGATGTTGTGCCCTTCGTGCCCATCCGGGGCGTGACCATGCAGGGGTGCGTCGAGCTGGCCCGTCGGGCCGGCGAGGAAATCGCGCGCCGGTATGGAATCCCGATCTATCTCTATGAGGAAGCCGCCACCCGCCCCGAACGCCGTGACCTGGCCCAAATCCGAAAAGGGGAGTTCGAGGGGCTGCGGGAAGAAATCGGCAGGAGTCCCGATCGTCAGCCGGATTTTGGCGAGGCCCGAGTGCACCCCACCGCGGGCGCCACGGTGGTGGGCGCACGGAAGCATCTGATCGCGTACAACGTCTACCTGGGGACCACTGACGTGGATGTCGCCAAGCAGATCGCCCGCAGCGTCCGCTTTTCCGGCGGCGGGTTCAGGTACGTGAAGGCCCTCGGGTTTGAGATCAAGGAGAGGAACCGGGTCCAGGTCTCCATGAACTTGGTGGACTACGAGGGCACTCCCATCTTTCGCGCCTTCGAGTTCGTCAAACGGGAGGCCCAGCGCCACGGAGTCCCCGTCCTCTCCAGCCAGATCGTGGGGTTGGTGCCGCGGCACGCGCTCGACCAGTGTTCGGAGTACTATCTGCAGCTCGAAGGCTTTTCACCCGACCAGGTACTGGAGACGCGCCTGGAGCGAGTCCTGGCGGAGGAAGAAGCCCCGGGGTCCGCCTTCCTACAGGAAGTCGCCTCTTCCGAGCCAGTCCCGGGCGGAGGCAGCGTCTCCGCGTACGTCGGGGCGCTGGGTGCCGCCCTGGGACGCATGGTGTGCGCGTTGACCAGGGGGAAGAAGAAATACGAGGCTCACCAGCAGGAGATCATTCGCCTGGAGACGGAGCTCCGAACCGCCCAGGATGCTCTCCAGCGCCTGGTGACCAAAGATGCGGAAGCTTACCGCAGCGTGTCCGAGGCTAGCCGTCGGCCCCGAGAGAGCGACGAGCAGCTTCCAAGCAGAGACCGGGCCATCCAGGAGGCCTTGAAGCTCGCCGTGCAGGCACCGCTGGAAGTGGCCGAGCAAAGTGTCCGGCTGCTGCAGCTCCTGGTGGATCTGGCCCCCGTGGGCAACGTCAATGCCGCCAGCGACCTGGGCGTGGGCGCGCTGTTGGCCCACGCCGCCGCTCGCGGCGCAGACTACAACGTCCGAATCAACGTCAGGACGATGACGGACGCGGTGTTCAAAGCAGAGGCGCTGGAGAGGATCGCTCGCCTCCTGGAGGAAGCCAACCGCCTGGAGCTGGAGTGCGACTCCCGGCTCGCCCAACACCTGGGCTAAGGCTGGCCAGGTAAATGCGAAAGGTGAAGATCGAGAATCGAGGATGGAGGATTGGGGGGCGTCGATCCTCGATCTTCTATCCTCGATCCTCCGGGGCCGGTGCGATTCCAACTTGACAGAGCCGGGTGCATGCTATAGGGTAGGTCCCAGCTCTGGCAAGGACTCATCCAACAAAGAGTTTTGACGCCAGCGAGCGGGAGATTTGGCCATGCTAAGAGCTTCTTGGCGCTGTCTTGTCGCCCTCCTCTTTTCCCTCAGTGGGGTCCAGGCTGGTACCCAGGAGGAAACCGAGACGAAGTTTTACCCGGTTCAACTGGGCCCGGTCCAGTCCTTCACCGCCCTGAAGTTCAAAGGGGATTACGCGGAGCTGGACTTTCCCTCAGGACACGTGGTGACCGGGAATACCCCAGCGGGCGTGACCGTGGTCATGCTGTTCGGCCCCGGTAAGCTCTCCCTGGGCGTTCCCCCGAAGTTTGAGGCCAAGGTCCGGGAGGCATTCGGAATGTACCCGGTGAATGCGGCTTTGAAGTCTGCCTACCTTCGGCTCGCTCCCAAAGAGTACGCGGCCCTGGTTCAGGGAGTCACGTTGCAACAGGCCAATAACGCAGAAATAGCAAAGCTGGCTAAGGAGATGTATGACTTGAAGTTCTATGGGTCCTTTCATGCGGGTGCCCTCGCCATTCTTCCACCGGAAGATACACGCTACATCGACGCCGAGACCAAGGAACTCGGGCAGGTCATCCTGGAGGAAGGCTATTTTTTGAAGCTCACCCGCATCGTTCCGTACGTTGCCATTTTCCCCCCCGGGTTCGAAAATCCAAAGTTCATGGAGAAAGGAAAATAATTTCTGCAGGTTGAAGTCCTGCCGCTACTTCCCTTTGACCACAAGTGATCGCCTCAGGCGATCACAGCCTCACCAGCCTCCAGCGGGCTGGGGGATGCTCGCTGGAGGCAATTTTTTGCCGCATCTAAAGTTGAACCTTTGGGCTCGGCCTTGGCGCGCCGACAGCTCCTTGCAAAGGATTCTGTCCACAGGGCCTTCGGGGCCATGAAAAGCCCGCTGATGGAGCCCCTCAAGACCTGGCAGCAAGACCCGTATAGTGACGGAACGAATTCGTAACCTGGCATTAACAAAGCACTCTGCTCTTTAGAGTGCGCGACGAAGTTCTGGAGTCCTACGGGTTTGAAGTCAAGCTCGTCACGGCGTCCGCCTTGGCGTAGATGTCCACACACCAGACCGCGGTGTTACGTCGGCTTACGAGGCGAAACCCACCGCCGCGAATCAGCCGTTCCATTACTGCCGGAGGGTGCACGAACGTGCGAAATGGATTTCCTGCCAGTCGCCGTCCGGCATTCTCCAGCGCCATGCCTACGCGCACGTACCAGCGATCTCGCGGGTAGGAAAGCGCGAGCCACCGCTCCGCACGCCGAACAGCCTCCAAAAGCAATCGCTCATGCACAGGATAGCAACAGACAACGCGATCGAGCGTCACCACCGTGGCCGGCTGGAATTCCAACGCGCGGCTGACGAAATCGCCGTGCTTCCAGTCCACCGCGTGCGCGCGGCCTCGGCGGTCCGCTTCGTGGCGCCCCGCTGTTACATACGCCTCCGAGGCGTCGACCGCCACCGCATGTTGTACCCCGATCTCCAAGAGTTCAAAGGTCAACGCCCCGATTCCTGAACCGATGTCGAGCAGGGTACCGGTGAGAGGGCCGGCGGCGCGGAGACCATCACGGAGCAACCGGGTCGTCGCCGGCGGACCCTTGCGGCGATAGCGAGCAACGTCGCGAGCAGCCACCTGCTGATTGAACTGCCGCTCGGTGGCTGAGCAGAAGCGGGAACAGCAACAGCTCATCCTGAATCCTGCGCGATAGGCTCATGATCGCTCATTTCAGGCGGCTTGGATACCGGAAGAGCCCGCGGCCCGCGGTTTGCATCAAACCCTACCCCTGGGGTAGCATTCGACGCAATGGCCTGGAAGTATGCGCTCCACCAGATCAAGATGCTCAAGCCATGAAACCACCACTTTTCACGCAGGATTCAGGCTCATATCTCGAGACGGCGTCATCGACGCCGTCTAAGTAGGATCCAAGACGTGGAGGTTTGGACGATGGAAGGATGGAAGGGAAGGCTGACGAGATGGGTTAACCCTTCCAGTCCTCCAACCTTCCAGCCCTTCTAGCTGGCGGCTTTGCGGAGCTTTTCCTTCTTTTCCTTCCGGACCACGAATTTCTTGTCGATTTTCTTCATCTTCTCCACGATCCCGCCATACTCCAGGTCGTCGTAAGGCAGCATCGCGATGCCGGAGAAACCTTGCTTCCGGATCTCCATGGCCTTCAGGGACACCTGGCTCCTCACCTGGTCCCAGAAGGGGTGGTCGAACGCGTCCACGGCCTCGGTGAACTTTCCATTGTGGACGCAGAGGGCGGCGCAGGAGACGATGGGGGGACCGTCGAAGAAGGAGATGGTGGAGTTTTGTTTGACGGGCATGAGCGGTCCGGTGTGGCTGCCCCTCATGGTTCCCGCCACGTAGTGACCGATGGCGAAAGGCGACAGGATCTCCCCCGTGGCGGGGAAGCTTCCCTGGCTTCGGCTGAGGAAGACGGGATCATCCTTGCCGGTGTACTTGCCCGCAATGTTGCGCAGTCTGGACGTGCTCACCGAGACCACCTGCTCGTTCTCACTGCGGGAAAAGATGCTTTCCACGACGAAGCGTGAGTTGTCCCGAAGCAGCGCGGCGATGTCGTACAGATCCTCCGGTGCGTTCAGCTCGATGACTCGATCTCCCTCCGTGTAGTCCACGTCCATGATGACGAACCGGAACCCGCTGGCCATCTTCGGGCTGAGGAGCAAGCCCGGGCAATGCATAGGATCCGCAAAGCTGAGGTAGAGGGGTAGATTGTAGGCCCCGGGTTCGGTCTTGTCGGCGGCGAAGAACAGGAAGGGCTCGTTCGGCCGCTCTTCAAATTCCATTTCCGCCACGGCGGGACCCATCCCCTTCACGTTTCCCGAGAACGCGTCCTTCAAAAGGTCTTGTCCGGCACCGTAGAGGCCCTGTTCTTTGGCCACCTGGGTGCCCTCTTTGAAGGCGTCCCACGCCAACCTGTGGATCTCCGCACTGCCCACCCCGCGTCCGTGAGAAAAGAGAATGGCGATATCGTCCCCCGTATGACTGGTCAAGTAGTCGTAGACCAGTTTCCGGTTTTTCTCGACGTGCTCTCGGACCCGATCCTCGACCCTGCGGCTGGGCGTGATGTGTCCACCCACCGACCCGATGTCCGCTTTGATGACGGATAACGTGACTCTCATGAGTGCCTCCTTTGTAGAATTGGGAATGCTTTCGCGTGCATTGCTTTCACCGGCGGGAATACCTGTTTATCCTGTGATAAACAAAATAGTATAGCAGATCCAGGAAGCGCGTGCCGGGGATTTTCCACCGGACTTGTTATAATTGATGGTTTGGGGATTGGGAAAGGTCCTGGCATGGGAGAGCCGCTCTACGTTACCCTCTTGTGGCACATGCACCAGCCCCGGTATCAGGGGTCGGCGGGCGAGCCGTTCCTCCTCCCCTGGGTCCGGCTGCATGCTGCCAAGGATTACCTGGACATGGGGGCTGTGGTGGGGGAGTTCCCCGACCTGCGTGTCACCTTTAATTTTGTCCCTTGCCTGCTGGAGCAGATCGAGGAGTATCAGGCGGGCGCCACCGACCTGTTTGAGGAGATGACTCTGAAGGACGCCGCCAGCCTCTCTCCTTCGGACCAACGGTTCCTCTTGAAGAATTTCTTTCTGCTCCACTGGGATCGGATGCTGGCGCCTTTCCCCCGCTACGGCGAGCTGCTGCGCAAGCGGGGGACATACCTTCCCAGGGATGGTGAGGCGAAGGGTTGGAGAGCGAAAGACTTTCGCGATCTTCAGCTCCTTTACAATCTGGCGTGGTGCGGCAACGTGCTCCGACGGGATCCCGAGATTCGCTCCCTGATCCGAAAAGAACGAAACTATTCCGAGGACGACAAGCGGTTGGTGCTGGGCAAGCATCGGGAGGCGCTGGCCCGGATCATCCCACTGTTTCGGGAGTTGGGCGCCGGTGACCAGGTGGAATTGAGCACCACCCCTTTTTATCATCCCATTCTCCCGCTGGTCTACAACATGACATCCGCCCGCGAAGCCCTCCCGCAGGTGCCTCTTCCCTCTGTGCCGGTGGCCCATCCGGACGACGCCCGTATCCAGCTGGAGCAAGCGCTGGAGTACCACGAAAAGCTGTTTGGCAAGCTTCCGGAGGGAGTGTGGGCCGCCGAAGGATCGCTCAGCGAGGACGTGGTCCAGCTCATGGCCAGGGTGGGGGTGCGCTGGACGGCGAGCGACGAGGCGCTCCTCTCAGCCTCCCTGGAGGGACGGGCCGAGGCTTTCACGCCGGAGGGAAAGCTGTGCCCCGAGGCCCTCTACACGATTCATGCGCGCCGCTACGGGGAAACCCGGGTGTGCCTGTTTTTCCGGGACCACGAGCTCTCCGATCTGATCGGCTTCACTTATGCGGCCTGGGACGCCGAGGAGGCGGCACGGGACTTTGTCCAGCGGCTGGAGAGGATTCACGATTCCCTGGGATCCTCCCGGGGTCCTCACGTGGTCCCGATCATCCTGGACGGGGAAAACGCATGGGAGTTCTACCCGGAGAACGGTGCTCCCTTTCTTCGGGCTCTTTATCAGCGTCTGACCCATCACCCCCACCTCAGGACCGCCACGTTCACCGAGTGCCTGCGGCAACAAACGGTGTTCCACGAGCTGCCGAGAATGCGGGCGGGCTCCTGGATCTCGGGCAACTTCGCCATTTGGATCGGCCAGTCTGAGAAAAATCGGGCCTGGGAGGTGCTGGAAAGGACCCGCGAGTTTCTCCTCCGGGAGCACGGCGCCCGGCCGGATCCCGCCCGGCTGGAAAAGGCCTGGAAGGAAATTTACATCGCCCAGGGGAGTGACTGGTTTTGGTGGTACGGGGACGATCATTTTTCCGAGCATGATGCGGAATTTGACTTGCTGTTCCGCTCTCACCTGAAAAATGTCTATCGGCTCCTGGACCATCCGGTCCCCTCGTTTCTGGAGGAGCCCATCCGGGAGCCCCACCCGATAGAGCCCGCTCGAATCCCTACGGCGTTACTGCATCCTGCGGTGGACGGCCAGGTGACCGATTACTTCGAGTGGCTGCATGCAGGCCTCTTCCTGGTCGGAAGGGGCCACGGGGCCATGCACCAGGCGCGGCGATTCCTCTCCTCCGTGTACTACGGATTCGACGCGGCGAATCTCTACCTGCGGATCGACCTGGAGCTTCGCCGCGGAGATCCTCAGGTTCTTCAATTGAATCTGGAACTGCGGTTCCAGCATTTGACCTCGGAGGTCCTCCGGTTCTCCCTGGGGGATGGGCTCCTTCGAATCCGCACGGACGACGAGGAGCGACTGTGCGGCCAGGCCGCCCTCGGAAAGGTGGCGGAGCTCTCCATCCCGTTCCAGGATCTCCGGCTTCAGGATGGTTCCGAAACGGGACTCCTCGTGATCCTCTCCCTGAATGGTCAGGAGATCGAGCGCTGGCCGCATCGGGGATGGATGCGCTTTCGGGTGGATACCCAGGAGGTTCTGGAATCCTGGAACGCGTGACGCGGACCCCTGAGAGACCGTGCCAGGTGCAGCGACCGGCGTCTTGAAAGATGAACAAGGCCTACTTGATCTTCGGGATCCACTGCCACCAGCCGGTCGGAAACTTCCCCGAGGTGCTCGAACACGCCTACCATCGCTCGTATCTTCCGCTGCTGCAGGTCCTGTGCGAATTTCCGGAAGTGAAACTCTGCTACCACTGTTCGGGGTACCTGCTGGAGTGGATCGGTCAGCACCACCCGGACTATTTCCCGCTCTTGCGGGACCGGGTCCTCGAGGGCCAGGTGGAATTGATGACCGGCGGCTTTTACGAGCCGATCTTTCCCGTGATTCCCGCCCGGGACCGGGTGGGCCAGATCCGCCTGCTCTCCCGCTTTCTGGCCGAACACTTCAAGACGGAGCCGAAAGGCATGTGGCTGGCGGAGCGGGTCTGGGAGCCCCACCTGGCCAAGGAGATTCGACAGAGCGGCGTGGAGTATGTGGTCGTGGATGACTACCATTTCAAGAGCGTGGGCCGCAGGCAGGAGGAACTGTGCGGCTATTTCAACACGGAGGAAGACGGGTACGTCGTCTCCGTCTTCCCCATCAGCGAGGAGCTTCGGTATGCCATCCCCTTCAAACAGCCGGAGGTTACCCTGGACTGCCTCCGGAAAGTCTCCGGCCGCCCCAGGGGGAACCTGCTTCTCATGATCGACGACGCGGAGAAATTCGGTGTGTGGCCCGGCACGTACGATTGGGTGCATGAGAAGCAGTGGCTGCGGGGCTTTTTTCGCGCCCTGGTGGAGAACCGCTCCTGGCTGGAGACGATCACCTGTCAGGAGTATCGCAGCCGGTTCCCCCCTCTGGGGAACGTTTACCTTCCCACCGCCTCGTATTTCGAAATGAGCCAGTGGAGCCTGCCGGCGGAGGCGGGTGCCGCGTTCGAGGAAGCCCTGGAGGAGATCAGGCGATTGGGATGGATGGATCGCCTCCAGCCGTTCCTGAAGGGAGGGTTCTGGCGTAATTTCCTGGTGAAGTACCCGGAGAGCAATGCCCTCCACAAGAAGATGTTGTACGTGAGCGAAAAAGTGAAACGGCACGGGTCCCAGCCGCTCGGATCCGGGGAAGCCCCGTTCCAGGTCTCGGAGGAGCAACGGGAGCTCTACAAGGGCCAGTGCAACGACAGCTACTGGCATGGGGTCTTCGGAGGGCTCTATCTGCCCCACCTGAGGCATGCGGCCTTTTCCCATCTGATTCGGGCCGAGAAGCTGGTGGATGCCCTGCGCCAGCCGTCCGGCGCCTGGGTCGAATCCCAGGTCACGGACCTGGACAAGGACGGGCGGGACGAAATCTTGTTGAGCTCTGACCGTTGGAATGCGTACCTGAAGCCCGCGTCCGGGGGCGCCCTCTTCGAGCTGGATTGGAAGGAGAAGGAGTTCAATTTGACCAATACCCTGGCCCGCTGGCCCGAGAGCTACCATCGGAAGATGCAGCGGGAGGCAGAGCAGCACCAGCAGGGAGGCGAGGGCGAGGTGGCCAGCATCCACCAGATCCGGAAATCTTCCCTCAGCGACGAAAAGCTGGTTTACGACGGATACAGCAGGCTGGCCCTCATCGACCATTTCCTGGAGCCGGGCGTGGGCGCCGACGCGCTGCGCCTGTGCCAGTACCTGGAGCTGGGCGACTTCGTGCGGGGGGAATACCGGGCCCGGGTGGAGGAAATTCCGGGGGGCGTGCAAGCGAGCCTGGAACGAGACGGCCGTGTCGAGCTGGAGGGCCGGGGCTGGCCCGTTCGCGTTCGAAAGCAGGTCCGCCTGTGGAAGGAAGACCCCAGGCTGGAGATGGCTTACCAGGTTGCCAACGAAGGGGACGGTCCCTTGCTGGTCTGCTTCAGCGTCGAATTCAATTTCGGTCTCCTGGGGGCGGACGATGTGGAGAAATATTGCGAAATCCCGGACGGGGATTTAAAATTCACGCTTCGTCAAACCGGTCTGGCTCCCCACGTGAGGGGAGTCTCCATCCGGAACGGCCGGGATGGCTTCCGGGTCGTCCTGGGATGGGACGTCCCGGGGGAGCTGGGTTTCTTCCCCGTGGAGACCATCTCCCAGTCCGAGAGCGGATACGAGAAGACGTATCAGGGGTCCAGCTTTTGGCCGCGGTGGCATCTGCACCTGGAGCCCGAGCGGGCCTGGAGCGTGGGCCTGACCCTGCAGGTAGAATCCTGCTGAGGGGTTGGATCACCGGCGGCGCATCCCGATAGCGCCCGCGTCAAAGGAGCGGCATGCCCGAGTTACGACACGATCCTTTCCAGAAACGTTGGGTGATCATTTCCACGGAGCGCGCTCTTCGCCCGGCCGATTACGAGGCGCCGAAGGTGGAGATCAAGGGCCGCCTCTGCCCCTTTTGCGAGGGCAGCGAGGACAAGACGCCGCCGGAGATCATGGCCTTTCGGGACGGCACGCCTCGCGACAAGCCGGGCTGGAAGGTGCGGGTCGTCCCGAACAAATTTCCGGCGCTGAAGATCGAGGGCGATCTGGACCGTCGCGGGGTAGGCGTTTACGATTCCATGAACGGCGTCGGCGCGCACGAGGTGATCATCGAGACGCCGATCCACGACCTGGAGTTCGCCGACATGCCCGTGGACCAGATCAGGCTGGTACTGGCTGCGTGCCGGGAACGACTGAACGACCTGCTGAAGGACCGGCGCTTCAAGTACATCCTGATCTTCAAGAACTACGGTTCTGCGGCGGGCGCTTCCCTGAGCCATCCCCATACCCAGATGATTGCCACACCGGTCACGCCACGCACCGTGGCGGTGGAGCTGCAGTCCGGGAAAGATCACTACCACGTGAAGGAACGATGCCTTTTCTGCGACATGATTCAGGAAGAGCTGGCCGCCGGAGACCGGATCGTCCGGGCCAACGAGCACTACGTGGCCATGGCCCCCTACGCCTCCCGGTTTCCGTTCGAGATCTTCCTGGCACCTCGCCCCCACCGCCACAGCTTCGGGGAGATCACCGACGAGGAGATCCACCACCTCGCCGTGATGATGAAGGACCTCCTGCGCCGCATCAAGGTGGCACTGAAAAATCCCCCCTACAACTTTCTCTTCCACACCATCCCCAACATCCACGCCGGGCCCAAGCGGGCTACCTACTGGGAGACCATCGAGTTCGATTTTCACTGGCACCTGGAAATCATGCCCCGCCTGACTCACGTCGCTGGCTTTGAATGGGGGACCGGCTTTTACATCAACCCCACGTCCCCGGAAGAGGCCGCCCGGTATCTCCGCGAGGTCGAACTGCCCCCCTTGTAAGCGCTATACTAGAGTCAGGGATTTCGATCCTTGGGGATTTGGCATATGCCCTCCGGCATTCGAAGACCCAGTGCCGGGGCGGTGACCGGGGGCCCGCATGCGGGTGCTGTTCGTGACTGCGGAAGCGGTTCCCTTCGCCAAGGTCGGAGGCCTGGCGGACGTGGCGGGAGCCCTGCCCGTCGCACTGGCCAACCAAGGCGTGGACGTGCGGGTCATCTTGCCGAAGTACGCCTCCGTGGACGATCGCAAGTATTCGCTCCAGCGCGCGGAGGACCTCGGGGAGGTGGACGTCCCCGTGGACGCAAGCTCGCGGCGCGCCACCTTTTCGTGGACGTACTACCCAAATACCGCCGTCAAGGTCTATTTCGTGGGGAACGACCACTACTTTGGCCGGGAAGGAATTTACACGGACCCCGGGACCGGCGATGGTTACAAGGACAACGGCGAGCGCTTCATCTTCTTCATGAAGGCGGTGATGCATGCCGCCCGGCTCCTGGACGGGGAGCTGGACCTCATCCATTGTCATGACCATCAGACCGGTCTGATCCCCGCGTATCTGAAAGTGACGTACTCGGCAGACCGGGTCCTGTCCCGGGTGGCCAGCCTCTTCACCATCCACAACCTGGCGTACCAGGGCCTGTTTTCTCCCAGCCTGATGCCGGCCACCGGCTTTGGACTGGAATATTTCTCTCCCCTGAGCCCCTTCGAGTTCTGGGGAAGGATCAACTTCATGAAGGTGGGCATCCATTATGCCGACGTGCTCAACACCGTCAGCCCCCGGTACGCCCAGGAGATCCAGATGGGGGAGGAATACGGCTTCGGCCTGCAGGGCGTGTTACAGGACCGCAAGGAGGATCTGTACGGAATCCTCAACGGGATCGATGACTCGGTCTGGAACCCTGAGACCGATCCTCTGATCCCGTACCGCTACAGCGCCACGGACCTTTCCGGGAAGAGCAAGAACAAGGAAGCGCTGCTCCGCAGGTGCGGCTTCTCCCCGGACGGAGACGGGCCGGTCATCGGCCTCATCTCCCGCCTGACCGACCAGAAAGGATTTGATCTGTTGGAGCAGATCGTCGATCCTCTGTTCAGTCTCGATGTCCGCGTGGTCGTGTTGGGGACCGGGCAAAAAAAATATCAAGACCTGTTGCAAGCCATCCAGGGGAAGTACCGCCTCAAATTCAGAGTCTTTCTGGCCTTCGATGACCCACTGGCCCACCTCATCGAGGCGGGCTCCGATCTGTTCCTGATGCCCTCCCGGTTCGAGCCCTGCGGATTGAACCAGTTGTACAGCCTGAAGTACGGGACCGTTCCCATCGTGCGCTCCACCGGAGGACTGGCCGACACCGTCCAGGACCTGGGCTCGGAGCCGGAACGGGCCACCGGTTTCAAGTTCGAGGCGTACGAGCCCGAGGCGCTGCTGGCTGCCGTGCGCCGCGCCCTCCGAGCCTACCAGGACCGGAGCACCTGGCAGCAGCTCATGAGGCGGGGCATGCAGCAGGATTTTTCGTGGGCCGCGTCGGCCCGCCAGTACCTGGAGCTGTACCGCAAAACGATCCGAAAGAGGCGAAATGAGCGAAGCACTTGATGACCAGGGTTCCCTGGACGCCCACGCCAGCGACTGGAGCTTGATCCGCTGCATCGGCGAGGGGATCCTGGTCCTGAGCGCGAAGGACTACCGCATTGTGGCCGCCAGCCAGGCCTTTCTCCAGGAGATGAAGCTGACGAGGGACCGGTTGCTGGGCAAGACCTGCCAGGAGGCGAAAGCCTGCTGCGCCTTCCCCTGCGAGATGGAGGAGGGATTCGCGTTGGCCCTCCGCACGGCCCAGAGCCGCTGCAAGGAGGTCGAGGAGCATTCCCACTACGACGGCAGCCAGCTCACCAAGTCCGTGGAGGTCACCTCTTACCCCCTGCTGGACGCTGCCGGCAACCTGACCGAAATCATGGTGATCGAGCGGGACGTCACGGCCCGGAAGAGGATCGAGAACGAGCTGAAAAACGCGGTGTATGAACTCTCCATTCTCGGCGAAGTGACCAGCGCCCTGCAGAGCACCATGGAGATGGAGGAGGTGCTCCACCGCTTTCTGGTGGCGGTCACTGCCGGGGAATCCCTGGGCTTCAACCGCGCCTTCATCCTGCTGGTGGACGAGGAAGCAAGGGAGCTGAAGGGGCACATGGCCGTGGGGCCCTCCAGCCCCGAGGAGGCGGGCCGGATGTGGCAGGAGCTGAATCAGAAGAACCTGCCTCTGGCCGAGCTGCTCACGTCGAGTCACGAGCGGTCCAAGAACCGGGACACGGCGGTCAACCAGGCTGCCCGCAACCTGCGGATCCGCCTGGACGAGAAGGATCACGTGTTTATCCGGGCCCTGGACCAGAAGCTGTCCATCAACGTCCTCCACGGGCGGATGGAGGGGGTGGATTCCCCTCCCGTTCACGAGGAGCTCCTGAGGTTGCTGGGGACCGATTGCTTCGCCGTCGTCCCTCTGCACTTCAAGGAGAAAAGAATCGGCGTCCTGGTGGCGGACAACTTCATCAACCGACGTCCCATCGGTCGCGAGGACATCAAGTTCCTGGAGACGTTCGCCTACCAGGCCTCGTCGGCCATCGAGAACAGCCAGCTCTACAAAGAACTGAGGGAGAAGCTGGTCGTCTGCCAGTTGACGAACCAGTCTCTGATCGAAAATCAAGAGAAGTTGCTGGAGGCGGAGCGGCTGGCCGCTGTCGGCAAGATGGCGG
>JACQTF010000143.1 GCA_016210925.1 Acidobacteriota bacterium | reverse complement strand
CTCTCAAAGGGGCCATGCGTCAGAACGACGAAGCCTCGATGGCGGGATACGGAAGCGAATGCTCAGGAGTGTTTGACCGAATGGGATGTCCCGTTCGGCGCGCGACCTCAATCCTCCGAACCGCCGGATGCGGACCCGCAGGTCCGGTGGTGTGGCAGGGGGCAATCCCCTATGCCGATTAGCCGGACGAGGAACTCAGAATGTCCGCACATTACTATTTCGCCTACGGCTCGAATATGGACGCCACCCAGATGCGCCAGCGGTGTCCCCATGCCGACTTCGTTTCCGTGGGCACGATCTCGGACTGGAGGTTCAGGATTAACAGCCGTGGGGTCGCCACCATCGTTCCCGAGGATGGGAGCGCCATTCACGGAATTGTATGGCGCATCTCGAAGGCTGATGAACAAACCCTTGACCGCTACGAGGGCGTGGGCATCGGCATCGGACTCTACACCAAGACGACGGTGGAAGTCCGACTCCGGGACGGGGCTCGTTTCCAAGCGTTTCTCTACTTGGCCCAGGATCACCATCCCGGGCCTGCCAGACCCGGATACATGGATGGGATCGTGGCAGCGGCGCTCAGCAACGGATTTCCGTCTGAGTACGTTGAGGAGCTTCGAACATGGTCTCCGATAGGCGGGTGACGTTTATTCGCAAGTGGCTCAGCAGGGCGAGAGACGCGGAAGACGAATTCGATCGTTTCTTTTCAGCCTGGATAGCCCTGGTCGTCGCTGCCCAGCGTATCCGTGATCCCTCGGGACGGCTTGTGGAGGACGACAGTGACCGCAAGCGTGTCGTGGACTACTTCCAGGCCAAGAAGCTCGCCATCAGGCGCGCTGTCGAAAAGCACCAACAGGAGATGACGTGGCTGGCGCGTCGGCGCGGGACTCGGCGCGGGACATCGTATGGCAACCCGATCGTAGACACGGGAAACCCTGACCTCCGCAACCTCTTCACGAGGTTCTCGGATCATTTCACCGGTCGTGCGACTATGCCCGAAGATGATCTTGTGATTGCCGTAGCCGAGCTTTTGAACAAGGTTCGGAACAATGTGTTTCATGGCATTAAGGTATATGATGACAAGGAAGACCTAGACCTCCTGAGAAACCTAAATCCTCTATTGCTGACCGTGCTGGAGGCGTCGGAAGGACAGACCGGCTAACCTTGCGTTGCACCTGCCGGTCCGCTTCGCGGCCCGCATGTGAACGCCACGTCGTTAGAGGCGCCCGGTGGCGGATGAGCGGAGGGAGGGCTTGACAGGCGGTCTGTGGCGCGTGTACATTATCGATGTACATCATCCTAAGGCGGCCCGATGGAACGGACCCAGATCTACCTGACAAGGTCGGAGAAAAAGGCACTCAGGGCCATGTCCCGTACGACAGGGCAGAGCCAGAGCGAGCTGATACGCAGGGCCATCGATCGCTTCATCCAAAAGCATGAAGGGTGGGACCGAGTGGCGCTCTGCGCTCGGGCGTATGGGTTGTGGAGGGGACGAGAGGATCTGCCCGACTTCGAAGCCTTGCGGCGTGAGTTGGATCGGTTCCAGCTGACCCGAGAGTAGGGCGCCGTGGCGGGCGGCTACCTCTTAGATACTGACGTCCTTGTCGATCATCTCCGCGGCCGAAGAAAGGCCGCGGAGTTTCTCCAAAGGCTGGAGGGAGAGCTGCTCGTGTCGGCGATCACAGTGGCAGAACTCTACAGCGGAATTCGCGGGCAGGAGGAGATGGACGCCCTCGAGGAGTTCCTCCTGGCCTTTCAGATCGTGCCGGTAGATGAAGAGGTGGCGAAGGGAGGCGGCCTGCTTCGTCGGCAATATGGCTCAAGCCATGGCACAGGGCTTGCCGACGCGCTCATCGCTGCGTGTGCGGAAAGGCGGGATGCCAGGCTTGTGACTTTGAATGCGAAGCACTTTCCCATGCTTGAGGGAGTAACGGTACCCTACAAAAAAGCGTGAACGGGCGCATGCAACAAACTCGCTGAGCTCCGCGCGAGAGCTCAGGCCCTGGGCAGTGCTGCGAAAGAGACAAGAGCATGAATGAGGCTAAGACCCGGATTGAGCCGCCTTTGTATCTCGCCAGCACGACGATTTCCTGCTGGCGGTGCGGGGCCAACATGCCTGCCGTGGGACTGGTTGCCTCCAACGTGCCAGAAGCTCAGGGCGAGATCTGCATCCTTTCAGACATCAGGGAGCTGCCTGGCTCGGTACTAAATTTTGTCCGGAAGCGCTTCCCCACCTTCAAGCTCAAGTTCTCAAAGACCACACAGTCGGAATACTTCGCCAACGCGTGCCCCCAGTGCGATGTGATTTCAGGTGACTTTTACCTTCATGCCGAACCGGGCGGGCCCTTCTTCCCTACCACCGAAGAGGAAGCGCGGTGCCTCACTGTAGAACCGATACCTTTGCGAGGTTCAATCGAGGTGCACGCGGGACTCGGAATGGGAACAGGTGATTTAATTCTGAAATACGGAAAGAAAACTGGAAGACTGGAAGGATGGAAGACTGGAAGGGTGGTCGCTGATTGCTAGATCTTCGAGAGGAGGTGCCCCATCTTTTCCTTTTTCACCTTCAAGTACTCCCGCGCACGCTCCGACGGAGCGATCTCCAGGGGCACGCGTTCCAGGACTTGAATCGGTCCGGAGCGGAAAGCTTCCACCTTTTTAGGATTGTTGGAAAGAAGGCGGATCCGGGTCAGGCCCAGTTCTGCCAGGAGAGCGACGCAGAACGCGTAGTCCCGCTCGTCGGCCAGGAATCCCAGCTGCTCGTTGGCCTCCACGGTGTCGACGCCCTGATCCTGAAGTTCGTAAGCCACCAACTTGTTCATCAGCCCAATGCCGCGCCCTTCCTGGGGCTGATAGACCAGAACCCCACAATCTTCTCTGGCCATGAGCCGCAGAGCTTCCTGGAGCTGAGCACCACAATCGCATCGCAACGAACCTAAGGTGTCACCGGTCAGGCATTGCGAATGAATTCGGACCAGGGGCGCTTCCCGGGAAGCCAGGTCCCCCCGCACCAGCACGGCGCAGCTCTCCTGGCCGTCCTCCGTCTCGAAACCCAAGATGCGAAAATCACCGTGCCGGGTCGGAAGCTGGGCTTCCGCGATCTTTTTGACCTTCATACGCCTCTTCTCACCACTCCTTCGTCCGACTCCCTCTGCATCCTATCACAAACAGCCCGTCTGCGGGACTGCACCCGCACAGCGCCTCCCCGCCGCCCCGGGGCCATCCTCTGCTCGCCCTAAGCGATCCCCAGGGCGCTCTCGGCCTTCCTGGCCCGGGGCTGGTATTTGTCCAGCTTCCGATACAGCGTCTTGCGGCCGATGCCCAGGATCGTGGCCGCTTTCTTTTTGTCGCCCCGGGTGAAATTGAGGGTCTCCAGGATCATCTTCTTCTCCACCTCTTCCATGGTGGAGCCCACTTCGACGTACACGGCCCGCTCCTTGAGTTCCTCGTCCGAGTTGCGCACCTCCTCCGGGAGATCCTCCACGGTGATGATTTTCTTGGCCGCCATGATGACGGCGCGCTCGATGGCGTTCTCCAGCTCTCGGATGTTGCCCGGCCAGTGATAATGCTTTAACAGGCGCAGGGCGCGCTCGGACATGCCGATGAGATACTTGTTGCTCTTCCGCTTATAGACCTCGATGAAGTGGTTCACCAGCAGGGGGATGTCCTCTGCCCGATCCTTGAGCCGCGGCAGGTTGATGGGGAACACGTTCAGCCGGTAGAACAGATCCTTCCGAAAGCGGCCCTGCTCGACCGATTCCTGCAGGTTCTGGTTCGTGGCGGCGATGATTCGAACGTCGGTCTTGATGGTCTCGTTGCCCCCCACCCGGGTAAACTCGCCGTCCTGGAGTACCCGGAGGAGCTTGACCTGGGCGTTGGCGCTGATCTCACCGATCTCATCGAGGAACAAGGTGCCGCCGTTGGACCGCTCGATCTTCCCCAGCCGGCGACCGTTGGCG
>JACQTF010000138.1 GCA_016210925.1 Acidobacteriota bacterium | reverse complement strand
CTCGAGAGGGTACGTCAAGCAGTTCGTTCGCTTTGGCGTCATACCTAAGGCAAGAGCCGGATGCGGTAGTTCCGCACGTCCGGATCTGTGGAGGGGGTCAGGGGCGACCCTGATCCCTACTCCGACTGTTCTTCCCGCAGCTTTTTCGCCAGGGCGGGAACAACCTCGAAAAGATCTCCCACGATGCCATAGGTGGCCACGCTGAAAATGGGGGCGTTGGGGTCCTTGTTGATGGCCACGATGCACTCCGAATTCTGCATGCCCACCAGGTGCTGGATGGCGCCCGAGATACCGCAGGCGATGTAAAGTCGCGGCGTGACTGTCTGGCCAGAGCTTCCGATCTGCCGGTCGCGGCTCAGCCACTCGTTGTCCACGATGGGGCGGGAAGCACCGATCTCGGCTCCCAGGGCCAGGGCCAGATCCTCCACCAGCTTCAGGCTTTCCTGGTTCTTGATGCCACGGCCGACCCCTACGATGATCCGGGCCTTTCCCAGGTCCACCCGTCCCTTGACCGCTTCCACGATTTCCACCTGTTTGCGCCGGATTTCGACCTGCTCCAGGCTCACCTGCCTGTTCACCACGGGAACCGGGCATCCCCTGCGTGCCTTGTCCGCGGCGACGGCCCCCGCTTGCAGTGAGACGAAGTGCGGCGGGTCGGACGCCAGGTGGACGGCAGCGTTCAGCTTGTTGTGGAACACCGGACGAAGAAACCGGAGGCCGCCCTCCGCCGGGCCGAGTCCCACGCAATTGGCGAGCAAGGGCTTGCGGAAAGCTGCCGCGAGCTTGGGGCCGAAGTCGATGGTGCGATAACTGTGGGCCATGACCACATAGCCGGGACGATCTTCCTGGACGATCTGGCGGAGAGCGGCGACGTAGGCGTCCGGGTTGTATGGCTTCAACTTCTGATGTTCTGCCACCAGCACTCCGGCCAGATCGCCCTGCCTGAGTTCTTCCGCAAGGGGCTGGATCCCGCTCCCGAGAAGCAGGGCGGTCACCTGGCCCCCCCAAACATCAGCGATCTGCTGGCCGAAGGCCACCGCCTCCCAGCTGATGTTCTTCAACCGGCCTTCCCAGTGTTCCGCGATGGCGTACACTTTGCCTGGCATACTTGAACCTAGGTTAACCGTCAACGGTCAACGGTCAATGGTCCCCTTACAGTCTTCCAGTTTATAGTACCTTCGCTTCCTTCTTCAGCTTCTCCACCAGCTGGGCGACCACCTCCGGGACGGTCCCCTGCAGGATCTCGGCTTTCTTGCGAGGTTCCGGGAAGGCTACGGACAGCAGCTCCATTTGGGGCGACGGGAGGCCGGAGAGCGCCGAGAGTGCGAGCTTCTTGATCTCTTTCTTCTTGGCCTGCATGATCCCCTTCAAGGATGCGTACCGGACGGGATAGGCTCCCGCCTGGATGGTCAGCACGGCTGGCAGAGGAAGATCCGCCACCTCCAGCAAGCCGCTCTCCAGTTCTCGTTCGATGCGGATCCCCATGTTTTCGTGGACCTCCACCTTCATGACGATGGTGGTGTGGGGAAGCCCCAGGAGCTCGGCCACCGCCACGCCCACCTGAGAGAAGGCCATGTCATCCGATTGGACACCCGTCAGGATTAGGTCGGGTCTTTCCTCCTCCAGGACCTTCGCCAGGGCAGAGGCGATCAGGAAGGGGTCGGTCAATCGTCCTTCCTCATGGATCAGGATGCCGCGGTCAGCGCCCATGGCCAGACCCTTCTTAATGTCCCGCTCAACGCCGTCGGGGCCCAGGGAGCAAACCAATACCTCTCCCCCGTGCTGGTCTTTCAAACGAAGGGCGGTCTCCAGAGCGTACAGGTCGCTTTCGTTGATTTCGTAGGTCAGGTAAGTTTCCTTGACCCAACGTTTTTCTTCGTCGATCTCATAGCGAGAGTTTTTCTCGGGGACCTGTTTGATGCAGACTGCGATCTTCATCGAACCTATTATACCCATCCCTTGGGAGCTGAAAAATCTTTTTCCCTGCGGAGTTAGAAGCAGGCTTTCATGCTACAATAACGCAACGTAGGCCCAAGAATCGTGTCTTCACCACCCACTCGGCTTTTTCGTCGGAACCGGAAGCTGGTAGCAGCGGCTCGTCCCGTCAGGGCTTGCGTGTCGATTGAGGCGGACTGCCCTCTGGAACGTAAAGGGCTGGAGCGGGTTGCAGATCGAGTCAAGCGACGGATGGGATCGGCCCACCTGGGAATGACCATCCGAGTTGTCTCGGACGCGGAGATCCGGAGCTATAACCGGAAGTTCCTTGGAAAAGATCGTCCCACCGACGTGCTCTCGTTCCCGGTTCGCCGGGAGCCCTTCGAAGAAGACGAGCGGTACCTGGGGGACATTGTGATTGCGGCCCCCACCGCCACCCGCAACGCGAGCAGGTACGGCATCTCTCTGCAGGAGGAGGTCCGGAACCTGATCGTGCACGGAACCCTGCACCTGCTGGGCTTCGACCACGAGGCGGACCAGGGAGAAATGGCGGCGCTGGAGCTCTCCCTTCGGTCGCGGCTCCGGGCCGGCGGTCGCGAGGGACGGACCACGCGGCGCGCCCCAGGGCCTCTGAGAAATCGGAAGACCTTGAGTGCCTTCGGGCGTTTGAAACATTGTTCGAATCGGAAAAGGAAAGACCTTGAGCGACGGTTCTAGCCTCACCCTTGTGTGGTGGAGCGGTGTGGTGTTCTTCCTGATGGCGCTCACCTACCTCTCTTCCGTGGAAGCCTCCATCAGCAACCTGAGCCAGGTGGCGCGCAAGGTTCTGGCGGAGCGGGAAGGGGGGAACGATGAGATTCTCAACGCCATCTCCGAGGACAAATTCAGGATCCTGATCCCTCTCCATTTGGGGATCCAGATCTCGTCCATCACCCTGGCCATTCTGACCACGACCCTGGTGGTGCAGGCTTCGGTCCCTCAGCCGGTGCTGGTGGCCTTTCTGATCATGACCGCCGTGGTGCTGCTGTTTCGCCAGCTCATTCCCAGGCTGCTGGTGCGCCGGAACCCGGAGAAGAAGCTGGTGCTCCTTCTTCCGATCTTCCGGAAGATCTATCGCCTGCTGCATTCCATTGCCCTGCCCATCTCCGGGACCCTGAACTTCCTGAAGCGGCGGGAACCGCTGGAGGAAGTGGAAGCACGGGGCGAGGAGGAAACTCGCGACGAAGAGATCCAGGCATTCCTGGACGTGGGACAGGAGGAGGGAATCCTGGAGGCGGAGGATTCGCCCCTGATTCAATCGGTGGTGGAGTTCGGGGACAAGCTGGTGAAGGATGTGATGACCTCGCGGTCGGCCATGGTGGCCATCGACGAGACTGCCACCGTGGACGAGCTCCGTCGGATAATGGTGAGCTCCCGCCATTCCAGGGTCCCCGTCTATCGTGGACAGATGGACCACGTGGTGGGAATCACCTACGTCCGGCACCTGCTGGCCTACCTGGAGCGGGGTAGCCCTGCCGATCCCATCGCACCCCTGGTTCGGCCCGCCCATTGTGTGCCGGAGACCAAGCGCATCTCGGAACTTCTCAAGGAACTGCAGAAGTCGGCCTATCACATGGCGATCGTGGTGGATGAATTCGGCGGCGTAGCAGGTCTGGTGACCATGGAGGACCTGCTGGAGGAGATCGTGGGCGAGATCCGGGACGAGGACGAGATTCCCGCCCCCGACATCGTGGACGAGGGCGATGGTCGCTATGCGGTGCGAGGCGGGGTGGGGGTGGAGCGGCTCGAAAAGCTGTTCGATCTCTCCTTGGGAGACACGGATTACAGCACCGTGGCGGGTCTCATCGTGACCTATCTGGGACGGCTGCCCCGGGTGGGGGAGCGCTTCGAGTGCCGGGGGCTCCAGGTGGAAGTGGTGGACGCCGACACACGGAAGATCCATATGGTGCGACTGAGCAAATCGGTTTCGTCACCCTCGTCGGGTCCAGCCTGCCCCGCACCTGGAAAACGTGATTAGCTAAATCTACCTTTACAATGGCAACCAGGTGCGGGGCCTGATTCCCCCATGCAGGACGAACACTGGATGAGACTGGCTTTGGAGCTGGCCGCGCGGGGCGTCGGTCAGACCAGCCCCAACCCTCAGGTGGGGGCGGTCGTGGTGCGCGACGGCCAGGTGGTGGGCCAGGGATTTCACGTGTACCGGGAGATCCGTCACGGTGAGGTGAAAGCCCTGGACGAAGCGGGGAATGCCGCTCAGGGAGCCACCCTCTGCCTCAACCTGGAACCCTGTTGCCATCAGGGCCGCACGCCCCCCTGTGTGGACCGGATCGTCCGCAGCGGCGTTCGCAGGGTCGTGGCCGGGACCCTGGATCCCAACCCGCTGGTGAACGGCAAGGGATTCGCCCTGCTTCGCCAAGCGGGCATCGAGGTGGTGGAGGGGGTGCTGGAAGCCGAAGCGCGGAGAGTGAACGAAGCCTACCTGAAGTTTGCCCGCCTTCGGCTTCCTTTCGTCACCCTGAAGGCGGGTATGTCGCTGGACGGAAAGATCGCCACGCAGGCCGGAGAGTCCCGCTGGATCACTTCCCCGGAGGCCCGGCAGTACGGCCAGCGCCTGCGCCTGGAAAACGACGCCATCCTGGTGGGCGTCGAGACGGTCGCCAAGGACAACCCCCAACTGACCTATCGCGGCGCCCAACCCAAGGGACGCCCCCTGGTTCGGGTCATCCTGGATTCGCAGTTGCGTATCCCCACCGAGTCCAACGTGCTCACCGCCGGGGAGGGGGGTGGCCCGACCCTGATCTTTACCACCGGGAGGTCCGACGTAAGAAAACGGCAGTTCATTCAGGAGCAGGGCGGCGAGGTTGTCCTGGCTCCCGAGAAGGACGGATGGGTAGACCTCCAATTCGTGGTGGAGGAACTGGGCCGACGCCAAATCTTGAGCCTGCTGATTGAGGGGGGATCCCAGGTCAATTGGAGCGCCCTGGAAGCGGGCGGGGTGGACAAGGTCGTCTTCCTGGTGGCTCCGAAAATTTTGGGCGGAACGAACTCCATTCCCGTGGTGGGGGGCAAGGGAGTCGCTCGCCTGGAGGAGAGCTTTCCCCTCTATTCGCTGCGCTCCTTTCCCGTGGGTCCCGATATCGCACTGGAAGGTTATCTCCACCCCGATCCGCCCGCAGGGTGACGTGTTACGGACCTGTGGGACTGTCCGTCCATTCAATCTGTCGTCCGTCACTGGACAGCGGGACGTGACAGACGGACCGGGGTCCATCCACAGGATTGATGCCTACCAGTGCAGGTGTCGGGAATAGAAGGCTGGCAGGTGCTGCAGGCCCAACCGCCTTCCCTGGTCGCCGATCTTCTCCAGCAATTCTTCTCTGGCCAGCTTCTCTCCCAACAGGTCGTGGATGTGCGCCAGCTCCGGGGAGGGGACGTAGCGGAACGTTCGAAGTTGCGCCAGAGCTTGCTCCCCGCCCTTCTTGGCGTAATAGTGGCTCAAGGAGCGGGCGGCTGGGTAATAGAAGAATATGTTGGGCCCCGGGAGCCACAAGAGAAACGCACCGGCGGCGGCCAGGACCGTGTCCACTCGCCACCACCGGCGGTGTTTGTGGAGCTGCTTTTCGAGGTACGCCTCCAATCTCTCCCGGGTTTCCTCCGTCGTCCAGTGCAGGGAGTGGACGATCTCCACAGCGGTCGCTTTGCGCAAATGGGTGAGGATCCTCTCGGCGAGGGGAAATCGCGATACCACCCGCTGGTAGGCTTCGACCACCCTCTGTTTGAGGGTCGGATCCGGAGGGAGGTCCGGAACGGCGGCGAGCTCAGCGTAGGGGATGAACTTTTCTCCCGGCAGCGGGAGAAGAAAGATGCGCATGGCCTCAGGCGTGGCTCAACGGGGTGCCTCCCGCAGGCGAAAATGCCGCGGATCGAGACACCTGGAACCAGGAACACCACCGCGGTCGAGGCGGCGGCTTACGGATTCGGGATCTTGGGATCGCCTATGTGGACATTTCGTTTCCTCGCCTCGATCCGCAAAACCTTGGAGAACGAGAAGACGGCCAGGGCGATGATGACGCCCCATCCCATGATCATGAATAAAACACCACCGAAGGTGAGTCCCATAGTGAGCTCCTAGGGCCGTTGCCGTAGATCGCGGCGTTGCCACGCGAACCGGATGAGAACAACAAATGCAACCAGGAGGCCGGCCATCAACGCGCGCGAACCCCAAATAGAGGGTTGATTTTCCTGGGGCACGCCCTTCATCAAGAGTGTGGGAACAGCTTGCTGGAAAGTCCACATGGCGAGGATGAACAGAAGATAGAGGGGTGTCACGTACTTCAAAATGAACTTAAAAATAGAAGGAACCCTGATGTCCGCTCCCAACTTAATCTCCGCCCACGCCCGGTCCGCTCCGAAGATCCACATGAAGATCAGCGTCTCGACCAGAGCGAAGACCGCCAGTCCGAAGGTCCCGGCCCAAAAATCCATCTCGTCCAAGAAACCCTGTCCCAAAAAGAACACCACGGGCTGAATGCAAACGAGCGTGACCAGAGCGACGATCATCGTGGCCTTCTTGTGGGAAACGCCGAACTCATCCTGCAGGAAAGCAATGACCGGTTGCGCCATCGCCACCGAAGACGTGATGCCGGCAAAGAAGAGCAACAAAAACCACAGGGTCCCGAAAAGGGGTCCTACGGGGATCTTGGTGAAGATGATGGGCATCGACACGAAACCCAGGTTGAACGCGCCACCCGCCGCGATCTCCCGGGTCTGAGCCAGCCCGAAGAAGGCGACGGCGACGGGAATGGCGATACTTCCGCCCAGCACCACCTCGGCAAATTCGTTCGTTGCTGATGTCGTCAAGCCCGACAGGGCGATATCGTCCTTCTCCCTGAGATAGCTGGCGTACGCCTGGATGGATCCCATCCCCACGCTTAGAGTAAAGAAAATCTGCCCTGCTGCAGCAAGCCACACTTTGGCACTGGAAAGCTGGCTAAAGTCGGGGTTCCAAATAAATGCCAGACCGTTTGTCACATTCCAGTCAGGGTGCGACGGGTCAGGCGTTCCCAAGGTAAAGACCCGCACCACAAGAACGATCGCAAACAGAAACAGCGCCGGCATGGCGATCTTGGCCAGCTTCTCGATGCCTTTGGTGAGGCCCTGTGCCAGGATCCAAAAATTGAGCCCGAGGACCACCGCCATGAGGACGTACGCAGGGAGGATGCTGTCGAAGTGGTCTCCCGGGACGAGACCTTGGTAGCTCTGCAGGAAGTTTCTCATTCCATCAAAGGTCGTCTCATCAAAGTACAGCTTCAGGGCGGAAAAAATGCTGAATCCCAAGGTCCAGGATTCGATATAGGAGTAGTAAATCAGTATGACCGCCGAGTTCCACAGGCCCAGCGCGCCCAGATATTTCGCTACTTTGTTTTTCCAGAGGACGTCGAACATTCCAGGCGTGCTTCCGTGCCCGTACTTGCCCCCGTGGCGGCCGATGGCCCATTCCAGCCACATCAGGGGAATTCCCAACAAGATAAATGCCGTGAAGTAAGGGATCATAAATGCTCCGCCCCCGTTTTGGGCAGCTTGCACCGGGAAGCGGAGAAAATTTCCCAGACCAATGGCGTTGCCGGCTACGGCCAGAATCAGCCCAATGCGTGTTCCCCAACTGGCGCGTTGTTTAGGCACGGATTTGTCCTCCACGAGTCCTTTTCTTCGTTAACAAGTTTTCTCCGGATCACCTCTGGCCCACACTTTTTTTCCGCTCTTTCGTCAAGGCGACGACCAGCAAGAGAATGAAGCCGCCCCACAAAATCAGGGGAATCAACACCATCATCACGATCGTACTCCAGGGCATCTTCTTCCCTCCCCTCGGGTCCAGGGCTCCCAGCCCCCCGGCGCGAGACACCCCCTAGTGCCGTTCCAACTTGATCCGACAAGGATCAAGCAGGATTTTCGATCCAACGCATCAATCGTCCGTCAACGGTTGCTTGTGTCAACAAGTTGGAACGGCACTAGCGGCCGATGGTCTTGTCTGCGATCCAGCGATTGAGGGCCAAAAACACCAGGATAACCACTCCCCATTGAAAGAAACAAGTGCCCACCGTCTCGACGCGAAAGGGGTTCCACCAGTCTTGGGGGTCCGCCTGAATCGCCATCCAGAACCACCATGAGATCAGAACGATCACCTGCAGGGGGATCAAAAACTTGACCACCCAGTCGTAGGGCCGGCCCACCCTCAGGTCGGTTCCCTCCACGTTGACATAGTCTTGCCGGAATCGCTGGGGACCATATCTGATCACGGCGATGGCGAAGAAGGCCCCGCTCAGGATCAAGCCTACTCCCCACGCCCAATCCTGATTGAGGAAGAAAGACGGGCTGAGGGCGGACGGGATCCCGAGGAGGAAACCAGCGGCGCAGACCAGGAAAATGGCCTGGCTTCGCCGGACCCCGGCATCGTTGAGAACGCGAACGACCAATTCGATCATGGAGATGAGGGAGGCCAGCGCCGCGAAGAATAACGCAATGAAAAAGAATGCCGAGAAGACATTGCCGGCAGGCAGGGTCGCGAAAAGCCGAGGAATCCAGATGAAAGCCAGGCCCGTGTTCATGGGGCCTGGCTCGGTGATGACGGCTTCCGCCGCGTCCGGAACCAGGGCATAGACCGTGGAGAAGATGGTGATGCCCGCCAGAAGCGAGATGGCGTGATCTCCAAACCCCGTGATCCCGGAATTCAGAGTGATGTCCTCACGCTGGCGCATGTACACCGCGTAGGTCAAAAAGAGGCCCCATCCCGCACCCGTGCTCCAGGCGTTCTGCGCCAGGGCGTCCAGCCACACCCGGTAGTCCAAAAGAATGTCGGACCGAAGCGTGAAGAAAGCGCGGATGCCCCCCGAAGCGCCGGGCAGCGTCACGGAGCGAACGAACAACACAAACAGAAGGATGATCAGGCCTGGGACAAAGACAAAATTGGCCTTTTCGATGCCACCCACGACGCCACGGTAAACGATGTAGCCTCCAACTAACATGGCGAGGAAGTGAAACAGGATGGGTTGATAGGAATTCATAAAACGGTTCCACATCTCCAGCGACCTTTCGTGAGACAGCCCTTGGAAACCGGTCGTCAGAGAGAGAACCAGATATTTCAGACACCACCCGCTGACCACCGAGTAGTAGAACAGGATGGCGGTGGACACAAATCCTACGAAGGCACCCAGCCAGCAGAACCTTTTCCCCATGAGAAGACCGAAGGCGCCGATGGTTCCCTTGCGGGTGCCTTTCCCCATGGCGTATTCGATGATGATGATGGGAATCGACCAGATCAGCAAGAAAATCACCCAGGGAAGCAAGAAGGAGCCGCCATTGTATTTCGCGGCGATCCGGGGAAAGCGCCATATATTCCCCGTACCGGCGGCGATGCCGATCATGGAGATCAGCAAGCCCCAGCGACTGGTGAATTGCTCTTGATTTTTCGCCAAGGTTCCACCCTCCTGCAGGACCGGTCTCCCTACGCTTTTTGGGCTGTGTCCAGGAATTCCCTCATCTTGTTGGCGATATGGCGGGCCGTCATCAGGTCCGAGATGATGGCCACGGAGTCGGCGCCCACCCTCAAGACGTCCAGGAAATTGCCAAAATTGATCCCACCGATGGCCACCAGAGGCTTGTCCACGCGCTCCCGGATCCTGCTCAGGACGGACAGGCCCAGCGGCTCATACTCTGAAACTTTCGTGGAAGTGGCAAAGACCGGACCGGCAGCGATGTAGTCTGCGTCACTGGCGTTGGCCCGGATCGCCTGCCCCAGGGTATGGGTCGAGACGCCGATGATCTTGTCCTTGCCCAGGACCTGGCGCGCGACGGAGACGGGGAAGTCTTGTTGTCCCAGGTGGACGCCGTCGCTGTCGGTGGCCAGCGCGATGTCCACCCGGTCGTTGATCAACAGGATGCGACGTTTTTGCCGGCAGATTCGAGCTGCCTTGCGGGCTTCTCCATACAGATCCCGTGCGCACAGCCGCTTCTCCCGAAGCTGGATCCAGGTCGCGCCCCCCTGGATCAAGGCCGCCACGATTTCGGGATGGGACTTGCGACTCAGTTGTCGGTCGGTGATCGGATAAATTTTCGGCAGTTGAAGCTTACGTAAGCGTTCAGCCATCAGCCGTCAGCTTTCAGCTTCTCATCGAGCGACATGCCCACTCACCCGCTGATTTGCATTCCCCGAATCGCACCTGCGCTTGATCCGACGGTGACAGCTGATGGCTGACAGCGGAAAGCTAAACTAGGAGGCCTTCACAGAACCAATGGCCACCACCGTCTTCGATTTCAGACGTTCCAGGAACCCCGTGCTCAGGTCGCCGTCTTGAAAGTCGCGATCCCTCATAATCTTCTGATGAAGCGGGATGGAGGTGGGGACCCCCTCGATGATGGTTGTGTCCAGAGCACGAGTCATCCGCCGGATGGCCTCCGTCCGGTCGCTGCCGTGGGCGATCAACTTGGCGATCAAGGAGTCATAGTGGGGCGAGATCACGTAATCGGCATGGGCTGCCGAATCGACTCGGATGCCCGGTCCTCCGGGAAAATGGAGGAACTGGATTCTTCCTGGAGAGGGGGCAAAGGTCTCCGGGGACTCGGCGTTGATGCGGCATT
>JACQTF010000134.1 GCA_016210925.1 Acidobacteriota bacterium | reverse complement strand
TTCACCCTCCACCCGCGACCGGGATTGGACCTTGAAAGAGCCTGCATCGTCCCACTCCACCAGTAGCCGGACCTCCGGCCCGCGACCGAGGGCTTGCTGGAGAAGCGGAAAATACTCGGAACGGTAGACCAGGACATCCAGGGGAGCGGCAAGCACCCTGGCGATCTGTTCCAACCGCCACTGTGGGTCAAAGACCAGCGCGGTGGCATCCGCCTGGAGGACGGCCAGGTACATGAATAAGGTCTGCGGTGAATCGCCGAGCCAGATGCCCACCCGGTCGCCGGAGGCAATTCCCCACCGGCGCAACGACTCCCCCAGCGACTCCACTTGCTCCAGGAGCTCCCGGAAGGTCCAGGACTCGCCATAGTATTCCAGGGCGAGAAGCTCAGGGTACTCCCGTGCGGCTTGAGAAACGAGTCCCGCGGCGTTCATTTCAGACGTCCTTTGTTCGGAGAGCGGTCATGCACCCAGAGCCTCCACCGCCCTGGCTCTTCCCCCTACCCGAAGGTCTTGCTCCACGGATCGTAGAATTTCCTCAGGAAGTCGTGCGATCCTAAGATCGCGCGCGACCGCAGGCGCCTGCCTCATGGGCGAGATCAGGCCAGCCGACTGGGCATTTTCCTTGGCAATTGTCCTGGCGCAAATCTCCAACAGAAAAGCCCTGTGGGACTCTTCAAGCCGAGTAAGCGACGGTCCCCACCGGACGAGGAAGTCTCCAAACACTTCGACCAGCGCATCGTTGAGGCGTGAGCCATTGAGCAACCCATTCGACAGCCGCTCGTATACCTCGGGAAAGATCTCCTTGTAACTTTTTCTGAAAGCTTCCGGGATCAACATGTTTCCGGCCGCCACCCTGAGCTCTTGCTGTTTCTCTCGATCGATCTGCGTGCGGAGCGCTGCCTGGTGAGCCTCCAGCAATCCACGTTCGTGATGAAATTGGAAGATGTTGGAGATCACCACCTCCAGCAGATACGGTGCCCTGCACATCGTATGGAGCAGGATCCGCCAGCTTTGGCGCCGCGCGTCACCACGCAAGCCAAAGACGAAGAAGCAGACACCCCCCAGGTAGAGCTTCAGGTCACGCGGCGATAAGGCAAGCCGCCGATGGACTCGGGGCCGCCGGGTAACAGTGGAGACGTACGTCATCGTGCGCGCCGCGAAATGTTTCCACTCGTACAGCCGCCCCATAAAATCGGCAAATCCTCGGTAGAGATCGGCCCGACTCATGCACCGGGGAATCATGTTCGTATAGGTGCGCTGTCCAGGGCCGCTGAATTGTTCCGGCGCTGCTTCAAGGATGCGCCCTTCCTTGTAAAGCTTCCTCCACAATGGCGTGCCTACCGGCGCTTGCAAGATGCTGGGCAGCACCAGAGAAAGGCCGGTTTCTTTGATGAAATCGGCCTGTTCGTCAAAGATCGACGGACCGTCGTGGTCGAATCCCACCATGATCCCGGCCTCGATGGAGAGCCCATAGGACTGGATTTTCCTGACGGATTCCACAAGGTCCAATCGGTAATTCTGAGGCTTGTTGACTTCTTTCAGGCTGTCCTTGTTGGGGGTCTCGATCCCGATGAAAAGACGGGGGAAGTTCGCGTCGGCCATGAGCGCCAGCAGATCGTCGTCTTGGGCCACATTCAAGGTGATCTGGGTGATGAACCGGACCGGCGTCTTGAAGGAATTGTTCATGGGAATCAACTGCCGCAAAAGATCCTTCGCAAACTTCGGGTTGCCGTAAAAGTTGTCGTCGCAGACAAAGATGCTGCGCACGCTTCGCCGCTGGAGTTCAACGACCTCGGCCAGGACGGAGTCCACCGTCTTGTGGCGTGCCTGACGGCCATACAAATAGATGACGTCACAATACGAGCAATCGAAGGGACACCCGCGGGTGGTTTGAACGGCCCCGACCAGGTATCGACTCAGGTCGATGGCATCCCATTTCGGGAGGGGTGAACCGGCAAGGTCCGGTTTGGTCACCTGGCGGTATTCCGGCCGATAGCGTCCCGCCTCCCAATCAGCGAGGAACTCCGGCCACTTATGTTCCGCCTCGCCCACGAAGAGCACGTCGAAGGCATCGCGATATTTCTCGGGGGCACTAGACACTCCAGGCCCACCGGCGACGACCAACATCCCGCGTTGCTTGAACAAAGAGCCGAGCCTTGTGGCGCGGACCAAGTGGTTGACGTATCCGGTCACGCCCACCAGGTCGTAATTGGGCAGCGGCGTTTCCTCTGAGATTTCACCCGCGACCGTCTCATCCCAAACGTCGATCTGGTAGCCCTGAGGCGTGAGAGCGGCGAGCGTTGCGAGGCTCAGTGGCGCGATTCCCGCTTGTCGACCGAGAAAGGGAATGTCAATGGTCTGCCCAAAGGCAAGCATCCCCTCATGTTGAAACGGCTGGACCAGGAGTAGTCTCTTCATTCCGCCCCTTTGAGATTTTTGGACCAGAGAAGGTCCTCAAAAAGCGTGGCCTCGCCTTGAGCTCCCTTGATCCCAGGAGACTTGGAAATCGATCCCACAGCCACGCTATCTTCCGAAGCTGCGACGCGCCTTGTGTCCGCCTCTGAGCCGTGATAGAAGAAGGGTTTCTTTCACGACACCTGCGCTGGCCGGTAGCTGACCTGTGCGAGACTTTGTGGTCGCTCTGTTTTGGGGCACGTTGCATGCCCTCGTCGCGCTCTTCGCGGCGCTGCGGTTGTTCCCTTCCATGGACAGGTCCTTTGGAGGCACTTGGGCGTTCTTCCTGCTGGGCCTCAGCGCCGGTACCTTCCTGGCCCTTCGGAGCCCGCGACAAGCGCACTCGCCCACTGACCCGGATCCGATCAGCCCCTCTTTCCGGAAGGGGATCATCCTCCGTCTTTCAGCCACCTGGATCGCCGGCTACGTGGGTTCCGGCATCCTGACCCGATCGCGGGGAGCCCCTGCCATTTTCCTTCCCTGGGATTATTGGATCGAGCTCTCCCCCGCATGGACGCCGATCTATCTGACAGCTTTTCCCATGGTGGCGCTTCCAGTGCTCCTGCTGCGGCGACGGCGGGATCTGCAGGAGCTGGCCTGGTCCTTCACTTTCACCATTGCCATCTCGGCGGCCATCTTCCTGGCCTACCCGATGGAGGTGCCACGTCCCTCCCTGGGCGCAGAACACCGCTTCTCTTCGTGGGCTCTGGAAACCGTGTATCGCTTTGACAGCACTCACAACGCCCTACCCAGCCTCCACGCAGGCCTTGGACTCTGCTGCTGCCTGGCGAGCTTCCGGATCCGCAAGTCCGTCGGGCTTTATTTTTCTGCGCTGCTGGCAGTGTTCTGCATCTCAACTATCGCTGTCCGACAGCACGTGGTCCTGGATCTGCTGGCGGGGTTCGCGGTGGCCGGCGCAGCCCGTGCGCTGGCCGCCCGTTGGGTCAATCGCCAGCTGCGTCCACCTGCAGCCCAGTTCCCTGCTTGAGGAACGAGGTGGGTGGGATCCGGCCTGCCCGAAAGCGAGCCCGAATCTCACCTCGTTCTGCAGCCTGGAGGAACCTGGAGAGAGCCGGATCGTGATGCAGGTACCCGAAGGAATAAACAGTTTGGGGCACCAACGCCGTTCGGGGAAGGCTTGTAAGCCAGGCGCAATCTCTCAGGTCAAGTTCCACGTCTCGCTGTCCCGATTCCAAAATCTGGCGCGCCACGATGGCCAGGTTCAAGAGCCCCCGCCCATTGCCTTCGATCCAGTAGCAGGCTGTTCCATTTTGCATCCTGCAGGTGATCTCGCCGGGACGAAACGGTTGGCGCGCCAGGTGAAACTGGTTGGCGGGGTTGGCCAGGGTCGCTGCCGCGTGTCTCAGGGGCCTGCCGGGATCCTCACCGCAACGGACGCCGCAGTGCTGATTGAACTCTTCCACGTGGGCGGGCGTCGGGCCCCGGGCACAGTCTCGAGCGATCCCCAGCATGTTCATCCACCACGGAACGGGAGAAGGAAAGATCCGGGTGCGGGAATGGGCCAGATACTCTTCGAACGTCCGCCGGAGCGTGATCGCTGAAAAAGTTTCCGGATGCTGCTGAATCGGGCTGCCTGGCTCGATCATCAGGGGCAGGACGTAGCTTCCCTCCATGGCGGGAAACCGCTCCAGCAGGCTCCGGCGATAGGCTTCCCCCTCCTGGACGTGATCAGGCTCTTCGAAGGGCAGGGCGCAGAGCCCGCTGATGGTGAACAGCGCATTGCCGGCTCGGCAGATTCGCTCCAGGAGGCTTTCCAGATGCTCGTTGGACACGAACGGCTTGACGCAGCGGCGGGCTGCCAGATCCCTTCGCAGCCCCTCGGAGAAAACCTGGGGATCGAAAACGAACTTGCACACCGCGAAGGTCTCGGCCAAGCGATCCACCAGCGAGGTGTCCATCCCTCGGATCGCCCAGGGCTCGTAGATCAGCCCGTAGCGCTTCCGGGGGACGTTTCGGATCACCTGGTCCAGGACTTCTGTCTGGATGGGCTGGAAGTCAAACAGGAAAAGATCCCGGTACTCTCCCAACTGGGCCAGGTCGTGCAGGATCGCTTCCGCCGGCCGATACCGCACCTTTCCGGGCCCGTTGGGCGAGCTCTGCTGAGCCGAGACAGCGTTGGTGCAAAAGAGGCAGTTGTACGGGCACCCATCCCCCAGCCACACGTAAGGGGCCGCCCCCAGCTCCTGGTCCGGGTCATCAAAAATTTCCGCCAGGGGCGAGAGCCGGATTTCTTCCAGCTCCGCCGGGGTATGAAAGTATTGAACCGGGCTCTCCCGGAGGGCGCCTCCCTCCTTCCAGACGCAGTTCATCAAGGGCTGGCCCCGGACCAGGTGCAACAGGGGGAGCTCGCTCTTGCCCCGGATCACCACGTCGAACTCCGGACGCGCGCACAGGTCCAACGCAAAGTGGCTCGCGGTCTCGCCCCCCGTGACGGTCACCACCGACGGGTCGAACTCCTTGATCACGCTGGCCACGTCGCAGGATCCGTAGAGGGAATCCCACCACCGCCCGCTGATGGCGGCGAAGCTCGGGCGGTGCATCCGCAGTTTCTCCCGGAGCTTCTCGCGGTTTTCCTCCAACGGGCCCCGGTTCAGATCCATGATCCGAACCTGGAGTCCGCGGCGGGACAGGAAGGAGGCAATCCAGAGGACCGCTTCATCCAGGAGATGGTCCCCGGCCGCGTTGATGTAAGGATTCACAAAAAGGACGTCAATTCCGGGCATGGGAGAACTCCCTCAGGCGGTGGCGGCCCGGGAACCGGTCCCCTGGAATCGCTCGCGGTACCAGTCCCGGAAATGACGTGCATTGCCCCGGGCCTTTTCCTCCAGGACCCGGGCTCCGGAGCGGATCCTCTCCCGATGGGGATCCGGGTCGCGCAGGGTCCGAGCCGTCCGTTCCCACAGGTGATCCAAAATCTCTCCACCTCCGTGTTCCACCAGATTCTCGGACTCGTCCAGCTCGTGCATCAGGTTCCGGCACCGGAGGTCATGGGAAATGGAGACCAGCGGCACGCCGGCGAAAAGAGCCAGGACCAGGGCATGATACCTGGTGCTCACCAGCAGCCGCGCTCCCTCCAGCACCGCCATGATCTCGCCGGGCGTGACCCGGTCGCAGGTGAGCAACAGGGCCGAACGGCATTGCGCCTTCTCCAGGATCCTCTCGCAGGGTCCCCTGTCCACCTCTTCCATCGCCAGCAGCACCGGGTCGAGATTCCATTCCTGCTTCAGCTCCCGGACGTACAGGGCCATTTCCTCTTCGAACTTCCGCTGCCGCTCCAGCCTTTGGTCGTCCACCGAAAAATGAAATGGGTACCGAAAGCACGTCCGGGGATCCCGGACCAGGCGGGCCACCACGGGCCAGCAAAAAAGATCCTTCGGCGAAATCACAACGTAAGGCTGGCCCGGATCCAGGCCCCAACGACAGCGTATCCTCTGTCGCTCTCCGGGAGCCGGAGGCGCCATGAGCACCACCGGATCGGCGGTATTGACCACCGGGACCCGGAGGCCCAGCTTCACCGCGTTCGCCCGCGATTCTTCCGCCCGAGTCATCAACAGGCTGACTCGGTTCAGAACGGCGCGCGCCAGGGGACGATGCCACCTCTCCAGCACCCCCACGTCCACCGCGTACGCCACCACCCCCTTGCCCTGAAGGGAAGCAGCCAAGGCGGCGTTGGAAAAGCCGTACAGCAAATGCGGCGACAGATGGTCGGTGAAGGAAGCCCCTTCGGAGAGGACCAGCAGGTCGTATGCCCGCATCTTCCCCCAGAGCTGGAGCATGAAATAGCGCAGGTCCAGCTCCACGAAGGGGCCCGAGACGTAGCGCTGCTGAGCTTCAGGGCTGAAGGTGGCCACTTCCACGTCAAGCCCGGGAGCGACTCGAGCAATTTCCTCCTTGATGACCATGAGCCGGGCTTCGGCACCCGTATTGTTGAAACCGTGGTAGCCGAAGATCAGACATCGGGGCAACGGAACTTCTCCTGTCGGATGGAGGAAAACGAAATGTAGGATACAACGAAAGAGGCCGTCAAGCCAGTGATTGCAAATTTATGCGAGAATTGTGGCTTCGCCTGACGGATCGCGGCCCGGGCGGACCAGCAAGACTCCCGCGCCCGTCGGCTTCCGCCGCGTCTCAGGCGCCGCCATCCCGTTTCATGGACGCCTCGAAGCGCCGACGCTGCACTGGGCGGCAAGGTGTGACACAGCACCGGAAATCCGGTGCGCTTCTGGCCCAATGCTTCAAGCTTGTCGAGTATGACGCGAGGCAGAAACTCAACGCCACTGCCTGTAGTCACTTGGATGCGGTCTGGCACTAGCGCCGGATCATAGCCAACCGCAACCAGCATACCCACGTTCACAACTGTGCCCGTTGCCCCAGTGTCCAGCGCCAGTCGCAATACGGCACTTCCACAAGGTCCCCACAACTCTGCGCGAATGATGATTAGCCCCTGCTGCGGCTCGAACGGGAAACTCATAGCACGATTGCCGTGTCTTGAGGCATCTTACCCGTATAGAGCATGGCGAACCTTCTGGGGCGCAATTCTACGGCCTTGCGATAGACCTCATCGCGGTCCTGACTGTGCCAACGCACCTTGCCGCCTTGCACTTCGAGTGCCTCGTTGGTCTGCGGGTCTTCGACGAGGACCCATTCTGACTCGAATTGCGCTTCGATTTGGGCAATGGTCAAGATATCGTCCATGCCTTTATCCTCCTGGGAGGATTATAGCTCCCAATTACCTCTGGCACACGGATCAGGCTTTGCTACTTTGCGGTCTAACGGCCGGCACGAGCCGCGGTCGTACACGAATGTGCTGCGTCAAGCGCATCATACTACGATTTCGTGGGGCGCAGTCGGACCAGCAAAGTCTGCACCGGGGACAGTCTAAGGCCTGAGGCATAGCCGATACGCGTGCGCTCCGGCATCGCGGGCGGCAGGGCTCCGGACACCCAGGATACCCGGCCAACGTGGAGCCGCTGATCCTCCGGCGGGCCGAGATGTACGGCCGGAAATTTCAGGACCGTCAGCCGGGAGCTCCCTGTGGGGCGGCGTTGTGGGGAATTCCGGTTTTGGCTTGGGCCGGGAGGAACGGCGCCCGCGCTATAATGGACGCGGAAGCTCGGCCATCATGGGTTCAACGCGAAACAGTTTCCCGCCCTCGCTCCGGCGGCGGATTCCCGGCTCCCGGGAGGAGGCCAGGGCCGTCCTGGCGGACAGCCGCGCCGTCCTTCGTCAACGGTTCTGGCTCCAGAAGGACGGACTCCGGGCCGGTCGGGAGCACGCCAGGTGGGTCGATGCGCTGCTTCAGTCAGCCTGGCGAGAAGGGGGGGCCCACTCCCATTCCGGGAAAGCGACTCCCGATTCCCGCCTGGCCTTGATGGCGTTGGGGGGTTACGGCCGGCGCGAGCTGTATCCCTTCTCGGATGTGGACCTCCTGTTCCTGTGGAGGGGCAAGGACGAGAAACACGCAGTGCCACAGGTGAAGCGCCTGGTGGCGCGTCTCTGGGATCTGGGCCTTCCCATCAAGCAACACGTCCGTTCCATCGAAGAACTGGATCTGGACGTGAGGCAGAACCCCGAATTTGCCATGGCGCTTTTGGACGCCCGCCTGCTGGCCGGCGACACGGCTCTGGCCGAAAGAGCCGCAGAACAGCTCGCCCGTCTCCTGAACGCCCAGCGAGACCGCTGGATGGAGGAGCTGGCCGCGCTCCAGCAGGAGCGCTATGCCCGCTTCGATCAGACCATCTACCATCTGGAGCCGGATGTGAAAGAATGCGTCGGCGGCCTTCGCGATCTCCATTGCGTGCACTGGTCCTCCCGCATCCGAGACCCCCGCGGTCCGGGCGGACCGTTGGACCTTCCCCGTCAGGACCGCCGCCGCCTGAGGGAAGCCCATGGGTTTCTTTCGACGATCCGGACGTTCCTTCATTTTCTCAACGGCTGGGGCAAAAATCTGCTCACCCATGAACATCAGGAAGTCTTGGCCCGGGAACTGGGATGGGAGGAAGACCCCGGGGGGAACGCGGTGGAGAACCTGATGCGCCAGTACTACCTCCACTCGACCCATGTCGCGCGCGCCCTGCGCCGGCATCTCTTCGCGCCTCGCGCGCGACGCCACGTGGAGACGAAGCCCCTCTCTCCTTCAGCGGCGGATTCCCCCTTTCTCCGCCGGAATGGAACGATCCTCTTTGCCAGTGACCGCGCCGTTGCCCGAGAACCTTCGAATCTCCTCCGGATCTTCTCGGTGGCTGCGGAGCGCGGCCTGCAGATCGACGACGAAGCCCTTCCCACCGTTGAAAAGTATCTGGACCGTCTCGAGCCCCTGGACCGCGAAGGCCCTCGCGTTCGAGATTTCTTTGTTCCGATCCTGCGGAGCCTGGGCGGTCTCTACGCCCGCCTCTCCGCCATGCACGAGACCGGGCTTCTGAGCTGGCTGTTTCCCGAATTCGAGAGCATCCACTGCCGCGTGGTCCGGGACTACTTCCACAAATACACCGTGGATGAACACTCGCTGCTGGCGGTCAAGCATCTGGAGGAGCTCCTCGACACCGAAGACCCGAGCCTGAGGCGCTTCCGCACCCTGCTGGAAGAAATGACGGCTCCCGAATGGCTGGCGTGCGCCCTCCTGTTCCACGATCTGGGGAAGGCGGAGCGAGGGCTCCACGTCCCCAAGAGCGTGCACGCCAGCGAACGGATCGTCCGCCGCCTGGAATTGCCCGCCGGACCGGCGGAGGACATCACTTTCTTCGTGCGCCATCACCTCCTGATGTCGTCCATCCTGCGCAAGGGAGACCTGCACGATGAAGAGGTCATCCGCAAATTTGCCGACCAGGTGGGAAGCACGGAGAGGCTGAGGTTCCTGTGCCTGGGCACCTACGCCGATGTCCGGGCCGTCAATCCCACCGCCCTCAGTCTCTGGACCCAGGACCGCCTCTGGCAGCTTTACGTGCAGACGTATCACCGCATAACACGCGCGGTCGGCGACGAAAGGTACAGCCCCGAGGAGGTGTTGGAAGATCTGACCCCTCTGGTGGCGGAGCTGCCGGATGCGGAGGTGGGGGACCTCAGGGAATTTCTCCGCGGTTTTCCACGCCGTTACCTGAGAGCCACGCCACCGGAACGGGTGGCCCAACATTTCCGCATGGCGCAGCGGTTGCCGGCCAGCCACCTGGAGTTCCGCCTGGAAGAGCGGGACGCCACCTACCTCCTGAGCCTGGTGGCCTATGACCGGCCCGGCTTGTTTGCCCGGTTGACGGGGGTTCTGGCGTCCTTTGGCATGAACATCCTTCGGGGCGAGGCCTTCTCCAACAGTGCCGGGGTGATCGTGGACGTCATCGAATTTGAGGACTTGAATCGAACGTTCGCCCTAAACCCCTCCGAGAGAGAGCGCTTCGGAGAGGTCCTGCGGGATGTGATGCTTCAGGGGAGGGACGTGGAAGCTCTGCTGACCCGGCGATGGACCAGCGTGGCCTTTCGGGCTCCGGCACAAAGGATGGGAGTCACCCTTTCCTGGGACGATGACTATTCGAAAAACTACACCCTTTTGGAAGTGATCGCCCCGGATCGGTTCGGGCTTCTGTACCAGATCAGCAAAACTCTGGCCCAGTTCCGCTGCAACATCGACGTCGCTCTCATCTCGACGGAAGGCATGCGGGCGATCGACGTCTTCTATCTGACCCGGGAGGGGAAGAAGCTCGAGCCGTCGCTGCAGAGGGACGTGCAAGATGCGTTGGTGAAAACTCTCACAGGAGGCATGGCATGAAACTGGTCAAGTGCATTGTCCGTCCCAACAAGGTGGATGAGGTGAAAGACGCTCTGATGCGGGTCAACATCTCCGGGATGACGGTGTCGGAAGTGCGGGGACACGGCCGCCAAAAGGGACACAAGGCCATTTATCGCGGTCGCGAGTACGAGGTCAGCCTGTTGCCCAAGATGATGATCGATATCGTCACGGAGGACGGCATGGTGGACGACATCGTCAAGGTGGTCATCGAAGCGGCCAGGACGGGCGAGATCGGCGACGGGAGGATTTTCGTCCTCCCCGTGGAGGAAGGATACAACATCCGCACTGGCGAGCGAGACATCACGTAAGGAAACCCGAAACTCGGAAACTCGAAACTCAGAAGCCAGTCGTTCCGGGTTTCAGGTCTGAGGTTTCAGGTTTTAGGGATTGGGTTTTGGGTTTTGGGTTTTGGGTCTTACCGCTCAGGACAATCCTTCGACGACTTTGCGGTACCACTGGCGAACTCTGGAGGTGACCTCGCCGTACCGGGTCTCCCATGGCTTCCCCGGGCCCCATTCTCCCAGCCGTTGCATCAGGAAAACCAGTTTAGCGACAGCGAGGCCCTCCCGGGGAACGATTTCCCCTTCCGGGCCGAACAAGAAACGGCTGCGATGTGCCAGGACTCGAAGGAATTGCAGCGCCTCGGATAGAAACTCTCCTTCTTCCTGTTCCACCACGCCACCCTGCTGCAAGGCTCGAAGCGCTCCGGGCAGATCGATCTGCCGGAGCTCCGGGCGCGCCCTTCCGTGAACCAACTGCAGATAGCGGACACCGAATTCGATGTCGGCCAGCGCGCCGGCTCCTACTTTTAAATGCCAGCGGTCCAGATGCTCCTGGCCGATCTCTTTCTCCATGCGCTGGCGAATGTGGTCCATTTCGGCCAGCCATCCGGCGGGGAGGCCGGTGTCGTAGGCGGCCTGACGGACCAGCTTCTCCAGCTCGCCCGCCAGCGTGGCATCCCCGGCCACACAGCGAGACTTCAGGAGGGCGACCCGCTCCCAGATATCCAACCGCTCGCGGAGGTACGTGCGGTAGTGATCGAAGGAGACCACGAGAGGCCCCTCCTTTCCCTCGGGGCGGAGTCGCCAATCGACCTTGTAAAGGGGCCCGCCATCGAGATGCGCCGACAGCACCCTGTGCAGTTGGCGGAAGAGGGTCCGAACCGTCCGGGGTTTTCCTTCCCGGGAAGAGACGCATACCAGGTCCAGGTCGGAATGATAAGAGAACTCGCCGGTGGCCAGGCTTCCGAGACCGAGGATGGAGAAGTCCGGGAGACCCTTCCGGGACTCGGGTGGAGCGGACAGCTCCACTGCCAGCTCCAGGCCGGTGTTCAGGCAGAGCTCTGCCAGAGTCGTCAAGGCGCGCTGAGCCTGCGGGACCGCAACCCAGCCCGAGATCTCAGCCAGGGCGACCCGAAGTTCCTCCAGGCGCCGGAAACGCCGGAGGGCGACCAGGACCTCCTCGGGGTCTTCCACCCCGGACGATACCCGTTTCCAGCGATCCCGCATCGCGGGAGGGGCCAGCGATTCCGGATCCCATGGGGACGCCAGACCCGCATCGAGGAGATGAGGTGCTTCCACCAGACCCCTGGAGAAGAGCTCGCTCCCCGTGAACAGCAGCAGCAATCTCTCCAGCAACTCCGGATGCCGGACGAACAGCTCGTAACGACTCTCAATGGATCCGCAGACCTCGACAAAGTTGACGAAAAAACCCAGTCCCATGTCCGGGTCCGGCGACCGCCCCAGCGCCTCCAGCAGCACCGGGGCCAGGTTGACGAAGTCGCGGCGAAGCCGGGCGGGATTCTGGCTGAACCCTTGCATTCGGGACAGCAGTTCGAGGTGGTGGTGGGCTTGCCGGGGCTGCCGGAACCCCAGGCCGGCCAGAATCTCCAAGGCTTCCTCGTCTCCCATGGCGGGATCACGGACCAGGCGCAGGAGATTCCCCTCTCCTCTCAGGGTGGGCCCGTGAGGATCCACCAGCAGGCCTCGGTAGATCGCATGGACTTGCCCTGTCACTTCGTCCAGCCGGTCCAGCAAAAAGGCTGCGGGGTCGCTTCCTCCGTCCAGCCCGAAGCCCAGACGCCGGGCACACTGCTGGAGGGCCAGGGGATCGTCGGGGAGCGCATGGGTCTGGGATCCCTGGACCACCTGGAGCTTGTGCTCCAGGTCTCGAAGAAACCGATAGGCCTGCCGGAGGGTCTCCTGCTGTCGGACATCAATCCATCCGGCTTCCCGCAGCCGCTCCAGAGCCTCCAGGGTCGAACGCGCCTGCAAGGATCCACGGCGACCGCCAAAGATGAGCTGCAGGGTCTGCACAAAAAACTCGATCTCGCGGATCCCCCCCAGGCCCCGTTTGATGTCGCGCTGACCACCTCGCCGGATGCGTTGCTGGTCGATGCGCTCCTTGAGATCACGGATTTCCTCCAGTGCGCCGTAGTCCAGGTGTTTCGGATAGATAAAAGGATGGATTCGGGACAGGAAGGACTCGCCCAGTGCCCGGTTCCCCGCCACCACACGGCCTTTCAACAGGGCGAGACGATCCGGGGTCTCTCCCCAATTTTCATAGTAGGTCTGGTAGGCCTGGATGGACTGAGCAATGACGCCGGCCTCGCCTCCAGGTCGAAGACGCAGGTCCACGCGGTACAGGGAACCTTCGCCGGTCCCTGCGGAAAGCGCCTGGGTGATCTCCTGGGCGAGCTTGATGAAAAATTCGCGGGCGGACAGGACCCGGGGGCCCCTGGTTCGCCCCTCCTCCCTCTCGTAGAGGAACAGCAGGTCAATGTCGGAGCTGAAATTGAGCTCCTGGCCCCCGAGCTTGCCCAGGCCGATGACGCAAAAGGGCATCTCCCCCGGGGAGGCGACCGAAGGGGGTGGTGCTCCGTATCGTTGCCCGAGAGCATCCCACTGGACGCGGCACACCGCTTCCACGACGGCGTCCGCCAGATCGGAAAGCTGGTGCATGACCGCCTCGATGGAGAGACTGCCCATCAGATCGGCGGCGGCGATGCGGAGGAGGTGTCGGCGTTTCCCGCGGCGCACCTGATGGAGACGCTGTTCGGTGGCGCCGCGAGACTCCCAGACTCGGGAAAACTCTTCGCGAACGCTTTGTCTCAGGCAATCCGGTTCCTCCAACTCCCAGCGCAAGACGTAAAAATACTCCGGCTCCCGCAACAGGGTCTCCACCAGGAACGGCGAGCTGCCGCAAATCCGCATCAGCAGCGAGAGCGCTTTCGGATCATCGCGCAAGATGGAAAGGGTCGCACGCCGATGGGAGACGGCCGACAGAAACCTTTCCAGCCCCACCAGGGCGCCATCGGGGTCGGCCGTCCGCGCAGCCTCTCGAAGCAGCTCCGGCAGGAACGCTGCAAGCTTTTGCCGGGAGTCGGGATCTCGGGCGATTTGTTGCAGGCAGAGATCCGCCTTGTGCCAGTCCCGGAGGCCATAGGGATGAAGGAGGCGGCGCACCACCTCCTCATCCAGTTCGGGTGCCAGCAGAAGATCGGTAACGAGCAGCCTTTCCGTCACGCGGGTCAACCGTCCATGGTCAAACGTCAACCCCGATCCGTCCATGGTCCTTGTTCCGACCCTATGGAAGTGCCGTTTGGCTCAGGAGCTCGGCTGAGCCCGGCCGAAGTCCTCACGACGGATCGGGGTCAATGGATCCAAGATTGACCGATGACGATTGACCAACTCGGAATGGTGCTAGATGTCGAAGTACAGCGCGAACTCGTACGGGTGCGGGCGCAACCGCACGGCATCGAGCTCGTGGGTGCGCTTGTAATCCAGCCACGTTTCGATCACGTCCGGCGTGAAGACATCGCCCTTGAGGAGAAATTGGTGATCCGCCTCCAGCGCATTGAGCACCTCCTCCAGGCTTCCCGGGGTCGAGCGGACCTTCTTCTTTTCCTCCGGCTCCAGATCGTACAGGTTCTTGTCGATGGGTTCCGGAGGCTGGATCTTGTTCTGAATGCCGTCCAGGCCGGCCATCAACATGGCGCTGAACGCCAGGTAAGGATTGCAAGAAGGATCGGGGAAGCGCACCTCCAGCCGTTTGGCCCTCTCGCTTCTCGAGTAGGCGGGAATGCGGACGGCCGCGCTCCGATTTCGCTGGGAGTAAATGAGGTTGATGGGGGCTTCGTACCCGGGCACCAGACGACGGTAGGAATTGGTCCCGGGAGCGCAGAAGGCCAGCAGCGACGCTGCGTGCTTGAGGATGCCGCCGATGTAGTAGATCGCCTCTTTGCTCAGATCGGCGTAGCCGCCGGGTTGGTAGAAGAGGTTCTTCTTGTCATTCCACAGGCTTTGGTGCACGTGCATGCCCGACCCGTTATCCATGAAAATCGGCTTGGGCATGAAGGTGGCGGTCTTCCCGTGGCGGCGCGCCACGTTCTTGATCACGTACTTGAACATCAGCAATTTGTCCGCCATCCGGGTCAGGGTGTCAAACCGCATATCGATCTCCCCCTGGCCCGCGGTGCTGACCTCGTGATGGTGAACCTCCACCGTGATGCCGATGTCTTCCAGCGTCAACATGATCTCGGAACGCATGTCTTGGAGGCTGTCCATGGGCGGTACCGGGAAATACCCTTCCTTGTAACGGGGCTTGTACCCGAGGTTGGGCTTTTCTTCCCGGCCGCTGTTCCAGAAGCCTTCCGCCGAATCCACGTAGTAGTACCCGTAGTTGTAACTCTGGTCAAAACGGATGTCATCGAGGATGAAAAACTCCGCTTCCGGTCCGAAGTAGGACTTCTTGGCCAGGCCGGTGGAGACCAGATACTGTTCGGCCTTCTGGGCCACGTAGCGAGGATCCCTGGAGTAGGGTTCCAGGGTCATGGGGTCCCGCACGTTGCAGACGATGTCCAGGGTCGTGTGCGCGGCAAAGGGATCGAGAAAAGCGGTCCCCGCATCCGGGATGAGCAACATGTCGCTTTCCTGAATCTGCTGAAACCCCCGGATGCTGGATCCGTCGAACCCGATCCCTTCCTCAAATGCTTCGTCGGTGAGCTCGTGGGGCATGATGGAAAAGTGCTGCCAGAGGCCGGGGAGATCCGTGAAGCGCAGATCGATGATTTTGACCTCTTTTTCCCCGATGAACTTCAGCAATTCTTTCGGTGTCATAAGGCTCCTCCATAGCGTGATGGTCTAGTGCCGTTCCAACTTATTGCGACAAAGCAACCGTTGACGAACCGTTGGTGCTTTGGATCGAGAGTCCTCCTTGATCCTTGTCGAATCAAGTTGGAACGGCACTAGTAGTTGCGAAGGTAATGATCCAATTCCCACGGGTGAACCTGCTGGATATACTGTCGCCACTCTCGATGTTTGGCTTCCACCAGATGTTGGTAGATGTGCTTGCCCAAAGCCTCCTGGATGCAGTCGTCTTTCTTCAAGAAGGTGATCGCCTCCCGGAGATCGCCTGGAAGCTCGTCGATCTTGAACCGGCGCTGCTCGCGGTGGCTCATGCGGAACAGATTCTTGCTGATGGGCGGCCCCGGGTCCATCTTCTTGCGGATCCCCTCCAGTCCCGCCTTCAAGATGCAGGCCAGGGCCAGATAGGGATTGCACGAGGGGTCCGGCATCCGCAGCTCGGCCCGGGTGGAAGGCCCACGGCGCGCCGGGATCCGCACCAAAGGGTTCACGTTGTGCTCCGACCAGACGGCGTGGGTCGGGGCCTCATAGCCCTGCACCAACCGCTTGTAGGAATTGATCAGCGGATTGGTCACGAGCGCCATTCCTCGGGCGTGGCGCAGCAGGCCGCCGATGTAACCCAGCGCCACCGGGCTCAGCTCGTTCGAGCCCGACGGATCGTAAAACGCATTTTTGCCGTCGCGAGACAGCGATTGGTGGATGTGAAGTCCCGATCCCTCCTGACCCCAGATCGGCTTCGGCATGAACGTGACGTGGAGGCCGAGCTTCAGGGCCGTGTTGCGGGCCAGGAAGCGAAACGTGCACAAGTTGTCGGCCGCCCGCCGCGCTTCCGTGTGGCGGAAGTCCACCTCGTGCTGGCCGTGCGCCACCTCGTGATGGGCCGCTTCCACCTCGACCCCGGCTTGCTCCAGGGCCAGCACGAGGTCGCGCCGCGCTGCCTCCCCCCGGTCGATCGGGGAGAGGTCAAAATATCCGGCCGCATCCTCGGTGCGCGTGGTGGGCTCCCCATCCGGTCTCCTCTGGAAGAGAAAGAACTCCACTTCAAAGCCCACCATCATCCGAAAACCCTGCCGCTCCGCCTCCTGCAACACCCGCTTCAGAGCCAGTCGAGGGCAACCCTCGAAAGGGGTGCCGTCGGCGTTGTGGACGTCACACACGATACGGGCGGCCCGGCTCTCTTCGCCCTTGGAGGAAAGCATCTGGAACGTGTCGTAGTCCGGCTTCAACAGCATGTCTTGCTCTTTCTCTCGGATGAAACCCTCGATGGAAGAACCATCGAACAGGGTTTGCCCGTCCAGCGCCTTCTCCCATTTGGACGAGGGCACCTCCACCGTCTTGATCGCCCCCAGGATGTCGCTGAACTGGAGACGTAAAAAGGTGACCTGTTCCTTTCTCAGAACCTTAAGGATTTCCGCCGGCGTCAATGAAATTTCTCCCCTTTTGCCCCCTGCCCCAACCGGACCTATTTAGGTTAGACGAGCTCGAAGGGTTTGTCAAAGTTAAAACAATAATTTACAAAATCAGCAAGTTTTTCTACGCATCTGGAATGATTTCGAGAAGTTTATTCGCCAATGGCCCATCAGAATGCTATATTTTGCAAAATCACAAGCATTTCAGAACCGAGCTGGGAACAGCAGCTCGCCAGTGGGCTTTTCCGCCTATGTTGGCCGAGCCGAGACACAGGCCGCAGCAGCAATCTTTTCATTCCGCCACCAGCGGGTTAACGCTAGAATGAATGGAGTGAAGGCTGCTTGACGATTGAAGCTCTTCGGGGGTTTTTCCGAGTGCCTTATCTGGTGGACGGCAACAATCTGATCGGGAGTAGCAACCTGCGGCTGCGGGACCCGTCCAGCCGCCAGGAGCTGGTGCGAAGGCTCTCAGCTTTCGCGCGACAGCGAAGAGCCTCTGTGGTCTTGATCTTCGATGGAGCTGGGGATGCGGCGCGGGAGGTCCTGAGCCTGGGCACCTTGAAAGTCACCTGTTCGGGAGCGAGGGAGGCGGACACCGTGATTCGGGAGCAGATCGAGCGGGCGGGAAACCCCCGAGATTGGATTCTCGTCACCTCCGACCGGGCGCTGCGTTCGTTTGCACAGAGCCGCGGCGTCCGCGTCATGGACAGCCGGCAGTTCTGGCAGGCGAAGATGGACAAGCAGAGCGGGGGCGCTGAGAAGCCGGAGCGCGTGGACGTGGACGACTGGCTTCGGTATTTTCACCAGGGGGAGTCGAAAGACAAGAAGAGATGACCTAAAAACCCAACACGAAGCAACCTGAAACCCCGCACAGCCGGGTTTCAGATTTTAGGTTTTTAGTTTTAGGTTTTTAAGACGAAGGAGTGCTCATGAAGCCTATCCGAGCGTGGACCGGGGCGTTGCTGGCGCTGGCCCTTGCGGGCTTGGCCGGCGCCCAGGACCTGGCCCAGTACGAAAAGCAGGTCACGCAACACACCCTCAAGAACGGGATGAAGATCCTGATCCTGGAACGCCACGACGTTCCCGTGGTGTCGTTCCACAACTACGCCGACGTGGGATCGGCGAACGAGACGGTGGGAACCACGGGCATCGCCCACCTGTTCGAGCACATGGCCTTCAAGGGGACCACCACCATCGGCACCAAGAACTACCAGGCGGAGAAGGTGGCCCTGGAGAAACTGGACAAGGCCTACGAGCGCCTGGCGGACGAACGGCGCAAAGGGACCAGGGCCGATCCTGAAAAACTGAGGGCCTTGGAGGAGGAATTCAAGAAGGCTCAAGAAGAAGCGGACAAATATGTGGTGAACAACGAGCTCGGCACCATCATCGAGGAGAACGGCGGCGTGGGCCTGAACGCCAGCACCGGCAGCGACGCCACCCGCTACTACTTCAACTTTCCCTCCAACAGGCTCGAGCTCTGGTTCAGCCTGGAGTCGGAGCGCTTTCTGCGCCCGGTCCTTCGGGAATTTTACAAAGAGCGGGACGTAGTGATGGAGGAGCGCAGGCTGCGCACCGAGAGCCAGCCCATCGGGCGGCTCATCGAGGAGTTCCTGGCAGTGGCGTACAAGGCCCATCCCTACGGGCAACCGACGATCGGCCATCGGTCGGACCTGGAGGCCATCACCCGGGCCCAGGCCGCATCCTTTTTCACGAAGCATTACGCGCCCCAGAACCTGACGGTGGCAGTGGTGGGCGATGTGGATCCCAAAGAGGTCATCCGGCTGGCTGAGCTGTACTTTGGCCGCATCCAGCCCGGTCCCAAGCCGGAGCCGGTCTCCACCATGGAACCGCCCCAGGAAGGGGAGAAGCGGTTCGACGTGGAGGCGCAATCCCAGCCCATCCTGCTCATGGGCTTTCACAAACCGGACATCCTCCACAAGGACGACGCGGTGTTTGACGTGGTGACCGGGGTGTTGAGCGGCGGCCGGAGCTCACGGCTGTACAAGAGCCTGGTGAAGGAGAAAAAAATCGCCGCCGCCGCTGGCGGGTTCCCGGATTTCCCCGGGGTGAAGTACCCCGGGCTCTTCCTTTTCTTCTCCGTTCCCGTGCCCGGGCAGAGCAATGATGCCAACGAGAAGGCCATCGAGGAAGAGATCGAACGCCTGAAGAAGGAGCCGGTATCGGAGGCGGAGTTGAAGAAGGTCAAGAACCAGGCCCGGGCCCGGCTCATCCGGCAATTGCAGTCCAACTCCGGCATGGCTTCCCAGCTTGCATTTTACCAGGCTGTGACCGGCGACTGGCGGAACCTGTTCCGGCAGCTGGAGGACATTGATAAGGTGACCGCCGACGACGTGCAGCGGGTGGTGCAAGAGTACTTCACCCGCAAAAATCGCACCGTCGGCTACCTGATCCCGGAGCGAACGGAACAGGGCGGCGGGGAGTGAGGGGGGCCGCGGAGGCCCAGCCGCAGGATGATGTGACAAAAATCTTAAGAGGAATCTATGAGACGAATGCGTTTGAGTTTTGCTCTTGTCGTAGCGCTGGGGGCTCCGGCGTTCCCGCAGAAGTCGCACCGGGAGCTCCGATACCCCCCCCTGCGGGAGCTGCGCCTTCCCCAGGTGGAGCGCCACGTGCTCCCCAACGGGATGGTCCTCTACCTGGTCGAGGACCATCGCCTCCCCATCATTGACGCCGCTGCCCTCATCCGGGTGGGATCGCGGCACGAGCCGGCGGACAAGGTGGGGGTGGCGGAGATCACAGGAGCCGTGATGCGCACGGGAGGCACCGCCAGCAAGACGGGGGACCAGATCGACGAGGAACTGGAGAGCATCGCGGCCTCGGTGGAGACCTCCATCGGCACCACCATGGGCAACGCCTCCATGAGCGTGCTCAAGGAGGACATCGACCAGGGCCTGTCGGCGCTGGCCGACGTCCTGATGCACCCCGCTTTCCAGGAGGAGAAGATCGAGCTGGAGAAGCTTCAACACCGCACCGCCATCGCCCGGAGGAACGACGACGTGGGTGAGATCGCAGACCGGGAGTTCGAGAAGCTCATCTACGGCGCCGCCTCCCCTTACGCCCGCACCACCGAGTACGCCACCATCGACCACATTCAGCGAGCAGACCTGGTCGCCTTCCACCAAAAGTACTTCCGTCCCAACAACGTCCTGATGGGGATCTGGGGCGATTTCGAGACCGCCGAGATGAAGGCGAAGGTGGAGAAGGCGTTTCAGGACTGGAAGGCGACCCCGGTGGATCTTCCGCCGGTCCCCGAGGTGAAGAAGGAGTGGAAGGGTTCGGTTCATTTCATCCGCAAGGAGGATGTCAATCAGACCAACCTGCGGCTGGGGCATGTGGGCGGGCAGCGCAACGACGCCGATTATCACGCCTTGAACGTCATGGGCCGGATCCTGGGGGGCGGCTTCTCGTCCCGGTTGTTCCGGCGCGTCCGGTCCGACATGGGGCTGGCCTACGCGGTGGGCGGGGGCTGGTCAGCGGAGTACGACTACCCCGGCACGTTTCGAGTGATATGCAACACCAAGTCGGAGTCCACCGTGGCCGCGGCGCAGGCCATCCAGGCAGAAATCCGCCAGATGACCGCGGTGCCCGTCACAGACCAGGAGCTTCGGGTCGCCAAGGACGCCATCCTGAACTCGTTCGTGTTTAATTTCGACACCACGAGCAAGATCGTCAATCGCCTGCTCACCTACGAGTACTTTGGCTACCCTGCTGACTATCTGCAGACCTTCAAGGCCAACGTGGAGAAAGTCACTAAAGACGACATCCTGCGGGTGGCCAAACAGTACCTCCACCCCGATCGCCTGGTGATCCTGGCGGTGGGCCGGGACAAGGACTTCGACAAACCGCTCAACACCCTGGGACCGGTCCAGACTCTCGACATCGCCATCCCGGAGCCCTAGCCAGCGGAAAAGGACTTAAGTGGTTCCGTACGACAGATGCCCCCGCGTCTTACGATGAAACGCCCTCCGTGAAAGCCCTCCGGGCCGCGGGCGCAGGACGGCCCCCCGTCCAGTTCTGTCGAGCGCCCGCCAAGTCGTAGTAGTCGGGAAGAAGGCTATAGGATGGCCTGACCGCCAGTTGGCCCATAAGCCTCAAGCCTACAACACACCGCTGTCGGCAACCAACCCGATTTCCCTCCGTGGTGTAGAATTCATTGCATAGGTGTTCAGGGGAGGTTTAGCTGCGCCTGGCTCCCTCTAAACACCCGTGAACGGCGGGAGGATTACCATGCGTCTTGTTCTGACTTCAATGTTGATCACGCTGCTCGCGGGGCAGGAAGGACTCGCAGCCAGCAAGGAAGCGGAACGGCTCGCAAGCTGCGCTGCCGTATTGGAAGAAATCCTGGACGTCCCCGACGCCGTGCCACAGGAGCTGCTCGACAGGGCCGAGTGCGTCGCGGTCATCCCTTCGGTGAAGAAATTCGCCCTTGGTTTCGGCGGCAGCTACGGCCGTGGGGCGATGGCTTGCCGGACCGGATCGAAGTTCACCGGAGCGTGGGGCCCGCCGACCATGTACCGTCTCGAGGGCGGCAACATCGGCTTTCAACTGGGAGGTCAGGCGACGGATTTCGTCCTCCTGGTCATGAACCCCAAAGGGGCTGAATCGCTCCTCCGGAGCAAGGTGAAGCTCGGCGCCGATGCGGCAGCCGTTGCAGGCCCCAAGGGCCGCGCCGCTGTGGCAGCCACCGATGCCTACATGCGCGCTGAGATCCTGAGCTACTCTCGCTCGCGAGGGCTTTTTGCGGGTGTTTCGCTGGAAGGCTCCACGTTGCGCCAGGACAGCGGTGCCAACGAGAAAATCTACGGGCGCAAGATCACCGCCCGCGAGATCATCGGCGGGGGGCAAGTGTCTGTACCGGCAGCTGGCCGAGACCTTGTGAGAGTTCTCCAGAAAGCCTCCCCTGCCAACAAGTCCGAGTAGCTCAGTTCCGGACCGACAGGGACCCCGGCGACGAGCGGCCGGAGGGTCTTGCCCCACCGGGGTCCGGTTTCGCGGCAACTTGACTTCGGACCGCGCAGTCATAGAAGGATCTCGGTAGCAGGCCGACTCTTTGTGTCGGCCTTACGCGGAGCGCTATGAAAAAAGACTTGAGGAGCTATATCAGGCTGTTGGAGACACAAGGTCCGGAGGAGTGGGTCCGGGTCAGGAAAAAGATCAGCCCGAAGTACGAAGCCACGGCCATCCTGTACAAGTTGGAGCGGGAAGGCCGCTACCCCGCCGTCCTCTTCGAGAACGTGGAGGGCTTCCAGATCCCGGTCATCGCGAACGTTCACGCGACGCGGAGGCGGCTCGCCCTTGCCTTGGACGTGCCGGAGGCTGAGCTGGTCGAGGAATACAAGAAGAGGGAAAGCACCCCCATCCCGCCGCAATGGGTGGGAGAGGGTCCGGTCAAAGAGGTGATTCGCGTGGGTGAAGAGGCGGACCTCTACAGCCTGCCGCTGCTCACCCATTTCGATATCAACACGGCCCCTTATGTCACGGCGGGAATCGTGGTGACGAAGGATCCGGTGAGCGGGGTCAGAAACCTGAGTTTCCATCGAGGCATGCTGGTCGCCAAGAACCGGTTGCACATGCATTTAGCGCCCGGCATGCACCTGGTGCGCTGCCAGAGAAATGCCGAGGAGAGAAACGAACCCCTGGAGATCGCTATCGTCCTGGGGATTCATCCCGCCTTCGCCATCGGCTCGCTGGCGCTGGCGCCTTTTGAGGTGGACGAGTACGACGTGATCGGAGGCATGCTCCGGGAGCCGGTCCCGCTGGTGAAGGCCGAAACCGTGAATGTGGAGGTTCCTGCCTACGCCGAGATCGTGATCGAGGGGAAGATCCTTCCCCATGTGCGGGAGGATGAAGGGCCGTTCGGGGAGTATTCCGGCCACTCCGTGGGTGTCGGCAGACACCATGTGGTAGAAGTGACCGCCATCACCCAGCGGAAGGAACCCATCTACCAGGACATCTTCACCGGCCACTCCGAGCACCGTCTCATGGGGGCCATTCCCAGGGAGTCGGGCATCTTCAAGGCGGTGCGAGCCGTGGCGCCGGGAACCCGGGCAGTTCATATGCCTGTTTCGGGCTGCTGCCGCTTTCACTGTTACATTGCCCTCGACAAACGGACGGAGGGCGAGGTCCGCAACGCCATTTTTTCGGCTTTTGCGGCTGACCTCTATCTGAAACTCGTCGTCGTGGTCGATTCAGACGTGGATGTCTACAATGAAAGGGAAGTCCTCTGGGCCGTGGCCAACCGGGTCCAGGCCGACAGAGACATCATCGTGATACCCAACTGTCAGGGCTCCGAGATCGATCCTTCCGCCAAGAAGGGGGGAATCACCACGAAGATGGCCGTTGACGCCACCAAAAAGGGGAAGGACTTTCCCGAAAGGCTGCGGGTTCCCCAGGAGGTCTTGGACCGGATCAAGCTCGAGGACTACATCGGCTCCCCCAGCCGGAGGGGAGGAAGCCTCCGCCGTGGCAGAGCACCACTTTAAGATCTGGGAAGGCATCGACGACACCGCCGCAGTAGAGTGACGCCGCCGCAAGGGTGGTCTCGGTCGGCAGGCCCACGATGTGCGTGAAGAGGTAGGCTCCCAATCGCTCCACGCCGAGCGGGAAGAAGGGGTGGATGATGATGGGCGTCTCCAGCTTCTCCGCGGCCCGCCAGAATGGCCGGAGCGAGGGATCATCGAGGTTTTTGCCGTTGACGTGGGTGCCGATGATCACTCCTTGGAGCCCGCACTCACGCACGGCGAACTCGATCTCCTCCGCCGCTCGCTCGCCCGATTGGAGGGGCACCGTCGCACTCCCGTGGAAGCTCCTCCTGGGCCCCTGCCGCCGCCGCTCCTCGGACATGCACCGGTTCAGCATCCGGCTCCACCTGCGCCCCTCTTCCGCCGGCAGCATGTAGCCCACGATGTCGAGCCAGGTGGAGAGGATCTGTTGGTCCACTTCGCTTTCCTGGAGTTGCTTTTGCCGACCTGCAAGGTCATGGAGCTCGTGAACAAAAGGGCGAGTCTGCATCTTCCCGAGCCGGAGCTGCGGCCCCTCGTCGGTCCATTGGGCAATCTCCACCCCGTAGGCGGGCCCTTCCTGTTTGACCTGCTCCAGGACCGAGGGTGGAACGAAGTGCGCATGCACGTCGATCTTCATCATCGACTTAAGTGGTTCCGTACGACGGATGCCAGGGCCTCGATAAAGTCCGTGGCGGCGTTGAGGGATTCGGTGCGGCGCAGCGTAATGCCCAGGTTCTTTGCGGTCTCCTGGAAGAAGACGTCCACATCGTAGAGAATCTCCAGGTGGTCTGACACAAACCCGATGGGGACGATCAGCACCGACCGGGTTCCCTCCTCCCGAAGCTGCCGCAGCACCTCCGGCACCTCGGGGCCGAGCCACGGTTCCCCTGTCTTCGCCTGACTCTGGTAAGCAAAGTGCCAGGTCCGCAGGTCCAGTCTCCTGGCGACCCCTTCCACGCTGGACTTCAGTTCCTGGGCGTAAGGGTCACCATCCTGGAGGATCTTCTCGGGCAGGCTGTGGGCGGTGAAGACCACTTCGGCCTCCGGCTGCTGGGCCAGGGACTGCCGGACGCGACGGGCGACCGCATCCAGGAAGGCGGGCTCGTCCTTCCAACTCGTCACCACGGTGAATTCCGGCGCCGGGTTGAGCTTTCCTCGCGCCCGCTCCACCGCCTCCGCGTAGGCGCCCACGCTCATGCGGGAATAGTGGGGCGCCAGGGTCAGGGCGACTGCCTGCCGGATCCCGGCCCCTGCCATTTCCACCACCGCCTCCTCGATCATGGGATGCCAGTGCTTCATCCCCACGAAGACCCGGAACTCCGGACCTTCGCGGTTCAGCCGCGCTTCCAGGGCACCTGCCTGCTGCCGGGTGATCTCCAGGAGCGGTGACCCACCGATGCGCCGGTACCGGTTTTTCAAGTCCTCCACCATCTCCGGGGAAGGTTTTCGTCCGCCCCGGATGTGGGTGTAGTAGGCCTCCACATCCTCCAGAGAGCCCGGTGCGCCGTACGCCATCAACAAGATTCCAATCACGTCTTCTTGTCCTCTGCGGTGGTGTGGTGAACCAACTCCACGAGCTGGACGACGTTTTCCACCGGCGTCTGGGGAAGGACGCCATGGCCGAGATTGAAGATATGTCCCGGACGACCGATGGCTCGCCGCAGAATTTCCAATGCCCTCCTTCTCACCTCGCCGAAGGGACCCAGCAAGACTGCCGGATCCAGGTTCCCCTGGATGGCGAACCCGTCTCCCAGCCGGGACCAGGCTTCGTCCAGGTGGACCCGCCAGTCCACCGCCATCACCTCGCCGCCCGCTTCCGTCATGATCTCCAGCAAGGCTCCGGTCTCGGTGCCAAAATGGATCCTGGGAACGCCCGTGTCCTCCAACCCCTGCAGGATGCGCCGGGAGTACGGCAGGACGTACTCCCGGTAGTCGCCCGGGCTGAGGCACCCCACCCAGCTATCGAACAGCTGGACCGCCTGGGCGCCGGCCCGCACCTGCGCCCGCAGGTACGACAGGACCACCTCGCTCAGCTTGTCCATCAGCCCGTGCCAGACACCCGATTCCCGGTACATCAGGGACTTGGTGAGGAGGTGGGACCGGGACGAGCCGCCTTCGATCAGGTAACTGGCCAGTGTGAACGGCGCGCCGGCAAAACCGATGAGGGGAACCCGGTTCTCCAGCTCCCGGCGCAGGATCCGAACAGCTTCCACCACAAAGGACAGCGCTTCCTCCACCTCGACGGATTGAAGCCGCTCCACGTCGGCCCTGCTTCGGACGGGGTTGTGGATCAAGGGACCGGTGCCTTCCTCGAAGTCGAACCGGATCCCCATGGGTTCCACCGGAAGGAGGATGTCGGCGAACAGGATGGCAGCGTCCACTCCCAACCTTTCCAGGGGCATCAGGGTTACCTGAGCCGCCAGGTCGGGCGTTTTGGCCATGGTCAGCAGGCTGTATTTTTCCCGAAGCTTTCGGTACTCAGGCAGGAATCGGCCGGCCTGGCGCATGAACCAGACAGGCGTCGCGTCCACCGGCTCTCGGCGGCAGGCCCTCAGAAATCGGTCGTTCAAGGATGGCATCCATCTTCATGATATCCAACTCACTTCCCTTCGTGCTGAAGAAAATCGACGGTCCGCCGGGCGGTCTCTTGAGCTTCCCGGATGCAATCCGGGATACCCACCCCACGGTAGGCGTTCCCCGTGAGAAACAGGCCGGGATGGGACTCGAGCTTTTCCTCCAGCCGTCGCAACCGCTCCTCATGGCCAAGAACGTACTGCGGCATGGCTTTGTCCCACCGGTACACCCGGGCAAAGAGGGGGTCGGCCCGGATCCCCAAGAGCGTTTTCAGTTCCTCTCTGACGAGCAAGATCAGGGTGTCATCGTCCACCTCCAGCAGCTCCTCCTGCTGGCTGCCGCCCACGAAGGCCCGAAGCAGGGCGTGGTCCCGCGGGGCACGGCCGGGGAACTTGACGTGTGTCCACGTACAGGCCAGGAGGCGGCACCGCTCTACCTGGGGCGCCAGGAAGCCGAAGCCATTCAGGGGGTGGCCGATGTCGCCCGGGCGATAGGCCAGGGAGATGGTGGCAGACGAGGCGTAGGGAATTTCGCCCAGGCTTCGGCTCAAGCCTTCGTCCACGCCCTCGAGGATTCGGGCCGCCGCGTGGGAGGGAATGGCCAGCACCACCGCCTGCGCTTCCCAAGCGGGCTCGTCCTGGACCTCCGCCCGGTAGTGACCGCTGGATGCTCTTCGGAGCCGGATCAGCGGCCGGCCCGTTTGCACTTCGGTCTGTCTGAGTTGCTCGCGCAGCGCACTGGCCATCTCGCCCATGCCTGACCGCAAAGTAACGAAGAGGGATCGCTGGGGGATGGCACCGGCAGCGCGGCGCAGGCCTCGGACCACGCTCCCCCACTCTTGCTCCAGCTCCTGGAACTGCGGGAACGTACTCCGAAGGCTCAGCCGCTCGACGTCACCGCCGTAGACGCCGGCGATGAGGGGCTGGGCAACGTAACGCACGAACTCGCTTCCGAACCGGCGCCTCACGAAGGCCCCGATGCTTTCGTCCTGGACGGTGGCGCAAGCAGAGATCCACGGCTCGCACAGGGCGCGACACTTTGCCGGCCAGGACAGGAGCTGGCTCCGGACAAGAGGAGAGAGGCGAGAAGGTGCAAATAACACGAATCCAGCGGGAAATTCCACCAGGCGTCCCCGCCGGACGATAAAGGTCTTGCGCTGCCGGTCGTTGGAGTCCTGCAAGCTGTCCTCGAGCCCCAGCTTCCGGCAAAGTTCGACTCCCCAGGGCTTCTGCGAGAGAAAGGAGTCTGGCCCCGCCTCCACCACGAAGCCATCCACCCAGTCCGTTCGCAGGATGCCACCCAGGCGCGGTGAGCTTTCCAATAAACGAATGTGGCAGTGAGCCCCGGGTTCCCGAAGATGCTCCTCCAGGAAATACGCGGTGGCCAGACCGGAGATCCCACCACCGGCAATCAGGACCGTGGAGCTCGCATTGATCACCACGAAAGGTTTCGACGAAGAGATCGGTAGCGAAGGGCGATCAAGGTCTTGAGTGGGCGCCAGCTCCGCGGTAAAAGCCACAAGGCAGGCGTAGGTCTCCCGCCCGTCTCAGCCCCAGACAGGTCTGAATTCCACGACAGCGCTCGAAGGGTACCAGGTTGGTCGAAGGAAGGAAAGATAGCGTTCGGTCTCGAGCTCAGTAGCGCTGGCGCCCGCCCCGGCCTCCCCCATACCCGCCGCGACCCCTCCCGCCGAATCCGCCCCCGCCTCCCGAGCGAGGTTCCCGATCCCGGCGTTCGGGGCGCGCTTCGTTGACTTGCAGGTTGCGGCCTTCCAGTTCCTTCCCGTTGAGCCGCGTAATCGCTTCGTTCAAGTCCTCCCCTGATGCCAGCTCCACAAAACCGAACCCGCGGGGGGTGCCGGTGTCCCTGTCCCGAATGATCCGGACTGATTCCACCCGGACGCCCGCCTGTTCGCAGAAATTCTGAAGGTCATTCTCGGAGACCTGATAGGGGATGTTGCCCACATACAATTTTGCCATGGTTCCTCCGCCCTCTGCTCTCATTCTTTCACTTTCCACCGGCCGCGACAAGGAGTATTTGGCCTCACCACCCCGCCCCCCCTCCGGGTCCGTCTTGGGACCGGGGAACCCATGACCGAACCTCGGCTCCTGTGCTATACCTGTAACGACCTCTTCCGGCGAATCAGAGCAGAGAGGACAGGACCATGAAGTCCTTTACCGAGTACCTTTGGTTTGAAAAGCTGGATTTCGGGCCCTGGGAGCAGATTTTCTATGCCGAGTTCGACGGCCGCAGAAAGAAGCGGGTCCTCGTGAAGGTCATCGGCGAATAGGCCAAAGGCCCCAAGGAAAGGTAGAAGACTGGAAGGCTGGAAGATTGGAAGACTGGAAGTGCCGCGCGAGAGCGACTCACGGAGCGGCAAGCTTGACCGACTTGATCACAATCGTCTCCAGAGGGACGTTCTGATTTCCCGCCTTCATCCCCGTCTTTACGTATCGGATCTTGTCCACCACGTCCATCCCCTCCACCACCCGTCCGAAGACCGCATAGCCGAAACCATCCGGGGTTTTGTCGCGGTAGTCGAGGCCCTTATTGTCCTTGACGTTGATGAAAAACTGCGAACTGGCGCTGTCAATTTCAGGTGTCCGCGCCATGGCGATGGTGCCCCTGGTATTGCTGAGGCCGTTGGTCGCCTCATTCTTGATGGACGGACGCGTGGGTTTTCTGACCATGTCGGCGGTCAGGCCACCGCCCTGGATCATGAAGTCCGGGATGACCCGATGGAAAATGGTACCCTCGTAAAAGCCGGAGTTCGCGTAATCCAGGAAATTCTTCACGCTGGTCGGCGCCTTCCCTTCGAACAGCTCAATCTTGATCGAGCCCAGGGAGGTCTCCATGATGACCACCGGATTTTTTTCTTTCTTCTCTTGGGCCGCACCACCCGACGTTGTAAACAAAAGAGCCCAGGCGATAAGAGGGTAACTGCCTCGACCGATCATGATCCGCCTCCTTGAAAGAATATCCACCGTCCCCGGGAGGAGACTATAGCACAGAAACAGACCGCCTGTCGGGGGAACGACGGTCGATTCGAGAGGAGGGTCCCTGACGCTCCCTGACACTGGTTGACCCCGTCGCGAACGTGCGTATATAGTTTCATGACTGGAGTCACGATGATGCGCTTCCTACTTCCTCTTTTCTTCTTGCTTCTACTGGAAATTCAAGGGCTGAAGGCTGTCCAAGAGGCCTCACCTCCCCCCAGTTCCGCTGCCACCGCGCAGAAGGAAATGATCCCGGGAGGTGAGATGACGGTTCGAGAATACGATCCCCGCTCCACCCTGGTGGTCCCGGGGCGGGAGTATCCCCGTGCCAAGTATCCCTTCATTGATTTCCACAGCCATCACCGGCCGAACCGACCGCCGGAGGAGATCGACCAGGTGGTCCGGGACATGGACCGCATCAACATGGCAGTCGCCGTCAACCTCAGCGGCGGCTCTGGCGAAAGGATCAAGGCGCACACGGCCAATTACGTGAAGCGTTACCCGACCCGGTTTGTCCTTTTCGCCAGTCCCGACTTCAGTGGGATTGACGAACCCGATTGGGGCAAGAAAGCGGCGGCCCAGCTGGAACAGGATGTGCGCAACGGCGCCCAAGGTTTGAAACTGTTCAAGAATTTCGGCTTGGAAGTCAAATACAAGGACGGGTCCCGGCTGAAGGTCGATGATCCGATTCTGGACCCGATTTGGGAAGCGTGTGCGCGCTTGAGGATCCCCGCCATTCTGCACACGGGTGAACCCTCCGAGTTCTTCCAACCCATCGACAAGCACAACGAACGCTGGCAAGAGCTCATCGAACACCCGGACCGGGCGCGGCCGCCGGACAAGTACCCCCGCTTTGAGGAGTTAATGGCCGAACGGGATCGTCTCTTTCTGAAACACAAGAACACCACCTTCGTTGCGGCTCACATGGGATGGCACGCCAATGATCTCGCCCGGCTGGGGAAGATGCTGGATCAAACGCCAAACCTCTACGTCGAGCTCGCTGCGGTCATTTATGATTTTGGCCGGCAGCCTTTGACGGGCCACGACTGGATGGTCCGGTATCAGGACAGGGTGCTCATGGGGAAGGACATATTTGCCGCGTCGGAATACCCGACGTACTTCCGCGTGCTGGAATCGAGGGACGAATATTTCCCGTACTACCGCAAGTACCACGCTTTCTGGCGGATGTACGGCCTCAGTCTCCCGGACGAGGTGCTGAAGAAGATCTACTACAAAAACGCACTGAAGCTGCTGCCCAAAATCGACGCTTCGCGTTTCCCGCGGTGAGTACAGCCCCCTGCGAAAACTCAAGGTTTGCAGCGTCGGCTTCGCTCCGTCCCAGCGCGGGGCACTTTGACGGATGAACGAAACAGTTCAACAATTGCTCGCCGAGGTGGAAGCTTGGTGTGCGGGACGTTCGTGGCTTTGGCGGGCGCCGATCCTGCTGTGGCTGGGTTATATCGGAGCTCATCATCTGGCGGATCCCCTCTATTCCAGTCTTTTCGGCGGCATCAACCTGGGAATTCACGAGGCCGGCCATTTGCTGTTCAGTCCCGCAGGCGATTGGATGTTGATGGCCGGAGGCACGATCCTGCAACTCGGGGCACCCATCGCCGCAGCCATCCTGTTCCTGCGCCAGCCGGACTTTTTTGCCGTCTGCGTCTGCGGGGGCTGGCTCTCCACGAACCTTTTTAACGTCGCAACCTATGCCGCCGATGCGCGGCAGATGACCCTGCCCCTGGTAAGCCTCGGCCACCCCCGCCACGATTGGAATTACCTCCTTGGCCGATCGAGGCTTTTGGAGTGGGATGCGGCCATCGCCACGGGCTTGCGGGCCTGCGCAATCTTGATCATGGGAGCCTCTCTGGTGTCAGGTTCCTGGATGCTCTGGCGAATGGCCAGGTCCCGCCGGCTCGGTGTCCCGGACGCTTAGGTCGATTCCCCGCCCGCAGGTTCCTCATTTCTCCCCAACAAGTTTTTGTTGAATCTCATTCACCAAGGCCTTTGCGTCCTGTAGCGCCTCCTGAGCATCTTTTTGTGTCGGTTCCCCAGTGGGGAGCGAACCTGGAAGCGCGTCAGGATACCGGGTCGGTATGTAGAACCGGTCCAGATTGCGGCACCGGTCGCTCCAAGGTAGCAATTCACTGTCAAGGTCGGGGTAGGCCAGCAACAACGCTTCCAAGGAATGACTTTTTGGATACGTCCCTTTTCTTGCGACCAAGAGACCCTTCAATGCCTTCTCAACCGCCTTCTGGGAGTGGAAACAGGTCTGCCGATAGATGTCCTGAGACAGCGCCCAGTCGGCCATCTGAATGTCTTCCCGTGCAAATTCCAGCCAGCGCTGTGCCTCAGTCTTCATGAGGGAAACACCACGCGTCCCTTTTGGATGATTTCATCCCGGACGAAAAAGTTCCCTTCTTTTTCCGCTTGATCAAGCTCTTCGGGCGTGTACACCAAAACATTCAGGCCCACGGATGACTTCAGCAGATCCATCACCTCGCGGATCCGCTCCAAGAATGGCAACGACGTCGATTTGACAATGGCCAGATCAATATCGCTCCACTCATGAATGTGATCCGGCGAGCCATCGGCCAAAGACCCGAAAAGGATGATGCGTTCCGGAGCATAATGCTCGAGGAGCGTTTTCTTGATCCTTTCCAGCTCCCGCAGCAGCACTTCCCTCCTGTCGAATATCTTCCGAAAGGCATCGTCGGTCCAGGGAGATAGAGGGCAAGCCGCGCGGGGATTCATGAACAACCGGCTGTGCACCTTTACATCTTGAAAGTCTGGAACCAGCTTCATCCAGATGACGGCGCTCAGACGAGACGTGCCACTCTTGTCGTCGGGAATGCAGAACAGCCCGTTGGGAACCCTCTCCTCCCACGAGCGCTCTCCCTTTCCCCGAATAAGTAAGTCCCCACGCAGTGCGCAGTCCACATGCCATGAGCGCCCTCTCGGTGCTCCGAGGACCACAATTCCCGGTTTCGCGTAAGGAAGTTGACGCGTCTTTTTCAAAATGCGGTCGCGCAATTCCTTCGACCGAGGAGTGCTGTCAACCATCTTATCCTCTCCGGCACTCGTTGGGTCGAAAGATGACTCGACGGTTACCCGCTCATAGAAGGGTGTGTCCTCCGTGACATTCTCCTCATAGACTGGTGGAAACCGGTCCTCGTAAGCAGTGACTTCCAAAAAGACTTCTTGCCCTGCCAACTCACATCCTAGGTCGCACCTGCGCCTCCCTGAAGAGGGTGCGAGGACCAGGTTTCCTGCAAAAGGAACCAGCATGGCGGCAACTCTGATTTCGTACATCGCCTGGATAAACTGGCCGGGGTTTTTGAGCAGCGCCCGGTAGGCGCGTGCGACCTGGTCCCACGGCATGCAGCGCCTTAAAAGCTGTAGATCTCGCTCAACCTGCCAAAGATGAACCATTCCGAGCCTCTGCAGGTCGTCTCGAGCGTCAAGCTTGCCGCTATCCAAGAGCTCGACCAAGCAAGGGAGGTGGGTCCAGGTCAAAGATGAAGACGCATCTGCCATGTAATCAAGTATAACCCCCGATTTGCAGAAGGACTAGGGCGAGCGAACTCCGTCACGGAGCAAGCTCTCCAGCGCGGACGGAAAACGGGTTGATGGCCCATGGGGCATGAAGTAAGCTTGAGAGGGGTTCTCTTGCAGTCCAAGGAAAACAGCCATCTCCACCAGATCGACTCCCATACTTCCCACGCCGGGGGAAGCGGGCAGTCAGTGAAGGACCCCGTCTGCGGCATGGACGTGAACCCGGATGCTGCTGCCGGGTCGTACCAGCACGGGGGACAGACCTACTTGTTCTGCAATCCACATTGCCTGGCCAGGTTTCGCTCGGATCCTGGACGGTACCTGACGCAGCCCCTCATTCCTCTAGCGGTCAAGGCTCCTTCTGCCTCAGCACCACCACAGATCGAGCAGAAGGGCGAATACACTTGTCCGATGCACCCCGAGGTCCGCCACCGCGCCGTGACCTCTTGTCCCAAGTGCGGGATGGGCCTCGAGCCGTTGACGAGCACCGTGCCTGCCACCATGACACAGTACGTCTGCCCCATGCACCCGGAGATCGTCCGCGAGGAGCCCGGCTCGTGCCCCATCTGCGGCATGGCGCTGGAACCCCGAACGGCGACGCTGGAAGAAGAGGCCCATCCCGAACTGGTGGACATGACCCGGCGGTTCTGGATCAGCCTGCTCCTGACGGCCCCGATCCTAATCCTGGCCATGGCGGAGATGATCCCGGGCCAACCGCTGCGCCACGCGCTTCCCGGGCGCCTCCTCACCTGGACCCAGTTGGTGTTGGCCACTCCGGTAGTGCTCTGGGGCGGCTGGCCCTTCTTCCAGCGCGGCTGGGCATCCATCGTAAACCGCAGCCTCAATATGTTCACCCTCATCGCCATCGGCACCGGGACGGCGTACTTCTACAGCGTCGCCGCCTCTCTCTTCCCGGGCATCTTGCCGCACTCGTTCCGCGGTCACGGCGGAGAGGCAGCGGTGTACTTTGAGGCCGCCGCGGTCATCACCGCGCTGGTCCTCCTGGGCCAGGTGCTCGAGCTGCGCGCCCGCAGCCGGACCAGCAGCGCGATCAAGGCGCTTTTGGGCCTCGCGCCCAAGACGGCTCGGATGCTCCGAGACGACGGGACCGAGGAGGACACCCCACTGGATCGTGTCAGACCAGGCGACCGGCTCCGGATTCGCCCCGGCGAGAAAGTACCGGTGGACGGCGTCGTCCTGGAGGGCGCCAGCTCCGTGGACGAGTCCATGGTGACCGGCGAACCCATCCCGGTGGAGAAGAGCCCGGGCAGCCGGGTCACCGGGGGCACCGTGAACGGCACGGGCAGCTTTGTGATGCGGGCCGAGCGCGTGGGCAGCGATACGCTCCTGGCCCAGATCGTGCGCATGGTGAGCGAAGCGCAGCGCAGCCGCGCTCCGATCCAGCGGCTGGCTGACGTCGTCTCCTCCTACTTCGTCCCCGCGGTCGTGCTGGTCGCTGTGATCACGTTCATCATCTGGAGCCTCGTCGGCCCGGAGCCGCGCATGGCCTACGCTCTGGTGAACGCCGTGGCCGTGCTCATCATCGCCTGCCCCTGCGCGCTGGGACTGGCCACGCCCATGTCCATCATGGTGGGGACCGGTCGCGGCGCCACCGCCGGCGTCCTCATCAAGAACGCCGAGGCACTGGAGGTCCTGGAGAAGGTGGATACCCTCGTGGTGGACAAGACCGGCACGCTGACCGAAGGAAAACCCCGCCTGACCTCCGTGGTGGCCTTCCCGACTTCGGCGAGCTCAGTCGAGTCGGAGCAGAATGAGTCGGAGCTTCTTCGCCTGGCCGCGAGCATCGAGCGGGGGAGCGAGCATCCCCTGGCCGCTGCGATCGTGGCTGCCGCTCAAGAGAAGGGCCTCGAACTCTCCGGGGCCGAGGATTTTCGGTCCGTCACGGGGAAGGGCGTGATGGGCACGGTGAACGGCCGGGTCGTGGCCCTCGGGAACCGCAACCTCCTCGAGGAACTGGCCATAGACCCTCACGCGCTGGTCGAAGGGGCTGAGGGTTTGCGCCGGGAGGGCCAGACGGTCATGTTTGTCGCGGTGGACGGCCGTCCGGCGGGGCTGCTGGGTGTGGCCGATCCCATCAAGGAGTCCACCTTCGAGGCAATCCGAATGCTTCACCGCGACCGGGTCCGCATTGTCATGCTGACGGGAGACAGCCGGACCACTGCCCAGGCCGTCGCTCGCAAGCTGGGACTCGATGAAGTGGAGGCCGAGGTGCTTCCCCAACAGAAGGTCGAGGTGGTGAAGCGTCTTCAAGCCCATGGCCGCGTGGTGGCCATGGCCGGGGACGGCGTCAACGACGCTCCGGCGCTGGCCCGGGCTCAGGTGGGCATCGCCATGGGAACCGGTACGGACGTGGCCATGGAAAGCGCCGGTGTGACATTGGTGAAAGGTGACCTGCGGGGGATCGCGCGGGCCCGCCGGCTGAGCCGGGGCACCATGAGCAACATCCGCCAAAATCTCTTCTTCGCGTTCCTCTACAACACTCTCGGCGTGCCGCTGGCTGCGGGCGTGCTCTATCCCGTGTTCGGGCTGCTGTTGAGCCCCATGATCGCCAGCGCCGCCATGACGTTCAGCTCCGTGTCCGTCATCAGCAACGCCCTGCGGCTCCGCAAGCTGGCTCTCTAGCGTCGTTCCTTCAGAGTTCCCTTCCTTTGGCCATGGCCTCTCGGATGAACGTATTTCCTTCGCTGAGCATCCGTTCCAGTTCCTCGCGCGTATACGGGAACACATCCACGCCGACGGGAAAACGCGAGGGAGTGTAACGGGGAATTCTGTCCAGGAAGGGGACGCTCGACTCCCGCAGCACCAGCAGCAGGTCCACGTCGCTGCCAGGCACACAATCGCCCCGTACCAATGACCCGAAGACCAGCACTTTCTCTATCTCCGGATGTTGGCGCCGCAACGTGCTCACAAACACCCGCAACTCTTCCCAGACCTGGCGGCTAGGGAAATATTCGATTTCGACAGAATCCAATGATCTCTCCGGCATGTTGAATTGCCCGTTCGACTTCGTCTCGCGTGTAAAAATCCAGGGGCGCGCCGCTCGGATAGGCATTGGGGTACCGCGGCGGAATATAATGTTTGTCCAGCTCTTTGCCTTTATCGACGAGCACTCGATCTGCGCCGCTATCCGGCGGAAGCGCAGAGAGAAGCATGGCCACCGAATGGCCCCGCGCCTCCGCGCCGAGTTTCTGATACAGGGCCTTCACAGCTTTTTCCGCCGCCTGCTGGGCGGCAAAGCAGGCCCACTCGTAATCGGCATCCTCCAGAGCATGCCGGGCATGCAACAGGTCTTTTTCTGCCTGCCGGAACCGTCCTGATGCCTGCTGGCCATCTCGCGTGGGAGAATACTCGATTCCGGTGTCCGCGGCAAGGCCGCCGCTCCTGAAACCCAAAACCCGAAACCTAAAACCCAGGCCGAGTTTCAGAGTTTCAGGTTTTGGGTTTCGGGTTTCGTACCTAGTACCCGATGGCGAGGCCGTCCTTCCGTGGATCCGATCCGGCGTGGTAGGCTCCGGTCGCCGGGTCCCGGAGGATTCCCTGGAAGCCGCCGAAGACGTCAGACTGTTCCAGGATCCGGTGTCCTCTTTCGATCAGTTCGCGGCGAGCTTCCTGCTCGATTCCCGACTCCAGGGAGACAAAGCCACCATCGTGGCGGAAGCGGGGAGCCTCGCCCGCCTGCTGGATGTTCATCCCGAAATCGATCAGGTTCAGCGGCACCTGCACGTGTCCCTGGGGCTGCATGCTGCCGCCCATCACGCCGAAAGAGAGCCACGGTTTTCCGTCGGAGAAGACCATGGCGGGAATGATGGTGTGGAACGGCCGCTTCCGCGGTTCCAGGCGATTCGGATGGGCGGGGTCCAGCGAAAAGAGGGCGCCGCGGTTTTAAAGCACGATACCGGTCTTGGCGGCAACGACCCCCGAACCGAAGCCATGGAACAGGCTGTTGATGAACGACACCATGTTCCCTTCCGCATCGGCCACCGTCAGGTAGATGGTGTCGCCGGCGACAGGCAGGCCCGGTTCCACCCGAGTGGCCGCGCGCCGCGGATCGATGCGGCCGCGACGCTTTGCGGCATAGTCTTTCGACAACAGGCCCTCGACCGGGACTGAGGCCCGGGAGGGATCGGCCACGTAGGCGTACAAGTCCGCAAACGCCAGCTTCTTGGCCTCGATCAGCAGGTGAAGATAGTCGGCGCCGTTGTGCTTCATGGACCGGAGGTCGAACCCCTCGAGGAGGTTCAGCATCTGGAGCGCAGCGATGCCCTGGCCGTTGGGAGGCAGCTCGCAGACACGATAACCACGGTAGTCGGTGGAAATGGGATCGACCCACTCCGGCCGGTACTCCCGGAGATCGGACAGCGACAACGGGCCTCCCTGCGATTGGATAAAATCCACGATCTGGCCGACGCGGGGGGCCTGACCCTCGAAAAGAAAAGACTCACGGGTGGTGGGAAATCGCCGGAGCTTGTCGGCCAGAAGATTCCAGCTGTGGGCGATGATGGGGCTGGCGGCGTAGCCTTCACGGGCATACTCGATGGCCGGCTGCAGGAGCTCCTTCCACGGCTTCTTTCCGAAGCGGCTCGAGAGCGCCTCCCAGCCCGCCACAGAGCCAAGTCACGACCGCTGCCAGCAGGCACGCCCGACATTTCATAAAACATTCCTCCGTGCGTTCAAGGCGGGATACCCGGTGACGAAAGAGCGCCCTTCAAGAGCTTCTCCAGCTCCTCCGGAAGCGGGATGGCCCGAAAACCATCCTCCCCTCGCCGGGCGCAGACACACGACATGTGACCGGTGGCCAACAACGTGCCTTCGCCCTTCCGGCGGATCTCGTAGCCCAGACGGTATCCCTTGGATCGCACCTCCTCCACCCGCGTGTGAACCTCCAGCAGGTCGTCCTCCGTCGCCGGGGCCAGGAACTTGCAGAAGGCCTCCACCCGAAGGAGGACCAGGTTGTATCCCCGGTAGAACTCCCGGCGGGGCTTCCCCAGGGCACGGAACAGCTCCGCCTCCCCCACCTCGAAGTAGCGGATGAAGTGAGGAAAATACACGACATCCGCGCTGTCCACGTCGCACCACGGCACTCGGATCTCGGTCACGTAGCTCTTGCGCTCCACCTGGGTCATCTGAGATAAGCTTTGGGGTCCATCTTCCGGTAGGCCTCGGGGTGGATGCGGTTTTTCTCGGGGAACGGCCGGCGCAACGGCCGGGTGGCGTCGATGATCGCCACGGCGTCCCCGAGCCAGCCGCGGAAGCTCTGGATCTTGCGGATGACCTCTAGGTCCTCGTCCCACCAAGTGCGCGTGACCACCGCCCACTGGACCTCGCGCTCGTTGAAGATGTCCACGTCCTCGTCCACCACCACCGCCAGCTTCAGGTTGGGCATCTCGGTGAAGGCGGCCATGGCGGCTTTCCGCGGCTCGTTGTCGAACTGCTTCTTCAATGCGATGTAGCAACTGAACCGGCAACATCCGGAAGGAGGCAGGTGCACCGCCTTCAGTCCGGGAACATTGCGCTTGATCACGTTGTAGAGGCTCCCTTCCTTGGGGATCCCACCCAGGTTCCAGTGGTCGTAATGGCCGGCGAACATGGCCTGGAAGATCGCGTCGCGCCGGAAAGTAATGGCCGTCACCTCCATCACCGGCATCTCCATGGGCTCCTGGTAGTAGCCAGCGATCTCGCCGAACGGGTTCTGGACGGCCCGGAGGCGGGGAGGGACCTCGCCCTCCACGACGATCTCGGCGTCGGCGGGAACCCAAAACGCGTCACCCCACGTCACGCTGGGTACCACGCGCAGGGGTTCGTTCAGGAACCCGGAGATGCTGGCATAGTCGTCGTTGCCGTAAGGCATCAGAGCGCACGTGGCGAGAAAGAAGGCGGGGTGATGGGTCAGGACGACGGCCACGGGTGCCCGCCGGCCGGCCGCCTCGTACTCCTTGACGATGAAGTCCAGGTGGTGGTGGGGGTGGGCCGACAGGCTCATTCGCTGGGGTCCCTGGAGCATGTTCTTGGTGAAGGTGGCGTCATAGAACTCCCCGGACAGCCCTTTCATGATGCAAGCCATGGTGAAGTAAGGCGCCACGTCCTTTTCGTGGGTCATGGGGATGGGGAGCTTTCGCACGTCCGCCTCGGCCCCGCGCCAGACCTGCTGCTGGCAAGGCGCTTGTCCCGATGGCACCCGCACCACGTCCCGGCGGCCCCGCTCCCGCCGGGCGAACTCTTCCGCCAGCTCCGTCCGGTGCGCCGAGGGTTCCAGCCCCAGGGCCAGGGCGCAGAGCCTGCGGTCTGCGAACACATTCAGCACCAGCGGGAACCGGGACGGGGATCCTTCCACGTCGCGCACCTTGCGGAACAAGACCATGCGCAGGTCGCCGGCCTCTTCCATGCGCTGCAACAGCGCCGTGGCCTCATGCTGCCCTGGGTTCACCTCGGCCTCCACCTGCGCCACGAGTTCCGGGTGGCGTGCCTGAACCTCGTGGACAAATCCCTGAAAGTCTCGCGCCATATCCACCTCGCCTCGATTCGAGATCCCGTATCATACCAAATCCGCCTGCCCGCACGGGTGCTCGGGATTCCCGCCGCCGTCCATTGGCAGCTTGAGTGGAGCGTTATTCGATAGTAAAATGTTACGCAAATGGGAATATTTTACGTGAATGCAGCGTTAACCCATCCTCGTGACTCAAAGCGGCAGCGCAAGCTCCGATTTTTGGTTGATACGGGCGCCTTCTTTAGCGTGGTTCCTCGAGATGTACTCTCCGCATTGAAAGTCCCCCCCCTTCGGGAGGAGACAGTGCAGTTTGCCGATGGGCGGAAGACTCGATGGAAAGTAGGAGAGGCGCGCCTGGAGGTGGACGGCCGATCGGTAACGACTCTCGTGCTCTTCGGCAAGAAGGGCACCCAACCGCTCCTCGGCGCCTACAGCCTTGAGGGATTAGGCCTTTCCGTAGATTCGCGCCACCGCCGTCTTGTCCCCATGCCCGTGGTGATCGTGGCTCTGTCAACCCCCAGAATCTTCAGCTGACTCATTCGACCACACCTTTCACCACTTAAACTCGCAAACCCGCAGTTCGTACTTGACAGGGGTTGGAGGGAGGGGATATAAGGGTTGGAGATGAACCGAGCGAGCGTTCGAACGGTACCCTCGGAATACGACAACCGGCCGGAAAAGATCCTCCGGGACGCGGCCGCGCTGTTCGCCGACAAAGGCTACGACGGCACCTCCATGCGGGATATCGCGCGACGGACGCGAATGAGCATGGCGGGCCTGTACCACTACTTCGGGGCGAAGTCGGACCTGCTCCACACCATCCAAAAACACAGTTTTCTCCAGCTGCTGGAGCAGCTCCGGGAGCGGCTCAAGCAGGGCCACAGCCCGGAGGAGAAGCTGCAGGTTCTGGTCCAGAACCACCTGGAATACTTCGTCCAGCACATGAAGGAGATGAAAGTCCTCTCCCGGGAGGCCTCCTCCCTGGAGGGACCTCAGCTGCAGGAGATCAACGAGATCAAGCGGAACTATTTTCGTTTGGCCCTCAAGATCGTCCAGGAGCTGGAAGCACAAGGACGGCTCAGAAAGCTGAACCCGCGGGTGGCAGTCCTGAGCCTGTTTGGAATGATGAACTGGATTTATACTTGGTATGATCCCAGGCGAAACGGCGGTCCACAGGAGCTCGCGCGGAACATGACGGAGATCTTTTTGGGCGGGCTCCTGGCCCGGTAACGCGGGGCTGCGTCGCAGCACGCGGGTGGTCCTGGCGGGGCATGGCGTTCGAAAACCTGATCGTGGAGAAGCGGGGCGCTGTCGCGTGGATTTGCCTGAACCGTCCCCAGGCCCGGAACGCACTGAACCTGGCCCTGCGCAAGGAGCTGTACGCCGCGCTGGAAGAAGGAGCGGCGGACGATTCCGTCAAAGTGTTGGTGATCGCGGGAGCAGGAGATGGGGCCTTCTGCGCCGGGGGCGACCTGTGGGAGCTGGCAGACCGGACGCCGCTCGCGGCCCGGGAATACCTGTCGTACTCCCGCGCCGTCACTCAGTCCATCCAGCGGACGGCCAAGCCGGTCATCGCTGCCGTCCGCGGCCTGGCCCTGGGAGGAGGCTGCGAGCTGGCCCTGGCGTGCGACCTGATCTATGCGTCGGAGGATGCCCAGTTCGGCCAACCCGAGATCAAGGTGGGCTTGCTGCCGGGCGGGGGCGGCACCCAGCGCCTGCCGCGGCTCGTGGGGATCCACAAGGCCAAGGAATTGATGCTGCTGGGGGAGCCGATCAGTGCCCGGGAGGCGGAGCGCATCGGCCTGGTGAACCGGGTCTATCCTCGGGAAGAACTGGAGGGTGCGGTCCAGGACGTGGCTGAAAAGCTGGCGGAGCGCAGCAGCGCCATCCTGGGATTGATCAAGGCCGCAACGAACCAGGCCCTGGAGGCTTCCCTTCAGGCCGGCCTGGAGTTCGAAGTCGCCAGTTACGCCCTGTGCTTCGGCACCGAGGATCAGAAGGAGGGCGTCAAGGCCTTTTTGGAAAAGCGGGCTCCCCGGTTCAAGGGAGCCTGAAAAAGATTCTTCATCAGGAGCTGAACGAAACAAAGGGAGGAACCGTATGGCAAAGATGTTCATCGCCGGAGAGTCGGTGGATGCCATCTCCGGACAGAAGTACGAGGTGATCAATCCCGCCACTGGAGAGGTGGTGGACGCGGCCCCCCGGGGATCCGAGGAGGACGCGCGGCGGGCCATCGACAGCGCCCACGGGGCGTTTCCCGCCTGGGCTGAGACAGCGGCCGAATCCCGGGCGAAGTTCATTTCCAAGGGCGCCGAACTCATTCAAGGCCAAATCCAGGAGCTGTCGGTCCTCTTGACCAAGGAGCAGGGCAAACCGGTGGCGGAGTCCCAGCGGGAGATCGAGCATTTCTTGCACGGCATGTCGTTTTACGCCGGGTTGGCGTCCAAGGTGCGGGGCGCGTACGTGCCCCTCCCGGACAACAAGATGTACGGCATGGTGATCAAGCAACCCGTCGGGGTCTGCGGTGCCATCGTTCCGTGGAATTTTCCCATCACCTTGATGGGCACCAAGATCGGCCCCGCCCTGGCTGCGGGTTGCACGGTGGTGGTCAAGCCTGCATCCACCACCCCCCTGACGGCCATCCGCATCGTGGAGCTTTTGAACCAGGCGGGATTGCCGAAGGGCGTCTTGAACATCGTCACCGGCCCCGGCGGGACCGTGGGGGAGGAGCTTTTGCGAAACCCCAAGGTCCGGCGCATCGCGTTCACCGGCGAGACCAAGACGGGCAAGCACGTCATGGAAGTGGCGGGCAAAGAGATGAAGCGGGTGACCCTGGAGCTGGGCGGAAGCGATCCGATGATCGTCTGCGACGACGCGGACGTGGACAAGGCCGTCACCGGAGCCTCCGTGGGTCGCTTCTACAACTGCGGCCAGGCCTGCCTGGCCGTCAAGCGCCTTTACGTTTTCGAGAGCGTCTATGACCAGTTCGTGGAAAAGCTGGTGGGCAAGGTGCAGCGCCTGAAGGTGGGCAACGGGCTCGCCGCCGACACCCGGGTCGGCCCCCTTCACACCAAGGCCCAGCGCGAGGAGGTGGAGGAACAAGTCCAAGATGCGGTGAAGCGAGGGGCCAAGGTGATTTTCGGCGGCAAGCGGCCTGAGGGAGCGGAATTCGCGAAGGGCAATTACTACGTGCCGACGGTGGTGACCGATGTTCTGGACGATTCCCGAATGGTCACCGAGGAGGTCTTTGGCCCGGCGCTGCCGGTCTTCAAGGTGAAGGACCTGGACGCAGCCATCGAGAAGGCCAACGGGTCCATGTACGGGCTGGGCTCGTCGGT
>JACQTF010000132.1 GCA_016210925.1 Acidobacteriota bacterium | reverse complement strand
GATCCGGACGAAAAGCACAACCTGTTCGAGAGCCAGCGGGGCCTGGCGGGTCAGCTTCAACAGCAGCTCGAAGATTTCCGAACCAAGTACGTGCGCACCGGCGGGGCTCCGAACCCTGTCGTGTCCGACCCGGAGACGCTGGAGAAGCTCAGATCGCTGGGTTACCTGGGCTACGCGGCGGCGCGGACTGCGGGCTCCAAACAGCCGGGGCAGGCGGATCCCAAGGACAAGATCGAAGTGTTTAACTTGATCCTCCAGGCCATGGACCTGGCAGAGGCGGGCCAGTGGCGCCGCTCCAACGAGACTCTGGCTCACGTGCTCCGGACCGATCCTGACCTGTACACGGTCCACTACCTTCAGGGCCAGAACCACTTCCGCCTGGGCCAGTTCCCGCAGGCCCTGGACTCCTTCCAGCGAACCTTGGGCTTGCATCCGGCCTTCGAAAGCGCAGTCTTCAAACTGGCCCATACCTATGCCCTGTTGCGACAGCCCGATGCGGCCCTGGTCGGCTACCGGCGAGTGCTGGAGCTGAACCCAAATCACTTCATGGCTCACCACAACCTGGGCATCGCCCTGTTCAACAAGGGCGACGTCAGCGGCGCGCTTCAGGAAGTCCAAGCGTCCCTGAAGCTTCAACCGGATTTCCCCGAGGGCCATGTCAGCGTGGGTATGTTCCTCATTCATGCCCGCCGGTATGAGGAAGCCGTAGTCGCTCTCGAAAAGGCGGCACGTCTGGACTCTGCAAATTCAGCTGCACAGAATTATCTCGGCATTGCCTATCGAAATCTGGGCAAGACAAAAGAGGCGACGGAAGCCTATCTCCGAGCGATCGCTCTCAAGAAAGATTACGCCGAAGCCTATCTGAACCTGAGCTTCGCCTATCGCCAGTTGGGAGAGACTCGAAAAGCGGAAGAGGCTTTCAAGGAGTCTTGTCGCTTGGATCCGGCTCTTTGCCGCCAGTACCCAGCACCCCGGTAAGGGTCTACTGGCAAAGATTTGTCCAGGTCCAGAGAGTGGCTCCTAAATTTTGGATCATGATATAAGAAATTGGATTTTGCTGCGCACGCATGGGGGTTTCGAGTCGAACGTGTTGTCCGTAACTTTTTTGGCAGCTAAAAATTAGCGCCACCGAGAATTTTGTTGCATTGCTGGCATGGGACGTGCTTTGATAGTTATAAGTTTGCCCATTATGGGAACGGGAACGGGACGGCAGGTCTTAGGCAAGGGGCTGATGATTACGTCTCTCCCTTCTTCGTCTCAGAACATTCCGCGATCCCATCACAACCCTTCAAACCGCGTAAAGGCTAAGGAGGTCTGAATGTTCACGCCTAGAAATTTCTTGCTGGTTCTCGCGGGGCTCACGGTTCTTTTCGGGGCCCAGGCCTCTGGTCAGGTGGTGAAAGGATCATTGACCGGCACTGTGGCCGACGAAACCGGGGCAGTCATTCCGAGCGTCGAGGTGACGGTAACCAACGTCGGGACCGCGGAAACGCGGACGGCCACCACCAGTGAAGAGGGCATTTATCGCATCAGCAACCTCGATCCGGGCGTTTACAGCGTGAAGGCAAGCTTGACAGGCTTCAAGACAGCAGTCGTGGAGAACGTCCGCGTCGATGTGGGGGCCGTCGCCCGGGTCGATCTCACGATGATGGTGGGCGAGCTCACGGAGGTCGTGACGGTCGAGGCCGAGGTCACCACCGTGGAAACGGAGCAGGGACGGGTTTCTTACCTTGTGGAGCAGGCCCAAGTTTTGGATCTGCCGCTGAATGGCCGTAACATCTACCAGTTGATCCGAATGGCGCCCGGAGCGGTCAACACCACGGGAATAACGTTCTATGGAGGTGAGTCGGGCGGCTTCGGAGGTGCGCCCAGCGCGGACACGGTGGTCAATGGGATCCGCCAATCGTTCAACGGCTTCTTGATGGACGGCGTCACGAATCGAAATTTCGGAACGTCGGGAGCCATGTTCACGCCTTCCGTGGACGCGGTCCAGGAATTCCGCCTGGAGACGGTCAACTTCTCGGCGGAATTCGGTGAGGCCGGGGCGATGATCACCAATCTGATCACCAAGGGCGGGACCAACGACTTCCACGGCGCCGTCTGGGAGTTCCATCGCAACGACAACCTGGACGCCGCTAACTTTTTTGACCCGCCGAAACACGACAGCCAGAACAGATTCATCGGCAAGGAGAAACCGGAATTTAAGTGGAATCAATTCGGGTTCACCTCGGGCGGACCCATCCTGAGGGACAAGCTCTTTGCCTTCGGCTACTACGAAGGGTTCCGGCTGCGCCAGTCCAGCTCCACCACGCTGTTTGCCGAGACGCCGGAATATCGCGACTTCGTGATTCGAAACTTCCCCAACTCGACGGCAGCCTTTCTCTATCGGAACCTTCCAGCGCCCAACATTTTGCCAGGCACAGGGGTGACCCTCAAGGACTATGCCGAAGAGCTTTCCGGCTTTGCCCCTTACGGATGTGCCCGCGTAGCATGCGGGCAGGTCATTGCTAATGAGCTGACGAGCTTCCTGGGTGATCGCGCGGCTGGGATCAAAGCGACCGCGGCGCAGATCGCCAGGTTCGCTACCCTGCCGGACAATTTCATCATAGCCGGCGATATCGCGGCGGTCGTCCCCGCGAACCAGGTCACTGACCAGTTCATGATCCGGCTGGACCATTCCTTCCGGGAGGGGAAGGACAAGATCATGGGGCGGTACTTGCTTAACCGCGCTGAAAGCGTCACCTTCCAGCCCGTCACGCCCCGGCCGCTCTCGGATTCTCTGGTCTCGGACCGGACTCAGAACTTCGCCTTCACCGAAACTCACATCTTCTCTCCCAGCGTGGTGAACGAGTTCCGGTTCGGCTTCGCCCGGTTGCGGGACGATATCATCCCGACCACGCCCGGCATCCCGTTGATCGGCTTCGACAGCGGTGAGGCCCAGATGGGCGCCTATAACGGGTTCCCGCAGTTATTCCGGGACGAGGTGTTTGAGTTTCGGGATGTGCTGTCCATCAACAAGGGGAGCCACGGGGTAAAGGCGGGGTTCGAGTTTCGCCGCCGTCGCGAGCCCAGCGAATTTAACGTGGCTCGGCCCAGCTACTACTTCTTCGACTCGTTCTGGTTTGCGGTGGACGCGCCCTACCTCGAGGTCGCTGGTGTGGATCCCGGGGTGCCCATCGGGAGCACACCGGTCAAAGCCACGACCCCGAAGGAGCGCCCGGCGCAGCTCCAGTCCAACATCCGCGACTGGCGCGCTCTGGAGTTTGCCTGGTTCGTGAACGACGACTTCAAGATCACACCCAGAGTCACTCTCAACCTGGGCCTCCGCTGGGACCTTTACGGGAGACTTCACGAGGCCCGCGGGCGCGGGACCAAGTTCATCCAGCCGGAGGGTGACATCTTCCAGAAGGTCGTCCGATCACCGGGCTTCATCAGCATCGGGGAGGAGGCCTTCGCCGAGCAGGACCGAAACAATTACGCGCCCCGCATCGGCATGGCGTGGGACCTGTTCGGGAATGGCAAGAGCTCGCTGCGGGCGGGCTATGGCATCGCCTACCAGAGCATGTTCTTCAACCCCCTGGCCAACTCCCGCTGGCAAATGCCCTGGTACTCGTTCAATCTCATCTTCCCCATCTTCGGCGTGGGCAACAGCGTCATCTACGGTCCGCCTCGGGGCGAAGCGCCGCGGTTCGATGGGCCTTCCACGAACATCGGCCAGGGCGGCGTGGCTCCCGGAAACCTGATGGGCTGGGATCCCACCAACCCCAACTCCTCGTTTCTCACCGGCATTCAACCGGAGAAAGCGCGCGATCCTTACGTGCAGAGCATTTTCTTCGGCCTGCAGCAGGAGGTCGCCCGGAACCTGGTGCTGGAGGCCAACTACGTGGTGACGCTGGGCCGCAAGCTGATCCGGGCGGAAGACCCCAACCGGTTCACCGGTGATCGCCTGGGAGCCCCGAACCCCATTACCGGCGCGAGCGCCGGGAGGACCGCCCTGGACCGGCTCAACCCGGACTTCGGCGTCCTTCGCTTCTGGCTGAACGATGCCACCTCCGCCTACAATGGGTTGCAGCTTCAGGCCAAGAAGCGGTTCAGCGAGGGTTTCTCGGTGAACGTCAGCTACGCCTGGAGCAAGGTCATCGACACACGGTCTGGCTGGCACAACTCCTCGGTGACGGCCAACGGCCGGGCGGACGGCTTCTCTCTAGATCCGAGAAACTTCAAGCTCCACGAGAGAGGGCCGGCCACCTTCGATATCAACCACAAGTTCAACACCAACTGGATCTGGGAGTTGCCTTTCTTCTCGGACCAGCAGGGTGTTCTCGGAAATATCCTGGGCGGCTGGGAAGTCACCGGAATTCTGTCGCTACAGTCCGGCGCTCCCTTCACCGTCTGGTGCAGCTCGAGCTTCGCCGGCGGGTGCGACTGGAACGCGGACGGCTGGAACAATGATCGGCCCTTGCCGCCATCGGTGACCGTCAAGGAGGCCAAAGGACCTCACGATTTCATCGACGGTGGCCTGTTCGACACCGACAACGACGGCAAGCCCAATCCGGAGATCTTCGGGTCGCCGACCCGGGGAACGGTCAGCCCGCTGGGTCGCAATACGTTCCGAGGACCGGGATTTGCAGGCCTGGATTTTGCGCTCTTCAAGAACTTCAAGGCGCCCAGCATCTCCGAGGACTTCAAGGTCCAGTTCCGCGCCGAGTTCTTCAATCTGTTCAACCGTCTCAACCTGCAACTGTCCGAGAGCCCGTTCCGGGCCATCGGTAACATTCGGAGCACCACCTTCGGAGAATCGGTCACCTCCTTCGATTCCCGGCAGATTCAGTTCGGGCTGAAGATCCTCTGGTAGGAAGACCGGCGAGAAAGAGGCTTGGGAAAGGGAGAGAAGTTTTTTCTCTCCCTTTTTCTTTTAAGGAACTCCACCAAGGCGGCCGATCATGGTACGAATGTCCGAGCTCCGTGGGTCTTGGGGATTGGCCGCCACGTACGCTTGTAGCTGTTCCAGAGCCTTCTGCCTTTCTCCAAGCTTGAGGTAGATATTGGCCAACTGCAGCCGCGCCTGGTTCTGCTGCGGGTCCAACTCAAGAGCTGTCTCGAGGTGTCGGGTCCCCAGGAGGAATTGTCCGAGTTTGTAGAAAGCCGAGCCCAGGAGGAGATGGCCCGCCGGGGAACCGGGGTCCAGCTGAAGCGCTTGAACCAGGGCCTCGACGGATCTTTCGTACGCCTGCCTCTCATAGCACACCCTTCCGAGATTGAGATAGGGCTGCGCCACCTGGGGGCGCGCGTCGCACGCCTGACGGTAAGCGCGCTCGGCCTGCTCCAGGTTGCCTGAGCGCTCATACTGGAGGCCCAGGTTATTGGATGCGGGATAGAAATCCGGGGCCATCTGCAGGGCCTGCCGGTAATGGCCGATGGCCTTTTCCCGATTCCCCTTTGCGGCGGCTCTCGTTCCTTTGTGATATTCGTCCAAGACCCGAGGCGCGAAGCTTTGGGAGAGATCCCCCAGAGCCACGGTCCACGAGCTTCGATCGCCTTTGATCCCGGGGAGGGCCTCGGACTGCTGGCGCTTTTTCGGGTTCAGGAAGAGGGTGACGTGCACCGTCCGATTCTGGCGAAAATGGATTCGGACCATTTCCCGGACATTCTCATGATCCGGGCTCTTCGTGACCACGTAATAGTAGCCGTCGGAGACATTGCCCAATCGAAAATTTCCATTGTGGTCGGTGAATTTCTCCTCGGCGGGGGATCCCGACGAGGACTCCAGCGTCACCAGAACCTTCTGCTCCAGAGCTGTACCGTCAGCGTTGCGGAGCTTCCCGATGATCTCCACGCGGTCCATTCCCTGAGCCCAGAGGGGAGACAGTCCACTGAGAGCCCAGAGAAGCACGACGCTGCGTATGCCGGACCCTTCTCTCATGGGATGGAATCCTGAGGGGGATTATACCCCAGCCGGGGAACTGCAGAAGCCGCGCCGCACATCGCGATTTATTTCCAGGTCGTTGTTGGGCTAAACCCGATCCGAAATTTCGCCCACGGCCCAACATTCTGGCCCTGGACCTTTTTTCGGATCGGGGCTAGAATCGGACTCCCAGACGACCCCGGATGACGGAACGATGGTCCAAATCACAAAGTCAGTCACGTGCTGCGTAGCTCTCCTCGGGGCCCTGTCCCTGCTGGGACACACGGTCCTGGGGCAGGACGCACCGGTGAGAATTCGGGTCACCTCGGACCTGGTGATGGTGGACGCCCACGTCCGGGACAAGGAGGGAGAGCCAGTCCGAGATTTGACTGCTTCGGATTTCGAAGTCTACCAGGATGGAAAGCTTCAGAAGATCACCCACTTCTCCTTCCTGGGAGAGCCGGCCAGCGTCGTTCTAGGCCAGGCGTCCGGCGCTCTGGCCTCCCGGCAGGACGCCGCATCCTCCAGGGTCGGTCAAGGACCGGTGGGCATCAAGTTGGTCATCGTCATCGACCGGATGAGCGTGGACGCCCATGCGCTGGTCAGGGTACGGGAAGCATTGCAAAAATTTTTCGCGGAAAACTTCCGGATGGGCGACCGGGCCATGCTGGTGGTCGTGGACAATACCTTTCAGATCGTCCAGCCCTTCACCGATCGTTCCGAGGTCCTGTTGAGCGCACTGGAGCGTCTGCAGCCGTCCGGCCAGCCCCTGGATGAGCTGGACCATCTGGCTGTGGAACAGGAAGTCGAAGAGATCTTGATCCGGAAGGTGACCGACATTGGAGGAAGTGCTGCCCTCGAAGAAGCCATCAAAGTCGCCGGACAGGAAATCCTCACGTACGCGCGCAACGTCGAGGGCCGCGCCAGGATCGGACTGGGCGCGCTCACCGCCCTGTGCAATTTCCTCAAGCCCACAGCGGGCCGAAAAAGCATCCTGTACCTCTCCTTCGGATTCCCGGTCCGCCCGGCGCAACCCGTCAAAAAGGTCATCGAATCCACCATTCACGGACTGGGCATCACGCTGGAATCCTCCATCCGCGAGACGGTCTCGCGTGAACTGAGCAAGATTCAGGACCCGAATCTGTTTGGCTACCTGGAGGAGATGATCTCCACGGCGAACCGGGCCGGCGTCAGCCTGTATACCATCGACGCCCGCGGCCTGGTGGCCATCGTGCCCAGCGGGACGGCCACGCACCGGGGCAGCGTGGCGGCCATGCTGACGGGGGAATCGGTGTTCAGCCAGATCAAGACCCTGTCCGACTCCCAGGAGTACTTGACTTCCCTGGCCTACGGGACTGGCGGCCTTCCTTTTTACAACAGCAACGATCTCTTGAATGGTGTCGACCGAGCCTACAAGGATCTTTCCAGCTACTACCTGCTGGGCTATGTACCGTCCGTAAAGCGCAAGGAAGGAACCTTTCATGAAATTGAGGTACGGGTGAGACGGCGCGACGTAACCACGCGATACCGGCGCGGCTACCTGGAGACCCCCGAAAAGCAGCGGACCGAGCGGGAGCTCGTCACGGCGCTGGCCTTTCCGGAGCTCTATCGGGAACTCCCCGTGGAAATATCTGCCCATTTCTTCCGAGGCGACAAGGGGCAGGCCCGCGTGTTCGTGGACCTGGCCATTCCCGCGTCGGTGGTCCCCTTCCACAAGGAGCAGGACAAATTCAAGAACCAGCTCGCCATCCTGGGGCTGGCCAAAACACCGGACGGAAAGACCGTCGGCGAGAAGATGCAGATCGCCAAGACAGTCAGTCTCTCCCTGGACGAGGGTCAATACCGGGAACTGAGGGGTCAGCCGCTGCGGTCCAGCAGCGAGTTCCAGCTTCCGCCGGGGACGTACCGAATTCCCCTCGTGGTCCGTGAGGCGAACGAGGAGCTGATTGGGGCCACGGAGGCTTCCCTGGAGGTTCCGACGCTCAACCCGGACCGCCTCACCCTCAGCAGCGTCGTCCTTTCCAACGAAAGCATGGAAAGCCAGGACCCTTCCCATCCCCTCTCGTTTCGAGGATTGAGGATCTTCCCGCTGCCGGGCAAACGGTTTCAGGGTGACCAACAGCTCTTCGTTTACTTTCACGCCTACAACGCCACCGCCGACCCCCAATCCGGCAAGCCTTCCCTCCACCTTCAGCTGAGCCTCATCCACCCTCAGGGCCAGATGACCCATTACCCCATCCACGAGATGAGTGCTTACACCGATGCCGCTGCGAGGGAAATTCGGCAGGGTGCGTCCATCCCTCTGAACGGTCTGGTGCCGGGACGCTACAAGCTTCGCATCGGCCTGAAGGATCGAATCAAGGGCTTCCAGGTGGAACAGGAGGAGGAGTTCGAGATCCTTTCGCCGTCCCCCTGAAGTTCAGAACCCTTTTTTCGTTCCTTTTACTGTTTGAGGATTTTTTCAGCCAGGTCCCGGCGTCCTGCTTTGAGGTATGCGCCCGCCAGATTTTTCCGGGCTTCCTCGTACGAGGGGGATAATTCCACCGCCTTTTCATACGAGGCAATAGCGCGATGGAGCTGACCCCGGAACTCGTACAGTTTTCCCAGGGCATTGTGGGCAAGGAAGTACCCGGAGTTCACCTCCACCGCCTTCTGAAAAGCCTCGAGAGCATGGGCGGTCATTCCCCGCCGCACGTACAGGGCACCCAGGTTGAAGTGAGCCCGGTAGTTTTTCGCATCGAGTTTCAAGGTCTGGCGAAAAGCCTCCTCCGCCTCCTCCATGCGATGGGCGGCCAGGTGGATGGAAGCAAGGTAGTAGTGGGCAAGGGCAAAGTCGGGGTTGATTTGAATGACGTGCTCAAACTGGGCCTTCGCTCCTTCCAGATCTCCCTGTTTGAAGCGATTGAGGCCGAGGAAGTACGAAGCAGCGAGGGTATCAGGAGCCATCTGCCGCGCTTGCTCCAACTTGCGGATGGCCGCGTCCAGGCGGCCCGCCTCCGAATCCAGCAAGGAGCTCTGGATGAGCTCGTACACGTGGATGCGGTCTTTGGGATCCGGGAGCGAGGTCCCGGACTCCCCCAGGTCCACGCCGGGTGAGAGGGCCACATAGCCCAAAGATTGAAGCCGCTCCAGTGTTTCCTGATCCACCTCTCCCGCCTGGGAGGCTGTTCCCGCATAACGCTGAAAGCCCTCCCGCAAGCGTTGACGCAGCTGGTTGGTCAGGGCTCTCTCGGAGGCCCAGACATTTCGCGTCTCCTCGCGATCGCGGGCGACGTGGTACAACTCCGGTTTCGGCGCCTCGATGAACTTGTGCATCCCGGTACGATAGCCACGAAGCTCGCTCCAGTTAAAGTGGAGGCGAGGAAGGTAGGTCTCGCAGTAGAGGTCCAGAGCAGGGGAAGCTTTTCCCAGGACGGAGGCCAGCAGACCCCTCCCCTGAACTTCGTCCGGGATGGGCAGGCCTAACGCCTGGAGCAAGGTGGGCATCACGTCGATGCTGCGCACCAAACCGTCCACCTTCTTTCCCCGAGGCGCACCGGACCCTGCCAGGCGAAGGATCAGGGGGATGCGCAACGTGGAGTCGTAGATGAAAAACCCATGGGTTTGCTCTTGATGCTCCCCCAGGCCTTCTCCGTGATCTCCCAACAACGCCACATGACTCGACTGGTAGAGGCCCTGGTCCCGGAGGCCCTGGAGGAAGCGGCCCACGGCAGCGTCGGTGTACGCGATTTCGCCATCGTAAGGGCGGCCCTGATAACGGCTCCGATACGGCTCGGGCGGCTCGTAGGGATGGTGCGGGTCAAACAGGTGCAGCCACGCGAAAAACTTGTTTCCATTTTGCTCGCGGATCCAGGCCAGGGCCTCGTCCACCACCTCGTCGGCGCGGCGCTGGACACGGTCCAGCCGAAAGCCAGGTTCGTCGCTGGCCTGGAATCGGTCGTAGTAATAGTCGAATCCCTGAGCCAGCCCGAACTTCGCCTGGAGCACCGCCCCGCCCACGAATGCCCCCGTGGCGTAGCCCTGGGCTTTCAAGAGTTCGGCCAGGGTCGTATGGCGCTCCTCGAGCACGAAGCGATAGAAGTCCCGCACCCCATGGTAAGCGGGGTAGGTCCCCGTAAAGATGGAGGCGTGGGAGGGGAGAGTGACAGGAACGGGGGTGAAGGCGTTGGTGAACAAGACCCCCTCCCGGGCGAGCCCATCGAGATGGGGCGTCTGAATCCGGCGGTACCCGTAGCACCCCAGATGGTCTGGCCGGAGGGTGTCGATGGTGATGAGGATCACGTTCTGGGCTGAGGCTGTGGAGACACAGAGGAGGCCTAGAACCCACAGCCTCGCCAGACGCGAGTGTGGGATCCCCCTCCCTATCCGATCGGCGATTTTCTCGACCGGTGCCGCAAGTGCCATAGCTCCCAAAGTCCCAGCGCCACATTGACAGCGCCCAGGCCACTGACCGCTCCCCGGACGAAGTTATTAAAAGCGATCAGCTTCAAGGTCGGATATTCGTAAAGAAGAAAGTTCTTGTACCAGATGGAATGCCAGGGATAGATGAGGAGGAAGAGACCGATTTCCAGGCAATATAAAATGTAGAGAAAGTACAGCACCTTGGATAGCAAGTTATTTTTTGGGGGCTAACTCGAAGATCCTGGCAGCGACGTCCCGGTACTGGGGGTCCCATGCATAGATTTCACGGAAGCAGATGAGGGCGAGGTCTCGTTCCCCCGCCTCCAGGTAAGTCTCTCCCAGCTCGTAGCGCAAGGCTTGATATTCGTACTCGGTGCCGCCCGGCCGCTGCAGGCCTTCCTGGTACCATCCCACGGCCTTCCGCAATTCGCCCTTCGATCGCCAGCACAATGCTAGCATATGGCAACACTTCACGAAAGCTTCGGACGTGGCTGCGACGTGAAGAGCTTCCTGGAAGCGGGCCATGGCATCGTCCCAAAGGCCCATCTCTTGGTAGGCAAGCCCGGCACTGAAAGCCGCGTCAAATGCGTCGGAACCCGACCCGGGCGGCTGACCAGGGACCGGCCGGACGTTGGAGGGAACGCGTGGACCTGGTTCTTTGAAAATCGAGTCCAGGACCATTTCCGCCTCCTCCAGGGTGGGTAGTTGAACCGCTTCCGCCGAGTCCGTCACTTGGGAGTCTGGCGGGTGCACTTCTTCGTCGAAGGCTGGAGGTGAAAGTTCCTCCTGCCCGTGCGCCTCCTGTGGGATGGACTCCGTCGGGACCGACGAAAGCTGGGCGATCCTTTCCAGGAGCACCGAGCTTCCCGGCGACCGCTCCAGGGCAGCCCCCAGGATCTTTCGCGCTTCCTCTTGGAACCCCATGCGGCTAAAGAAGTCGGCCTCTTCCAAAGCGGTCGCCTCCTGGGAGGGCTCCGTTGATTGCTCCGGCTCCAGCGTCTCCGTCATGAGCAGCTCAGTCAGGTCTTCTCCTGTGGAAAACTCAGCGCCGGCCGCCTGGGCCCATTCCAAGTCGACCTGGGGCTCTTGGGCAGCCGGCAGCGCGGTGAGGCCAGGCTCTTCCACGGGTGCGCCTTCTGGGCTTTCCTCGTGGGCCTCCGGACCGATCTGGAGCCCGAATTCCGCAGGCTCGAACACCAGCTCCGAGCGCTCGCCCTTCGGAGTCGCCCCTCGGAGGCGGAGTGCCTCGCTCAGGTAGCGCTCACCCTCCACGTGTTCTCCCTGCTGCTCCAGCACCCGAGCAATGATCTCGCACTCCAGGGCCGCTTCCTGAGCGAGTTTCTCCTCGAGGTAGAAGTTTTTCAGGCGCAGGTGGCCATCCAGGGAGTCGGGATGCTTCTCCAGGATCTCCCGGAGTCGCCGGCTGGCCTCCAAACGATAGCCACGGTTTGCCTGGATGTCCACCTCGAGAAGCAGCGAATCCAGGTCATCGATGGACGTCGGCACCGGCGGCTGGGGCTGCAGCGCTTCTTCCTCTTTCGCCTCCTTTTCCTGTTCGTCGCCGCCATCATAGGGACGGCCAGGATACAGCAGGCCGAAGAGCTCCCGGTGCTTTTTACGGTACGCCGCTTCCGAGGGCTCCAGGCTGAGCAGCTGCTCGGCGCATTGGAAGGCATCCGCGACCTTTGCTGCCCGCACGTAAGCTTCGAGCAATCTCCACAGGGTCTCGCGGTAGTCTCTTTCCTCCGGATTGTATGTCTTCACCCACAGGGTGAGGAGGGCCAGGTCGTCCGGAAACTGCTGTTGCGCTTCCTCCAGGAACGAGCGAACCTTGAATTCTTCCCGCTTCTCGCGCAGGATGGGAAGCAGATGCTCCATCTGACGAAGAGAAGCGGCGAGATCGCCCTGCTCCAGATGGTGGGCGGCCAGGCTGAAAAAGTGGGAGCAACGTCCCGGGTCCAACTTGATCAGCCTGAGAAAGAGCTCTTCGCTCCGCTCCGGGTCCCCGGCCACGAAATAGCCCTGTCCCAGCGCCTCCAGAAATGACGGATCCTCGGGACGAGCCTGGGCCAGCTCATCCAGGAGATGCCGGTCCAGGCTCTCCGGGTTCTCCGCGCACGCTTCGATATAGTTGGCGAGAGTCTGGGCGTCAGGCGCTTCCAGCTCCAGGGCTTTTTTCAACACCTGGAGCGCCTCCTTGTGCCGTCCCTGCTTGATCAGCGATTGGGCGGCGTCGTTCAGCGCGCGCTTGGCCGAGGAGGCATCCTTCTCCCGAACGTAAAACTGGGCCAACTTCAGGTGCACTTCGACATTCTGCGGGTCCACCTCCAGAACTTTTTGACAGGCTTTGATCGAGATCTCGAATTTGCGCAGCTTGAGTCCCTGCTCGGCGGTCCCCAGGTACTGGTTTCGGGCTTCCACATTCAATCCTTGCTTCGCGTACAGCTCTCCCAACGAGATCGCTAAATCCAGGTTCTCGGGTTCCAGTCCGATTAACTTTTTGTAGACGGCAATGGCTTTCAGATAAAAACCCATCTGGGAATAATGCTCGACGATCTGGAGAAGGTAGCGGACGGCCTCGTGGGTACGGCCGATCTTGGTGTAGAGGTCACCAATGGTATTGAGGGTGGGAACGTCTTTGGGATCGAACTCGATGATCTTGAGGTATTCCTCGATCGCCTTGGCGAATTTGCCCTGCTTGGCGTACTTTTCTGCCGTCCTGAGGTACTTTTCCTTATCCTTGCTGACCTTTTCAGCCATTCTTACAGAAGAACGGGGGAGATCAGGTTCAGGAGCGCGATCTCGCCGTTCTGACTGTCCTTGATCCTGCTTAAGTCCGCAGAATTATAGGGAGATAGCACCCGAAAGTCAACTGCGGTCTGCCCTCATTTCCCGGGCTCAGAGGGGGCTTCCGATGGAGCTTGCTTGCCGGGCGCTTCCTCCGGGGGAAGGATCTCCACCCCCACCCGCCTCAACTCTTTTAGGCGGGCGGCCTTGCCGCGGCGGCTTCGAAGGTAGTAAAGCTTTGCGCGGCGCACTTTGCCCCGTCGAACCACCTCGACCTGCTCCACCACGGGGGAGTGCAAGGGAAAAATTCTTTCCACGCCATAACCGAAAGAAATCTTTCGAACCGTGAAGGAAGCTCGGGTCCCGCCGCCCTTGACGGCGATGACCACCCCTTCGAAAACCTGGACCCGAAACTTGTCTTCGGCCTCCTGGATCCGGACGTGTACCCGAACAGTGTCGCCGGGGCCGAAGTCGGGGAGGTCAGATTTCATCTGGGCTCTTTCCACTGCATCCATCAAGTTCATCACGCGCTCCAAGTAGGGTCAACCGTCAACGGTCAAAGGTCCATGGGCTGAAGAACGGCGGTTGACCGTTGACCATGGACGATTGACCAGTTCTGTTAGGCCAGATCCGGGCGGCGGGCCCGGGTCCTTTCCAAGGCCCACCGATCACGCCAACGCTGGATCTCCTCATGGTCACCTGAGAGAAGGACCTCGGGAACCCGCATCCCTCGGAACTCTGCGGGCCGCGTGTACTGCGGATGTTCCAGAAGGCCCTTGCAGAAGGACTCTTTCTGCGCCGAGACCTCGCAACCCAGCACATCGGGCTGCAGCCGGGCGATGCTGTCCACCAGGATCATGGCGGGAACTTCGCCTCCGGTCAATACGTAATCGCCCACGGAAATTTCCTCATCCGCCAACCGGTCAGCCACCCTTTGATCGACGCCTTCGTAACGGCCGCAGATGAGGACCAACTGCTGGTAGCGGCTCAGCCGGAGGGCATCTTCCTGCAGATACCGGCGACCTGCCGGGGAAAGGAGAATCGCACGGACACAGTCTCGGGGCCGATTGTGGCGCTCCAAGATGGCCTCCACCCCCCGGAAGATCGGTTCGGGTTTCATGACCATTCCCTCACCACCTCCATACGGGCGATCGTCCACCTTGCGGTGCACGTCCTCGGTGAAATCTCGAAGGTCGTGGATTCTCACCGTGATGTATTGCCGGTCAATGGCCCGGCGGAGCACCCCATACCGGAACACACTTTCAAAGAGTTCGGGGAAGATCGTCAAGATATCGAAGACCATGGCTACACAAGAAACCTGAAACTCTGAAACCTAAAACCTGAAACCACTCGGAAAAGGTTTTCAGTTTTAGGTTTCAGGCTTTGGGGTTGGGGTTTAGAGTTCTAAGAGTCCTGCCGGCGGCTCGACGACGATCCTCCTTGCCTCCACATCCACCTGGCGACAAATGGCGGCCACTGCCGGGATCAGCAGCTCCCGGCCAGTTCCCCGGACCACCAGCAGGCTCGATTCGCCGGCCTTCAAGATCTCCCGCACCTGCCCCAGAGGATGGCCTTTCAAATCCAGCACCTCGCAACCGACCAGTTGATAGTCATAGTACGTGTCCGGAGGAAGCTGCATGATTTCCCCCTCCGGAATCCGGACCTCCCATGCCACCAGGGACCGGGCGCGGTCCAGGCTGTCGATATCCTGAAATTTCAGAATCACGCGATCCTTGTGGACAGCGAATGCTTCCAAGATCACCGCCTGTCGCTTTCCCGCAGGATCCTCCAAAAAGACCCGATCGATTTTGGCAAACCGTTCCGGGAAATCAGTCAGCACCTCCGCTTCGACCTTTCCCCGGACGCCATGGGTGCGCAGGATGCGCGCGATGCTGACCAGCGGGATTTTCTCTTCGGAGCCGAACATGTCCCCTGTGGGCTTCTTGGGCGGGCGCCCGCGGGCTCCCGATGGAACCTACTCCAGGATCTCGAGGACGAAACGTTTTCGCAATTTCATCCCCGCAGCTCCCAGGATGGTACGGATGGATCGAGCAGTGCGCCCCTGCCTGCCGATGACCTTTCCCAGGTCCGACTGCGCCACCCGAAGCTCGAGGACGGTGGTTTGCTCCCCTTCCACCTCCGTGACGGCAACCTGATCGGGGTTATCCACCAATGCCTTCGCGATCATTACGAGTAGGTCTTTCATATCGCCCTCCTCCGAACAGAGTTGAGAGTCAAGGGAACTTGCGCCCAGCTCTTCTCATCACTTCGGCATCCCTGCCACGGCAGAGAGCCATCGCTGTGAGGTCCACTCACTTCGTTTTCTTCAGAAGGCTTCGCACAGTCTCGGAGGGTTGTGCCCCCCGAGCCATCCAAAATTCGGCTCGATCGCGATCGATCTGTACGGTGGCGGGCTCTGTCGTAGGATCGTAGTGACCGAGGATCTCGACGAACTTTCCATCCCGAGCTCCGGCCCTTTCCGTGACCACCACCCTGTAAACCGGCCTTTTCTTGGCCCCCAATCGAGTAAGACGTATTGCCAACAACGGAACTCCTCCTGATTATCTGAACGGAATTTGGCTCCCCGCGGGTCAAGCGGGAGTTTTCAGCCGCACGACGACACTCCCATCATGTCACAGAAGTCGAAATGTTTCAATGGATTCTGGTGTCTTTTCAGCTCGCCTCCTCCCTTTCGGACCGCTTCAGGGCCGGGTAGGCGGCCGCGTGCCCGGCGCGGACCACCGCTCCGGGATCATGGAAATCTCAAACCTCCCATCTGCTTTCCAGAGAACGTGGACTTCAGGCTCTTGATCATCTTTCGGGTCTGGTCGAATTGTTTCAGCAGGCGGTTCACCTCCTGCACCGTACGGCCGCTCCCCTGGGCAATGCGCTTGCGGCGGCTCCCGTTGATGATCCTCGGATTCCGGCGCTCCCGGGGCGTCATGGAGTTGATGATGGCCTCCAGGTACACCAGCTGCTTTTCGTCCACCCTCAGTTTCTCCATGTTTTTCAGGGGGCCTATGGAAGGCAACATGCCCAGAATTTGCTCCACAGAACCCAACTTCTTGATCTGACGAAGTTGATCGCGGAAATCCTCCAAAGTGAAGGCGTCCCGCTGGATCTTTTCGGCCAGGCGTAACGCTTCTTCTTCCTCGACAGCCTCCTCTGCCTTTTCGATGAGGGATAACACGTCCCCCATCCCCAGGATCCGCCCCGCCATCCGTTGAGGATGAAACCGCTCCAGCTCCTCCAGTTTTTCTCCCAACCCGACGAACTTGATGGGGGTCCCGGTCACGACCTTGATGGACAGGGCCGCCCCTCCGCGGGCATCCCCATCCAGCTTGGTCAGGATGACTCCCGTGAGACCGAGCCTTCGGTGGAATTCGCCTGCGCTCTTGACGGCATCCTGGCCAGTCATGGCATCGGCCACCAACAGGGTCTCCACCGGTCGGAGCTCGCGCCGGAGTTCCTCCAGTTCCTGCATCAGCTCCTCGTCCATGTGCAGCCGGCCGGCGGTGTCCACGATCAACACGTCGTGGCCGATGTTCCGGGCATAGGTGAGGGCCCGCCGGGCAAGCTCGATGGAATCCGCCGTGGTCGGATCGCGAAACACAGGCAACTGGGCTTGTTTTCCGATCACATCGAGCTGCTCCAGGGCAGCAGGGCGGTAGACATCCACCGAAACCAACAACGGACGCCGTCCGTTCTGGGAAAGCCACTTCCCCAGCTTGCCTACCGTCGTGGTCTTACCGGAGCCTTGAAGCCCCGCCATGAGCAGCACGCTGGGCGGCGTGCTGGAGAACTGCAGCTCCTGAGAGCTGCCACCCAACATCTCCACGAGTTCATCGCGCACAATCTTGGCGACCTGCTGGCCCGGAGTCAGGCTCTGGAGCACCTGCTGGCCCAGGGCCCGGGACTTCACCCGCTCCACGAAGTCTCGGACCAGCTTGAAATGGACGTCCGCCTCCAGGAGCGCCATGCGGATCTCCCGCATGGCCATCTCGATATGTCCCTCCGTGAGACGGCCTTCCCCTTTCAGATCTTTGATGATCTTCTGAAGCCGCTTCGACAGTTGATCGAACATGAGTCGCTTGGCGGTAGGGCGCCGCCCTGCTCGGACAAACGCCTCCCTTCCGGGCATGCCTGCCGCTAGGCGGGCCTTATGGTGTCGGGCTTTGTCCGTGAGCTCGGTCCCGACAAGTCGGAAGTGAAGGAAGCCTCCGCCTCGTGGACCCCCAGATTTCGGCGATCGCACCGGGGACAAGCCCGTATGATAATATAGAAGCCTGAATCGGGTCAACGACTTCCGCCTCTCCATGAAAAACGTCATCATCGGCACCGCGGGGCACATCGACCATGGGAAGACTGCCTTGGTCAAGGCGTTGACCGGGATCGATGCGGATCGGCTCAAAGAGGAAAAGCTCCGCGGAATCACCATCGACCTGGGATTCGCGCACATGGACCTGGACGGGGCGAGGGTGGGCTTCATCGATGTGCCAGGACATGAAAAGTTCGTCAAGAATATGCTGGCGGGGGTGGGGGGGATTGACCTGGTCCTGCTGGTGATCTCGGCAGACGAATCGGTCATGCCCCAGACCCGAGAGCATTTCGATATCTGCCGACTTCTCGGGATCCGCGACGGAGTTGTAGCCATCACAAAATCGGACCTGGTCCCTCCCGACCTGGTGGAGATCGTCAAGGAAGAGATCCGGGAGCTGGTCCAGGAGTCGTTCTTGGATCAGGCCGAAGTCGTGCCCGTGAGCGCACGAACGGGAGAAGGGCTCGATCACCTCCAGCAGGCGCTTTTGCAGGCCATCGGACGGGTACCGGAAAAAACGTCCGCGGGATATTTTCGCATGCCTGTGGACCGGGCTTTTTCGATGAAGGGGTTCGGGACCGTGGTCACCGGTACGCTGCTTTCCGGAGAAATCACCCGGGATCAGGAGATCGAGATCCTGCCCTCTGGGATGACCACCAAGATTCGCGGAATTCACGTTTACGGCTCGCCCGTCGAGTGGGCCCGGGCGGGCCAGCGGACGGCCCTCAACCTTCACGCGGTGGCAGTGGAGAGTGTGCCACGGGGATGCGTCTTGACCCCTGCCGGGTTGTTTCAGTGCTCCTCCATGATCGACGTAGAGCTGCAGTTGCTGCCCTCCAGTCCCCGAGCCCTGAAATCCGGCTCCCGCGTTCGGTTTCACCACGGCACTTCGGAGATCATGAGTCGAGTTGTGGTGCTGAGCCGTGAATCCGTTCAGCCCGGACAACGGAGCATGGCGCAACTCCGCCTGGAGGAACCCACGCTGGTTTTGCCCGAAGATGCCTTTATCATCCGGCAGTACTCCCCCTCCCTGACCATCGGCGGCGGAACGGTGTTGGACAACTCTCCGCCTAAACACAAGCAACACGACCCCAACGCAGTCGCAAGCCTGAACTGGATGTCCCGGCAAACCTATCCACAACGGCTTATGTACTATCTGGAAGCCCCTCCCCTTCCAGGACTCTCCCTCAGCACCCTCATCCGCCGCACCGGCCTTCAGAGGGAAACCTTAAAGGGGTATTGCGATGCGCTGGAAAAGCTCGGCCTGGTGGTGCGCGCCCAGCCCGACGCCGTGGTCTCCTCGAAGATATACGACCAGCTCGGCCATCAGATCGAACAGACCGTTCAGCAGTATCACCGCCGGCAACCTCTAGCCCCAGGCATGCCCAAGGAAGAACTCCGCAAGAGCACCGACCTGAACCCGGAGATCTTCCGCTTTCTGTTGCAACAAATGTCTGACCAGCACCGGATCCGGGTAGACCAGGACCTGGTCTCCCTGTTCGGTCGTAGGGTCACACTCTCGGATGCCGACCAGGACCTGAAGCAGGATCTGGAACGTCAATTTGAGGCTTGGGACCTCCAGCCCCCGGAACTCGATGAAATGCTTCAGGGCCTCGGTGACAAAGCTGACAGGGCCCGGAAACTGTTCCATCTGCTGGTGGATGAGAAAAAATTGCGCAAGGTCAATGAAGGCCTTTACCTTCATCGGGATGCCTGGGAGAGGATGAAGCAGGCTATCCACAAAAAATTTCCAAAGGGATCAAGATTTTCAGTTACAGAGTTCAAGGATTTGTTTAGGTTGTCCCGAAAGTATGCCATTCCCTACCTGGAAGCCCTGGACCGGGAGCGTTTTACCCGGCGCCTGGGAAACGAACGGATGGTGGTATAAACGTTGGGGACAGACTACTGTGTCCCTCTGTCCCTTCTAAGCGTCCGTAAGTATTTGACAAATGGCATTGTTTCCTCTACGATGGGCTCAGCGTAAATGTGGGGAGGTCAATTATGGGTAGTTTCGGCATTTGGGAACTGGTTCTCATTTTGCTGATCGTCATCCTGGTGTTTGGCGCCAGCCGGCTGCCTCAACTGGGCAAGGGCCTCGGGGAGGGGATCCGCAACTTTAGGAACTCCTTTAAGGGCGTTGACAAGGAAATCGAAGGGAAAACCAAGCAGCGCTAACCGTGCACCTTCCGTCTTCGCAAGACCCTCACTGCTCTTCTCCAGTTGTGATTGATCCCCACCTGGTAACATTCCACTTCGTCCCGGACGTACTGCAGCACGATATCCAGCATTTCGTGGAACCGAAACAGGGGTGACACCAGATAGAGGAGCGGGGCTTGAGGGCTCAGCCTCACCCCCGGGAAGTAACCGCGCTTCTGAAAATCACCGCGCAGGTTGTGATGATAGACGCGGCTCCAGTAATCCAGGCCCTGAAGGGGCAGGTCAATCTCCTCGCTGACTTTTAGCTCGATGACCACGAGGCGGTTTCCGTGGTCCACGGTCAACAAGTCCACGAGCCCTCTTTCGCCTCCGACGTACGTGGGGACCTGGGAGCAGACGTGGTGGGGATCGAGTTCCACCCCGAGCGCCTGTATGTCGTCCAGCAGGAGGCTTTCCAGCCACCGCTCTGCCTGTAATCGGTAGTAGGGATGTCCTCGCTGCGTACTGTTCCATCGCCGGATCGACAGCAGCTCAAAGAAGAACTGGAGGAAGTCATCCCAGGCTTTCTCGGTCAGCTCTGTCCAGTCTCCGCCCGTGCCATAGTGGATCGAATCGCGCTGGGTTCCGTAAACCCGGGCGAACTCAAAGCCCCGAAACCGAAGGGAGTCGTACGCCGGCCCTCGCCCATGGCGCCGGACCCACCGGGGCTCCAGCTCCAGCAATCGGAGCAGCAGAGGCGACAACCGATGCTCCTGAGAAACGGGCCATTCGTACTGTTCGTCGTCGGGATCGAGGGAAATCTCTCGAACAGGAATCTCCCGAACCCGATCCGGGTCCAGCCGAAACGACAGCAGGCGCAATCGTGCTGAAGGACGGATCCAGGCAGCGAGGCTCAAGAAGCTGGCCGCCGGGGGTTCCGGAACGCACACCGTGAGCCCGACGGAGTTGCGCGAGGTCTGTCGCACCCGGTCTAACCACAGGAGCCCTGCGGTCAGCATCCCCTCGTACCCCCCTGAGTCACCGGGGATCGCTGCGATCGCCGCCTGCTGTTCCACTCCCTTCCTCAGGATGAGCCGTGTGAACCTCCCGGAAAGATGTCGCGCCAGATCGCTGTAGGTGACCTGGTGGACCACCCGATAGCCTTCCAGGGACAGGAGCCCCCGGAGCCGCGCATGCCATTCCGGGAGAGAAAACTCCCCTGAAGCATCGCCAGCCAGAATCAAGGTGTCGGTCTTGCGGGAGCCGTGGTGCGTCACCTCCATGAGCACCTGCCGGCCCTCCTCCCGGTAACCCAACACGCGGCGACAAAAGACCTGCCCATCACGGCTGCGGAAACGGAACACCAGCTTTCCATACCCGGCGTCCAGGTCCCAGCTCTCCCCCTCCAGGAGGCGGTCCGGCAACCGGACGTACCAGCGCTCCCGTCCCGAAAAGAAGCTGTCCAACAGCTTCCGAAGCTCCAGGAGGTCAGTTTGGCTTTTCAATTTCGGCGCCTTGCTTATATACTGGAACCTGGATCGGGACTTTCTTGCGAAATTCTCTTTAGGGCCGTGGAGAAGAACAAAGGAATTTTCATCGTGGGGGCGGCTCGGACTCCCATCGGCAAGTTCGGAGGTGCGTTTGCGGATCTCACGGCAGCGGACCTGGGAACGGAAGCGGCCAGGGCCACCCTGCAGCGAACCGGTCTCGACCCGGAAGCTGTGGAGGAGTGCATCTTCGGGAACGCGCGGCAGGCTGGCGGCGGCCCTAACGTAGCCCGGCAGATCGCCCACCGGGCAGGGGTTCCGGACCATCAGCCCGCCTACACCGTCAATAAGGCTTGTGGGAGCGGCCTGAAATCCGTGGTCCTTGCTTTTCAGGAGGTCCTGCTGGGCAACGCCTCGGTGATCCTGGCAGGCGGCACCGAGTCCATGAGCCGGCTCCCCTATTACCTGGATGGGGCCCGCTGGGGTTACCGGCTGGGGCACGCAAAACTGATTGACGGCATGTACCAGGATGGTTTCCTCTGCCCGCTGTCAGAGCAAGTCATGGGCGAGACCGCCGAGAACCTCGTGGATCTTTACCAGATCAGCAGGGAGGAACAGGACGAGTTCGCGCTCCGAAGCCACCAACGCGCCCTCCAGGCCATGGCTGAAAAGCGGTTCCAGCAGGAGATCGTGCCAGTGACCGTGGTGGATCGGAAAGGAAATCGGAACCAGGTGCAGGAGGACGAGCACCCGCGACCGGATACCACTCGAGAGACCCTTTCGAAGCTCCCTGCGGTCTTTCGAAAGAACGGGTCCGTCAGCGCCGGCAATTCTTCCGGGATCACCGACGGCGCTGCAGCCATGTTGGTGGTAAGCGAAGAGGCCCTCTCCCGGTTCCGCCTGGAGCCCCAAGTCCGGGTCGTGGACTACACCATCGCGGGCGTGGATCCCAAGATCATGGGGATCGGGCCGGTCCCAGCCGTCAGAAAGCTCCTGGAGCGGCAGAAGCTGCGGCTGAGCTCGGTTTCCCTCATCGAATTGAACGAGGCGTTCGCGGCTCAGGTTCTGGCTTGCCAGCGGGACTTGAAATTCGACTCCGATCAGGTGAACGTCAATGGGGGGGCGATCGCCCTCGGGCATCCCATCGGGTGCACCGGGGCGCGGATCCTGGTCACCCTGGTTTACGAAATGCTGCGCCGAAATGCCCCCCGCGGCATTGCGACCCTGTGCATCAGCGGCGGGATGGGCATGGCCATGTTGGTGGAGAAACCCTGATTGGGGGAACGCGAGCTGCGGAGATCGCTTCATCCCCCCTCGTCCGGGGTTCTCTACCACGTAACCCTAGCTTTTCTTAGACGTAACAGCAAAAAAGGCAGACACCAACTGTTCCACTTTGCGGCTGCCGCACTTCGGGCACTTCGTCTTTTTGCTGTCGTAGTCCTTAAGGGTTTGGGTCACGGTGAACTTCTTGCCGCACTCTTTGCATTTGTAGTCGTAAACCGGCATACCGACCTCCACAGGAAAGAGAAAAGAACGGTCTCCACAAGGCTGGCTTTTCTACTATTACTATTTTTCCGGCAAAATTTCAACACCGACTTGCGCGACGGCCAGCTCGCACTCCGCAGGAGATCTTCATGAAACTCAGGGCCACCGGAGATATGCTGGAGCTCATCGGCAACACGCCCCTCCTGCACCTCAAAAATCTGACCGCCGCCACCGAGGGAGACGTGTACGGCAAACTGGAGTTTTTCAATCCGGGGGGCAGCGTCAAGGACCGGGCCGCCCTGGGCATGGTACTGGCGGCGGAAAAGGACGGCCGGTTGAAACCGGGCAGCACTCTCATCGAGCCCACAGCGGGTAACACGGGGATCGGCCTGGCGCTGGTGGCCATTGCCCGCGGGTACAAATGCATCATCTGCATGCCGCAACGCTTTAGCGTGGAGAAACGAATCCTCATGAAGGCCCTGGGATGCGAACTGATCCTGACCCCCGACAGCGTGGGGATGCAGGGAGCCATCCGAAAGGCTCAGGAAATTGTGGAGAAGACACCCAATGCCTTCATGCCCCAGCAATTCGAAAATGCTGCCAACCCGGACTTTCACTACCAGACCACGGCCCGGGAGATCTGGGAGCAAATGGAAGAGCGAGTGGACGCGGTCGTGATCGGGGTAGGCACGGGAGGCACGCTGAGCGGCGTGGCCCGCTTCATGAAGGAGAAAGACCGGAACATCCTCACCGTTGCCGTCGAGCCCCAGGGCTCCGTGCTGGGGGGCGGTCCCCCGGGCGAGCACCGAGTGGAGGGCATTGGCACCCACTTCATCCCAAAAAATTACGACAGTCAATACGTGGACGAGGTCCACATGGTCCAGGATCGAGACGCTTTTCGCATGGTCCGCCTCCTGGCCCGCCGGGAGGGATTGCTGGTGGGAAGCTCCTCCGGAGCTGCAGCCTTTGCCGCTGTCCGCTACGCCAAGAAGCTGGGCCCGCGCAAGCGGGTCGTCACCGTGCTTCCGGACGGATCAGAGCGCTATCTGAGCACCCACATCTACGACGAAGCGGAAACCCAAAACCTGAAACCTGAAACCTGAAACTCAAAACCGATACCGCGGGACCCACGGTTTCAGGTTTAAAGTTTTAGGTTTCAGGTTTCAGGTTTCAAAGTTTCGGGTTTACTGAGGAGGGAGCATGGGTTTTGCCACGGATGCCATCCACGCCGGCCAGCGTCCGGACCCTTCCACCGGAGCGGTCGTGGTCCCGATCTACCAGACTTCCACTTACGTTCAAGAGCAGATCGGAAAACACAAGGGGTACGAGTACGCCCGCACCCAAAACCCCACCCGGGAGGCGCTGGAGAAAAACATCGCCACCCTGGAACGGGGCTCCCGGGGCATCGCCTTCGCCTCGGGGATGGCGGCCATCCACGCCGTCTTGCTCCTGTTGCAGAAGGGCGATCACGTCCTCGTGTCGCAGAACGTTTATGGAGGGACGTTTCGCCTCTTCGATCGCATCTTGAGAAACTTCGGGCTGGAGTTTTCCTTCGTCAACACCTCTTCCGTGGAGGCGGTCTATCGGGGCCTGCAATCTCACACCCGTATGATCTTCCTGGAGACGCCCACCAACCCTCTCATGATCCTGTCGGACATCCAAAGCATGTCCCAGTTGTGCCGGCCCCGAAGCATCAAGCTGGTGGTGGATAACACCTTCATGACCCCTTATCTTCAGAGACCGCTGGAGCTCGGAGCGGACATCGTGGTCCACAGCACCACCAAGTTCTTGAACGGCCACAGCGACAGCGTGGGCGGGGTGGTGGTCGCGCGGGACGAAGGCGACGGAGCCAAGATCGCGTTCATCCAAAACGCTGGCGGCGCCATCCTGAGCCCATTCGATTCCTGGCTGGTGCTGCGCGGGACGAAGACATTGGCCCTCCGGATGCGGCAGCACGAGGAGAACGCTCGGGAAATCGCACGATTATTAAAGGAGCATCCGAAGGTCCGGAAGGTGTACTATCCGGGGCTGCCCGAGCACCCCCAACACGACCTGGCCAAGAAACAAATGAGCGGTTTCGGAGGCGTGATCTCCTTCGACGTGGGAAGCCTGGAGAAGGCGAACGCCGTGGCAAGCGGCGTGAAGCTCTGCAGCCTGGGAGAGAGCCTGGGCGGCGTGGAGACGCTGCTCTCCCATCCCGCCACCATGACCCACGCCATCGTCCCCCGCGGGGAACGTGAAAAGCTGGGCATCACCGAAGGCCTGTTGCGGATCTCCGTCGGCGTCGAAGACGTGGAAGACTTGATCGAAGACCTGGACCAGGCCCTGGCTCACGCCTGAAAGCCCGTCAACGGTCAATCGTCAAGAAACGCGAGCTACAAAAATATTTGGAACTGGATTGGGCTAAATGGATTCTCGGACTCCGAGAGCAACTGGGGTGCTATTTGGAAAAACCGGCTCCGCTCAACTAACCCGGATGATTCATCAAAAGACCCGGAAGGGCACGGCTGAAGCCGTGCCCTGACGCAAACGCTTCATGAATAATCCGGGCCAATGACGGGTTTTTCAACCCGGGGTGCGCATCACTTCATCGATCCAGGCGAGATAACGCTCCGATCCCTCGCAAATCTCCACCCCGATCACTTCAGGTAGCTCGTAGCTGTGCAACTGGCGGATCTTTTCCTGAAGATCCTGGAATCGCCCCCGGTGCGACTTGATCAGGAGCAGGCATTCGGTCTCGCGGCACAGCTCCCCCTTCCATTCGTAAATCGACGTGATCCGCGGTACCACGTTGACGCAGGCGGCCAGGCGGGCCCGGACCAGTTCTTGCCCGATCCGTTCTCCCTCCTCCTGGCTGGAAACGGTGGAGAACACCAGGAGATGCATCACGGTCTCTCCTTTTTGTCCTTTGGGTCCCGCTCAGGGATTTTGACTACCAGGTCCTCGGGCAGGGCGAGGTGCAATTCCTCCCGCGCCACTTCCTCGATGGCCTTGGGGTCCTGGCGCAAGGCATCGATCTCCTTCAACAGTTGTTCCTTCTTCTGGCGGAGTTGCAAGATTTCCGCCTGGAGCTTTTCGTACTCCCTCTGCTTCTTTCGCAGCGCCAGGTAACCCCGGTCGCCCAGAATGGACATCCCGGAGAGGATGAGGGCCAGCAGAAGGAAGGCGATAATGCCGCACTCTTTCAAGATCCGACGGCGCTTCTCGCTCAAGCCTGCCACACCACCCGTCCTTTCACCATGGTCATGACGGGCGCGCCCCTCAATTCCCAGCCATGAAACGGGGAATTGCGCCCTCTGCTTTTGAAGCGCTCCACGTCCACACGCACGCTGCGCTCGGGATCCAGGAGGGTGATGTCCGCCATCGCCCCCGGGGACAGATGCCCGCGATCCACGCCGATGATGCGAGCCGGACGCGTGGACAGAAGCTCCACCAGGCGCCGGAGGGGTACGCGCTCACGGTGGTACAGTCGATCCAGGGCCAGGCTCACGCAGGTCTCCAGCCCGACGATCCCGAAGGCCGCGCGGTCGTACTCCACGTTCTTGTCGATAATGTTATGGGGCGCATGGTCGGTGGCGATGGCATCCACAGTGCCATCCTTCATGGCTGCAATCAGGGCCCGCACGTCTTCCTGGGAGCGCAGCGGAGGTTTCATCTTGGTATTGGTGTTATAGCCCACGACCGCAGCGTCGGTGAGGGTGAAATGGTGAGGTGTCACCTCAGCGGTGACGGCCACGCCCCGCTTCTTCCCCTGCCGGAGCATTTCCAGGGCGCCCCGGGTGGAGAGGTGCGCAAGGTGGAGCCGGGCGCCCGTCAACTCGGCCAGGAGCAGGTCCCGCACGATGTGGACTTCCTCGGCCACGGGACTGATGCCCCGCAGTCCCAGCAGGGTGGAATAATAGCCCTCGTGCATGGCACCGTCCGCCGAGAGTTGCGGGTCCTCGCAATGATCCATCACGACCAGGTCAAATCTCCTGGCATACTCCATGGCCCGGCGCATCACCTGAGCATTGGGCACCGGCCGGCCGTCGTCGGTGACGGCCACGATTCCCGCTTCCCGCATCATCCCCATTTCCGACAGGGTCTCGCCTTCGCTTCGGCTGGTGAGGGCCCCGGCGGGAAAAACGTTCACTGGAGAGACCTGAGCCGCCCGCTCCAGGATAAACCGGGTGATCGCTTCGTTGTCGTTGACGGGCTGCGTGTCGGGCATGCAGACCACCGACGTAAAACCGCCCGCCGCCGCCGCCTGTGCTCCGCTCTCGATGGTCTCGGCGTCTTCCCGGCCCGGCTCGCGGAAATGGACGTGCAGGTCGATGAACCCCGGCGCCACGACCCATCCCGTAGCATCGATGACCCTGGCTGCCCGCGGTGTTCTCAGTCGCTTTCCAGTCTTCGCGACCTTCCCTCCTTCCACGAGAAGGTCCATCCGATCTTCCACGTTGTTGGCTGGATCGATCAGCAACCCATTCTGGATCAATAGGACCATAGTGTCCGAGTCCTGCCGCCAAGGGCGGGCGTCCGTCAGCTATCCTCGCCCCGCAGACAGCAAGTACAGCACCGCCATACGCACCGCGATTCCGTTGGCCACCTGGTCCAGGATGACCGAGTAGGGTCCGTCGGCCACTTCCGAGGCGATCTCCACGCCCCGGTTCAGTGGGCCAGGGTGCATCACGATGGCACCCTGCGCAGCCTGGTGCATCCGCTCCTCGGTCAGACCATACCAGCGAAAGTACTCCCGGATCGAGGGGAAAAACGCCTGTGTCTGTCGCTCGACCTGGATACGGAGCATGATGATGCAATCGGCGCCCCGCAGGGCCTCGTCCATGTCAAAGACCACACGGGCGCCCAGCCGCTCCATTTCCAGCGGGATCAGGGTGGGTGGCCCGCACACGGTCACGCGGGCGCCCAGCCTGGAGAAAATCAGCACATCGGACCGGGCCACACGGCTGTGGGCCAGGTCTCCTACCAGCGTGACGTTCAACCCCCGGATGCTCCCCTTCTTCTGCAGCACGGTGAGCGCATCCAGGAGGGCCTGGGTGGGGTGCTCGTGCATTCCATCGCCGGCGTTGACGATGGAGGCCTTGCAAGCACCTGCCAGCTGGTGCGGGGCACCGGACGCTGGGTGGCGGATCACGATGATACTCGGCGCCATGGATTCCAGGTTGAGGACGGTGTCCAGAAGCGTCTCCCCTTTGACCACGCTCGAGGCGGAGGCGGTAAAGTTCAGGATATCAGCGCTCAGGCGCTTCCCCGCCAGCTCGAAGGAAGAGCGGGTCCGGGTGGACGGTTCGAAGAAGAGGTTGATGATGGTGCGGCCGCGCAGGGTCGGGACCTTCTTCACGGGCCGGGCGGCCACCTCCTGGAAACTGGAGGCCGTCTCCAGAATCAGGTGGATTTCTTCCACGGAAAGGGGTTCGATGCCGAGGAGGTCCTTGCGCTTGAGGGCTGCTCTCTTGGTCGCCACGACCGGAACGTCAGCCCCGCACCTGCTTTGAGCATCGAAGTTGCAAGGCCCAGTCGGAAAAGCCTGCAATAACAGCAGACAGTGCCCGCAACGGGTCTGTCAAAGTAGGTGCGGGTCAGGATTCTTGAGTCACCAGCAAGACCTGTTCCACTCCGTCCTCTTCCTTCAGCATGACCTTGACGATCTGGTCCTCCCGGGTCTCCACGGAGCGGCCCACATAGTCGGCCTGGATCGGGAGTTCCCGGTGACCCCGGTCGATGAGCGCCGCCAGCTCCACCTTGCGCGGTCGGCCATAGTCGATCAGGCTGTCCAGGGCGGCGCGCACGGTGCGTCCGGTGTAAAGAACGTCATCCACCAAGATCAGCACTTTACCTTCCACCTGGAAATCGATGAAGGTGTCATGGACCACGGGGTTGGGCGCGATGGTGGTCAGGTCGTCCCGGTACAGCGTGATGTCCAGGGTGCCTACGGGAATCTTTCGTCCCCGAAGGGCTCCAACTTTTTCAGCCAGCCGGTGGGCCAGGGGCGCACCTCTCCTCCGGATGCCCACCAGCGCTACCTCATCCACCTGGGGATGCCGGCCAACGATTTGTTCCGCCAGATCATGGAGCACTTCGTTCATCTGGGTCGCGGTCATGATCTGCTGAGCATCTTTCATGGAGGTGCATGGGCGGTCTCTACGAACCGCCACCGAAACTGGCCGGCACAGGCGCGGTCGGATCAACATAACACAACCGCCCGGGAATTGACACGGCGTATTTACCCTTTCCTGTATGCTATGATCCCCTAGCCCAAACCTGAAACCGCGGAGGATAGAGGATGGAGGATCCGAGGATCGGCGATCCTCGATCATCGATCCTCGATTCTCGGTTTTGGTTTTGAAGTTTTGGGTTTCTGATGTCTGGCCCTGCCAACCGCCTCATCATCGCTCTGGATGTCAGCGGCCAGGAAGCGGCTTTGCAACTCGCGCACCGCCTCCGGGGACGGGCAGGCCTGTTCAAAGTGGGAAGCCAGCTGTTTACGGCCGCCGGCCCGGACGTGGTGCGGGCCCTCGTTCAGCGTGGGGAGCGAATTCTCCTGGACTTGAAATTTCACGACATTCCCCAGACGGTGGCTGCGGCGGGGGTGGAAGCAGCCCGGCTGGGTGTGGCCCTCTTCACCGTGCATGCGTCCGGCGGGCCCACCATGATGAAAACGGTACGTGACGCAGTGAGGGAGGCGTCGGTGAAGGAATCGCTGGCCCAACCCCAGATCCTGGCTGTCACCGTGCTCACCAGCCTGAGGTCCCGGGACCTGGAGCGGGTGCGTATGTCAGGCCCGGTGCAGCAGCAGGTGCTCCACCTTGCGGCGCTGGCCCTGAAGTGCGGGCTGGACGGAGTGGTGGCGTCGCCCCTTGAGATCGAACCCATCAAGGGGACCTTCCCTCGATGCCTGGTGGTCACCCCGGGCGTGCGACCTGCGGGTTTTCCCCGCGGGGACCAGGAACGCCTGCTCAGCCCTGGCGAGGCCGTGCGGCGGGGAGCCGACTACGTGGTGGTGGGAAGACCGATCCTGGAAGCGCCGGATCCCGTCCAAGCCGCCGAAGCCATCTTAAAGGAGATGCAAACCTGAAACCCGAAACCTGAAACCATCTTTTTGTTGGTTCTTGGTTTCAGGTTTCAGGTTTCGGGTTTCGGGTTTCGAGCTCCACGTGGTCCACGAGGCCCGCTTCCCCCCAAGAGAGAATCCGCTGCATCACCTGTTCGCTGGTCTTGCGCGAGGTCAGCACCAGAAACGACATCCGATAGTGGCGGTCCTCCCGGCTGACATCCACCCGGTCCATGAACAAGTGATATTCCCGAAGCATGCCGCTGATCCTGTCGAGGGCCAGTGCCGGATCCCGGACGAGAGCCACATAGCGAAAGCTTTGGACCGAGCGGGCGAACTTGTGTTCCAGGATGCCCAGGATGTTCAACGTGACGATGCTGATAATGGCGACAGCGATGGCTTGCCAGTGGTGGCCGGCGCCCACCCCCATGCCGATGCTGGCCACGACGAAGATGGTGGCCGCCGTGGTAAGCCCGACGACCGATCCGCCGGCCCGGATGATGGTTCCGGCTCCGATGAAACCGATGCCTACCACCACGTTGGAAGCGATGCGGGTGGGATCACCTGCGAACTGGGGTGCCAGCTCAGAGGAAAGCACGGTGAAGAAAGCAGACCCCAGACAGATCAGAATGTTCGTGCGCAGCCCAGCGGGCTTTTTGCTGTACTCGCGTTCGAGGCCGACCACGCCGCCCAGGGCTGCAGCCAGAAGCAATTGGGTCCACACTTCCATTTCCATGGACGAATCTCTCACTGAAAAACCTGAAACTCTAAAACCCAAAATCTAACCCGAATTATTCATAAACTATTTGCGTCAGGGCACGGCTTCAGCCGGGCCGGGCCTGTTGTGTGATTAAAGATGGGCTTCAGCCCCTGGGACCATTCCGTCACCTCAGCGGCTGACTTCGGCGAGCTCAGTCGAGCCGAAGCCGTCCTCGCTTGATCTCCAGTTGGCACCGCTGAAGCCGTGCCCTGACAGGTCCTGTTCATGAATGATCCGGACTAAAACCTGAAACCTACGGCCAGACTGGGTTTTAGGTTTTAGGTTTTTTAGTTTTAGGTTTTCTCTTCAAGATATTGGTAATGTACTTGCGGGTGAGGGGGAAATTGATGGAATTCACAAAGGAGGCCCCGTCGGGCCGGGGGCTGCCGCTACGGGCCTCCTCGATCCATCTTTTGACCCGGGTTTCCCCCGCATTGTAGCGCGCCAGGGCGTAGGGGAGCGGATCGGAGTAACCCTTGTACTTCTCCAAAGACTGTCTCAGGTACCAGCAGCCCACCCGCAGGTTGGTCTCGGGATCCAGCAGGGCCTCCTCGGAAAGGCCCCGCCCCGTCTCCTGGGAAAATTCCTGGGCCACGCCGGGCATCACTTGCATCAGTCCCAGTTCCCCGGCCTCGCCGCGGGCACGGGCATCGTACCAGCTCTCTTCGTAAATGAGAGATTTGACCAGCCAGAAGTCCAGTTGAAATTCCCTGCTCACCCGATCAATCAGAGGGTCGTACCGGGTCGTCCTCCAGCGCACGTACCACGCCCCCGCGGCCAGGAGCAGGAGAAATGCCACCAGAGGGGCAAACGAGCGTTTGGGACGGACCATCGTTCATCACTATAGCATCAGCACATCCGGCGAATCCACCGGGCGAACGGGAGATTTACGGGCGGGGGCTCCGATATTCCCTCTCCCTCTGCAGGCGGACCTCGAGCCGGCGGCCATCCGTGGCGACCATGACCTCCCCGTCCCGGGCCGTCTGAAAGACTGCCACGCCCATGCGGTGGAACCGGGCGACGACGTGCGAAGAAGGATGGTTGAAGGGGTTCAGAGCACCGGCCTGGATCACCGCGATGCGGGCCTGGACGCGGCCAAGAAATTGCGGGGTGCTGGAGGAAATGCTCCCGTGGTGGGGCACCTTCAGGAGAGCGGACCGCAGGTCATCTCCTCGGGCCACGAGCTCGTTTTCGATCTCCCGTTCGATGTCGCCAGTCAAAAGGACCCCGAAGGAACCCAGAGAGAGTTTCAGGACCAGGGACTGATTGTTGGGATTCAACCAGCCCCCGGAAACGTCGGGTGGATGCAACACCGCCATCTCCACGCCTTCCCAGTAGAGTGTCTTTCCGCGCTCCAGGATTCGCCAGCGCGATCCCCGCGCCAGAGCCCGGGTGCGCAGGGGTTCCAGGAATCCACCGTCTTCCGCTCCGGCACCTACCCAAACCTCGCCCACCTTGAAATTTTCCAGGATCGAGAAGAGGCCCTGGAGGTGATCCTGATGACGGTGGGTCAGCAGCACGACATCCAGATGGCGGATGCCGGCTCGCCAGAGCCGTGGACTCACCACATGCTCGCCGATGTCCAGGCGCTGGGATTCGTCGCCCTCCCATTCCAGCGGCGGTCCTGGCCCCTCGTCTCCCACGGGCTCGCTCCGGAGGCCGCCTCCATCCACCAGCATCGTTCTCCCCCGTGGGAAAACCACCAGCGTGGAATCTCCCTGTCCCACATCCATGAAATGGAACGTCAGGTGTCCCTTCCTGTGCCCGTGAGGAAACGGGTTCAGTGAAACCAGAATCGCGGCGGCGGAGAAAACGGCCAGGAATACCAGCCGCGTCCTGCCTCGAGCCAGCAGCATCGCCACCAAGCTCAGGACGAAGAGGGTCACGAGCTCAGGGGGCGGCGTTGGAATCCGTTCGGGCCCCTGTCCTTCCCCACGGAGCACTCTCAGCAAGCGGAGTCCCCCGTCGAGCCATCTGTGGGTCGCTGCAGCCCACCCAGACCCCAACAAAGGATGCAGGGCCTGGATGGGGAAATAGAACGCTACCATCGGGAGGAGCACACTGACCCAAGGAACGAAGATCAGGTTCAGCAGAGGTGCCATCCAGGTGGCGCGATGGAAATAGAACGCCATGGGTAACACCAGGACTGCCTGAACCGCCACGCTGATGCACAGGAGGCCGGCCAGCCCATGCAGTCCTTTGACCGCGCAGACCAGCCCGACGTGCCAAACCTTTCGATTCCACTGGAAACGGCGCTCCAAGCCCGCCTGGAGGTCCTCCAGGGTGAACTTCCACCAGCGCGCCCGCCGCGCAAAGGGCGAGTTCTCCAGGATCAACCGCGCCGGATCGCCCGCGGCCTCCGTGCCGGCCACCAGCGGCCCGGTCAACCACCGCTGGAGGGGCGAACCCAGCGCGCCAATGGCGAAGACTGCGGCGAAGGTCAGCTGGTAGCCCGCGTCGCGCAACAAAAGCGGCTGTGCCAAAAGAAGCGCCAGGCCCGCAAAAGCCAGCGAGTTCAGCCAGTGGGAGCGGCGAAACAGGATCCGGGATAGAAAATAGATCCCGAACAATAGCGCAGAGCGCGCCACTGGAGCCTGGGCCCCGACCAGCAACACGTAAAGGCAAACGGCCAGGCCCAGGATCAAGAACTGTGCCCAGTCCGCCAGCCGCAGCCACCCCAGGACAACGCACCCGAAGAAGGCAAGAATCCCCACATGCATCCCGGACACCACCAGGACGTGGTAGAGGCCCGCCTCCTGAAACTCCCGTTCAAGGCGAGCGGAGAGGCGGGAACGGTCACCGAGGAACAGGGCCAGGAGGAACCCCTCTTCCTCTCCCCGGCCGCCGAAGCCGCGATGCAGGCGGTCCCGAATGACGCGACGGAGCCGGTGGATCGGGTCCTTCCAGGACCGCCGGGGAACGGTCCCCCGCTGGATCATCCGGGGAGATTTGAGGGAGACCAGGTAGTCCACGCCGCGGCTCTTCAAATAACGAGGGTAATCAAAGGAGCCCTCGTTCAAGAAGCGCCTGGCGCTCCTGACCTCACTCACAAAACGGATCCGGTCACCGGCCTGCAGCGGAGGGTCAAAATACCGGGCGGGGGGAAGGACGGAGGAATATACGGTCACCTGGAGGACCGCCAATTTCCTTCCCCGGGGCGCACCTGGACCCGTCCGCATCAGGAAGACCATCTTATCGGGCCGAACGTCGGGATCCTCCAGGAGGGCACCCCTCACTTCCCACACTCCAGGCGCGATCCGCCCCGCTTCCGCCCACTGAAGTTTCCTCCCATTCAAAGTCCCGGCCAAAAAGAATCCAAACAGCACCAAGCAACACGAGAGGGTGTACCGCTGGAGCCGGTAAGTCAGAAAGGCCAGAAGGACCAGGCCGCACGCCAGGAGGAAGTACAGTGGCTCGACCCGGAGGACATCGGAAAGATAGATTCCGAGAGCGAGGACCGCATAGACCGCGACCAAGGGGCCGTCTCGCATGGTACCTTGTTCTGTGTCTGCGTGATGAGTTACGCAGACCGCTCCAGCGCTGCGATGGCTTCGAGATGATAAGTCTGGGGAAAGAAATCGAAGGCCCTTAAACGAGCCAGCCGGTACCCGCCCTGGCGGAAGCGGCGCAGGTCCCGGGCCAGGGTGGCAGGGTCACAGGAGACATAGATGATGTGACATGCTTGAAGCTTCAAAACCTGCTGCAAGACTGCCGGTCCCAGTCCCGTGCGGGGAGGATCCAGCAGGACGCTCTCAAACCGGCCCACTTCCGCCGGAGGCTGACGCGCCAGCCACCGGTCCGCTTTTTCGCAAACGACAGCGGCGTCGGAGACACCGGCCACGCGGAGGTTCCACCGCGCGTCGGCGCACGCGACGGGGTCCTCCTCGATCGCCACCACTTCCCGGCCAGAGCTGGCGACCGGGACCGTGAACAAGCCTGCTCCCGAATACAGTTCCAGGACGGGCTTCCCACGCCCCCTCAACTGATCCAGGACGGAGCGCACCAGTTCCTCCGTCAGGTGGGCGTTGGCCTGGAAGAACGTTCCCGGGCTGACCCGGTATCGAAACCCGCCCACAGTAATCGCGGCGGCGGCGGACGAGGACGCTTGCCCCGCGCCCCTTCCGACGCTGAGCACGGTCCCGCCCAGGTCCCAAAAGGACAGTCGCTTCTGCAACGCCGCGAGCTGCTTCTGCGTCCCGACTTCCACCCGAACCAGCGTTCGATCGTCGCACTGAAGGGCTTCCAGCTCAGAACCCCGCAGTGAAACGGGAACAGCGTGGATCCACTGCTGCAGCCGCGGCAGCAATTCCTGCAGCGGCCCCGTCAGGACCCCGCATTCCTCCACCCGAAAAGGTTCGTGGGTCCCACCGCGAAAGAAGCCCAGGAAATTGTTCCCGGCAGCGCGCCCGATCTGGAGGCGCACCCTTCGCCGGTAACCCCATTCCGGGCTGGGGATGAGATCGAAAGGAAACTCCTCCCCCAAGGCCCGGAGGAGCGTCTCCCGGAAGATTTCCCTTTTCCAACGCGCCTGGGAATCGTACTTGAGGTGCTGCCAGTGGCAGCCGCCGCAAACGCCAAAGTGCGGGCAGGGGGCCGCCCGGCGTTCACTGGATGGCTCGACGACCCGGACACGCTCTGCGTGAAAGTAGTCCTTCTTCTCTTGCCAGCTTTCCAGAGAGACGAGATCTCCCGGGGCGGTCCATGGGGCGAACACCACTCGGCCGTTCAAACGACCCATCCCCGAACCACCGTGCACCAGTTTCTCGATGCGGAACGGGCCCGGTTTTGTCACGCTGCAAATCATAGTTGGAACAGGGTGAATTGAGGCAGGCGGTAGGCCTCACGCAGCTTCCGCCGGAGAAAGTTGGCAAAGATTTTCTCGTACGTTTCCTTGTCCACCCTCCTCTTGTAGATTCTGAGAGCAGCCTTTCCCTGCTTTTTCCACTCCTCCACCCGCCCGGGTTCCACCACCTTCTCCACCGCGGCCAGCAGCCGCTGGTCCATTACGCTGAGATCCCGTTCCAGGCTCTCCAGCCGAGACTCAGGCATCTCCCGGGCGCTTTGATCCAGCTCCCGGAGCCGGGCCAGGCACCCTTCGAATTCTTCGGCGAGCCAGGGCGGATTCTGAAAGCAGGGACGGGCTTCCTCGATCTCCACCAGTTTTCGCTGGAAAAACTCCAGCAGCGGCCTTTGGTCCACCGGGGGGGCTGACGCCTGCGAGTCACTCCCGACCCGGCTCTCTCGGTACTCCTCGAACGCCTCCATGACGGCCTGGTGGCAGTAGAAAAGCGAATTGACGAGCCGCCCCTTGCGCGCCCGCGCCTCGAACCCATCGAACGCACGGTCGATCCCCCGCAGGACGATTCGCAGGGGAATCCCCGTTTCCTTCCACGTGGCAATCAGGGACCAATCCAGGGGCGAAACCAGCAGGTTTTTCCCTCGGCGGCGAACGAAGTGATCTTCGATCTCGGTGTAGTAATTGTAGTAATTGTGATGCTCCCTCTGCTGCTCCATGCTGTGTTCATATTGTAACCTGCCCCTCGCGGGGTGCGCCATTCCATCGATGGTCAATCGTCAATCGTCATTTGGCCTCCCTACAGAAAACAACCAGCTGCCCCGAAGGTTTGCGAAAAAATTTCACCCGAGTGTCAGGTTACTTCCTTTTGACCATTGACGGTTGACGGTTGACGAAAAAGTACTAAGGGCGGAGGCGATGGTAAAGGATGCGGAGGCCTTCCAGGGTGAGAAAGGGGTCCACGGTATGGATGTCCCGGGCGTCGCGGGCCATGAGCTCGGCCAAACCTCCGGTGGCGATGACCCGCGGATCCTTCAGCTCGCGCTTCATTCGCCGAAGGATGCCTTCCAACAGGCTGAGGTAGCCGTAGTAGAGACCCGACTGGATGCTGTGCACCGTGGTCTGACCGATGACGGCCGGAGGCCTCTTGAAGTCCACCCGGGGCAGCTTCGCAGCCTTCAGGAAGAGCGCCTCAGACGCGATGTAGATGCCAGGCGCGATGACCCCCCCCAGGTATTCCCCTTCCCCGGAGATGGCATCAAAGGTGGTGGCAGTGCCGAAGTCCACCACAATGGCTGGACCACCATACTTGGCGTAGGCCGCCACGGCGTTGACCAGGCGGTCGGCTCCTACATCGGTGGGGGGGTGATAACGGTTGGGCATCCCCAGCTCCAGGTCCGGCTCGATAAACAAAGGGTTCACGCGAAAATAGGAAGTGGCCATCTCCTCCAGTGTCTGGTTCAACGGCGGGACCACGGACGCGATGGCGATGGCATCGATCTGGCCGGGAGCAATGCCCGCCAGGCTGAACAGGTTCCTGCACAGGATCCCGTATTCGTCCACGGTGCGTTCTCTCTGGGTCGTCAGGCGCCAGTGTGCTGCCAGCCTCTCGCCCTCATACACGCCCAGCCCGGTGTTGCTATTTCCAATATCGATGACCAGCAACATAAAAACCTAAAACCTGAAACCTAAAACCTGAAACCTAAAAGCCAAAACCCGGCGTCGCACAATCGGTGCCTTCCCTGGTTTCAAGTTTCAGGTTTCAGGTTTTCTTCAAACGAGGACTTTTTCCTTGATTCGGCCTTCCTTGTACGCTTTGATCAGGGCGCCCACCACGTGCTCGTCGAACTTCACGTTAATCATGCCCTTGATTTTTTCCAGGGCGAACTCATGGGTCAGGGGACGCTGGTAAGGCCGCTCCGTGGTCATAGCGTCAAAGGTGTCAGCCACGCCGATGATGCGCGCCGACAACGGGATCTCATGGCCGCGGAGCCCCAACGGGTAGCCTTTGCCGTCCAGTTGCTCGTGGTGGAAACGCATCCCCGGGATGATCTCCTTGAGCTGGGGAATCTGTCCCATGATGTTGGCGCCCTTTTCCGGATGCTGCTTCATCACCTCGTATTCCTGCTGGGTCAGGGCACCTGGCTTCTTCAAGATCGCGTCCTCGATGCCGATCTTTCCCACATCGTGGAGCAGGGCCGAGAGCTTCACCATCTCAATCTCGTCCTCGCTCAATTCCATCTGTTCCGCGATGTGGGTGGCGTAGCGCATCACGCGCTCCGAGTGGCCGCGGGTGTAAGGATCTTTGGCATCGATGGCCGCTGCCAGGGTCTTGATGGCCGCCATGAACAGCTCCTTGTTCTGCCGGAGGGCTTGCTTGAGCTGCTCGATGTAGTCCTCGATATGCTCGGCCATCAAGTTGAAGTTCTCGCCCAGCATCCCCAGCTCGTTGCGGGTCTTGACCTGCACCCGCTCGTCCCACTGGCCGGCAGCGATAGACCGGGTAGTCTCCGCCAGCCTTTGGATGGGAACGCTGATCTGTCTCGAGAAGAGAATGCTGATTCCCCCCGCCAGCACCACGGCCAGAAGGGTCCACAGGAGGGTCTGGCTGATCATCTGCCGAACGGGGAAGTTCAGGTACTCTTCTTTGGCTTCCGCCACCACGCCCCATCCCACGTCCTCCACCACGGCCACGGTCCCGATCATGGACTCGCCGGTGTCGGGGCGGTGGTAGGTCATCGTGGTACTGGTCTGGGATTTCATGTCCCTGATCAGCTCCATCCGGGACAGGTCGGGATTGGCCTTGGTCAACTGGCTTTCTGCGTGGGCGAACAAGCGACCGCGGGAATCCACGATGAACACGCTGTTGCCGCCGCGTCCGCTGGTTTCACGCACCAGCCGATGGACGGGCTCCAGGCTCACCACCGCCGAGAGGACACCCACCAGCTCGTCGCCCACATGGACTGCCCGGGACAGGATCACCACGACCTGGTCGATGCCCTCCACATAGTGGGGATTGCTGATCACCGAGTACTGCCCCCCCACCACTCGCTGGAACGCCTCGTCCAGCAGGGCCAGCAGTCTCGGATCCGTCAACGGATACCCCGCCTGGATCCCCTTCCCGTCCCGGTTGACCACCTGCAAGAACAGGGTGTTGTCGCTCTCTTGAACCAGGCTTTCCAGCAATCGACGGTTCTCGGCGTCCTGGACGAAGCTGTCGTCCAGGAGGGGCTTGCCCGTCGCCTCCAGGCTCCGCTGAATCCCCAGCAGCTGGTTGCCCAGGCCCGTCATGTAAGTCCCCACCTCGGAAGCCAGCGAGCGGCACAATTGCAGTTGCTGCAGTTTCAGTTCTCGGCTCAAGAGGTCGCGATTGTACGAGATGAGGAGCCAGCTGTTGATGGCCAGGGGAACTCCGGCCACCACCATCATGCCCGCCAGCAGCGTGTAGAGGATCTTGGTCGGTCTCTTTCTTTTCATCTCGACATCGGTCCTTGCGGCGGCGATGGAAACCGCCAGGACTCACTCATCCTTCAAGGAACGGACCATCAGTTCCTCGATGGCCTGCCGGGGAGGCTTGCGTTCGTACAGCACCGCATGCATCTGTTCGGTGATAGGCATCTCCACATGGTGCTTTTGGGCCAGCCTCAGTGTCGCTGGAGTGGTTCGGATTCCCTCGGCCACCATGGAGGTCCTTGCGGTGATTTCCTCCAAGGCACGACCCCGGCCCAACTCGACCCCCACGGACCGGTTTCGACTGAGCTCCCCAGTGCAGGTCAGGACCAGGTCACCCAGGCCCGCCAGGCCCGAAAGGGTCTCCTGCCGCGCTCCCAGCGCGGCCGCCAGGCGCCTCATCTCCGCCAGCCCCCTGCAGACCAATCCCGCCAGGGTATTGGATCCAAAGCCCAATCCGCGGACCACTCCGGCAGCGATGGCAATGACGTTCTTAACCGATCCTCCCAGCTCCGTGCCCGTTAAATCCGAGTTCCGATAAATCCGAAAGTGCGGCGCAGAACATTCCCGCTGAACCACCGCCGCAGCCTCTGCATCGCTGGAGGCTGCCACCACGGTCGTCGGATGCCCCAGCACCACCTCCCTGGCAAACGACGGACCGGAAAGGGCCACGATCCGCGGGCGGAAGACGCCCACCACGTCCCGAATCACCTCCGACATTCTCATCAACGTCTCGTTCTCGATTCCTTTGGTGGCGCTCACCAGGATCATGTCCGAATCCAGATGGGGCAGCATCTTTGTGTAAATCTCGCGCACCGTGTGGGAAGGAATTGCGGACAGGACCAGCTGCGCGTTCTGGAGGACAGCTCCCAGATCGTGGTAAACAGAGACCGCCGGAGGGATGACCACGCCTGGCAAATAAGCCTTATTTTCCCGCTCCTTGATCAGGGCCTCCGCCAGTTCAACTCGACGGGCCCACAGCCTCACCGAATGGCCAATGCCCGCTAGCAGGACGGCAAGGGCAGTTCCCCAGCTCCCGGCACCAATGACTGAAACCGTCTTCAAAGAAGGCTCCGGGTGTCCTCAGGGACCATATCGCTCGCGCCCGTACCCGAATGGGGCACAAGCGCAGGGGTGCCTTTATACCACCGGACGGCCCGGAAGTCAAACAAACATTCGTACTTAGCCGAAAGAAGCCCTCATCCAAGTGCCCCGGGGTGCCTTCCGTCGGATCAGTGCCGAAAATGGCGGATCCCGGTGAAAACAAGGGAAATTCCGTGTTCGTTGGCGGCGGCGATCACCTCATCGTCCCGAATGGACCCCCCCGGTTCGATCACCGCTCTGATTCCCGCCCTGGCCGCCTCGTCCAGGCTATCCCGAAAGGGAAAGAAAGCGTCCGATGCCATCACGGAACCTCGAAGAGGGGCCACCGCCTTCTGGATGGCGATGCGGACCGAATCCACGCGGCTCATCTGCCCCGCTCCCACTCCCAGGGTCCGACCCTCTCGAGCCAGCACGATGGCATTGGACTTCACATGCTTGGCCACCTTCCAGGCAAACCCCAGGTCCGCGGCCAGGGCGGGATCGAGTTCTGTGGATCCTACGCTCTTCCAGTCGTCGGTCTTGAGGAAATAGCGATCCGCGTCCTGCACCAGCATCCCACCGGAAATGGATCGGTAGTTGAGAAGCGCGCCCGTGCCCCCATCCCAGGGGAGGCGCATGATGCGCAGGTTCTTTCTTGCCTTCAAAACGCCCAGAGCAGCAGGGTCGTAATCGGGCGCAAGGACAGCCTCGACAAAGGTCTTGGCCACGGCCTCGGCCACCTTCCGGTCCACCACACGGTTGAAGCCAATGACCGACCCAAACGCGGAAATGGGATCCGTCTCGTACGCCCTGGCATACGCATCCTCCAGGGTCGAGCCGATGGCCACCCCGCACGGATTGGTGTGCTTGATGATGCAGGCTGCCGGCTCCGAGAATTCCCGGATCAGGTCCCAGGCCGCGGAGAGGTCCAAGTAGTTGTTGTACGAGAGCTCCTTGCCCTGGATCTGCTCGGCGCTGACTACGCCTGCCCTTTCGCCCCGCATGCGATACACAGCCGCTCGCTGGTGGGGGTTCTCTCCGTAGCGAAGCGAGGCGACCTTCTCCAGCTCCAGCGCAAGGTATCCGGAGAAGGAGGCCAGCTCCCGACTCTCCACGATTTTCTCTCCCTCGACAGACAGGCGGGAGAAGTACTCTGCGATGGCCGAGTCGTATCCCGTCACGTGAGCGAAGGCCTGGCGCGCCAGCCGGAGCCGCGTGGCCAGGCTGAGCCCTCGTTGCAATTCTTCCAGGACAGCCCCGTAGTCGCTCGGGTCCACCACCACGGCCACGTCGTGAAAGTTCTTGGCAGCCGCCCGCAGCAAAGTGGGACCACCGATATCGATTTGTTCTACTGCTTCGTCGATGGAACCTCCTGCCCGGACCGTCTCCGCAAACGGGTAGAGGTTGACCACGACCAGGTCGATGGGCTCGATCCGGTGCTCCCTCAAATCAGCCACATGGGGCCCCCGGTCCCGGCGGGCCAGGATGCCTCCGTGAATGCGGGGATGTAGCGTTTTGACCCTCCCCTCCAGGATTTCCGGAAAACCGGTGATCTGGGAAACCTCTTGAACGGCGATTCCCGAACGCCCCAGCTCGCGAGCGGTCCCTCCCGTCGAAATGACGGTCCAGCCTAACTTCTCAATTCCTCGAGCAAAATCAGCCAACCCTCGCTTGTCCCATACGCTGCATAGGGCTCTGTAACTCATGTCCCACCCCTTCCTCCTCTCCGAATTTTTCGAACTTATGGAAAAATGGGGACAGGCTACTCATTTCCAGCAGAAGGAGTTGCCGGACATCAAATGCCGGAAAATGAGTAGCCTGTCCCCATTTTTCCATTTATCGGGGTTCAAATTTTTTTCTTGACAACGAAGGGATCTTTTTTTAGCATGACGCCGTTTGCTGAGGGCGATGGAAGTTTGCGTAAGTTGAGGGAAGTCTGGACCGCTGCGATCGCGCTAGCGGTCTTTTTGTTTTCTTCCCATGTGAGATAGTCTCATACTTTACGGCGCTTCGGTTGCCTTCATCTTCGCAAGGTAGGTGATCAACGTGAGAACGACTGGACGAGTGAAGTGGTTCAACAACACCAAGGGTTACGGTTTCATCGAGAAGGAAGCTGGTGGTGACGTTTTTGTCCACTACACCGCGATTCAAGGTGACGGCTACAGGACCTTGGAAGAGGGGCAGCGGGTCGAGTTCGAGATCGTAGACGGCCCGAAAGGTCCTCAGGCTGATAAGGTCATCAAGCTTTAGTTCTGACGCACCACGCCCGCCTCGAAATTTTCTCACCGAGCGACTTTGTTAGGGGTTGAGGGAGGTGTGTGGGTGTTTTCCGGCACTGTCCGGTACCTCACGCAGTCTTGACCGGATGAGGGGGTCTGGCCACCAGCCGAACTCCCTCCTTCGTTACCTTGACCTCGAAGAAGACGGAGTGAGAGTGAAATTTTTGCTTCAATTGTGGCGTCTTTTGTTTGATGAACTGGCAGAAGCGCTCCAGCGGGACCTCCTCCTCCCCTCTCTTTTTCCGTGATGTGACAAAGAATTCATAAAGTTCCTCGATCTTCTCGATCTCCCGATCGGGTTCCGAACATTCAATGCGCAGGTAGTCCTCGATCTCGGACGGAGCTTTTCCCCCTATAAGTCCGTACAGCTCTTCCTCGTTCCTCAAACGCCCACCCTCTTCCTTTTCCCGGAAGGTCCGGCGCCATAAGTCTCGATGAGCGTAATAGTTGGCCGTCAAGGTGTTGTACCGGAATCGCTGGGCGTACGACATGGCCATATTTTCAGCCAGCGACTTGATGGTGGACTCGATCTTGCTGACGAGGTCGAAGGGAGGCCTCTTGCTGGCGCCAGCGAAGAAAATATCGTACTCGATCTTAACTCGCCGGATCCAATTCTCGAGGCGGTTGAGCTGTTCGTCTAAGGTCACCGGGGGATGCCCTTGACTTGGGATGCCCTTGACTTCGTTCGGGCCGTAATGCTAACTCTAGATGATTGACCTGTCAATGATTTTCAGCCCGGCATGGAAAAAACCAAACAATCCGCCTTGAGGAAGATCCCCCCAGTGGACCAGATCTTAGGGTCATCGGGGCTCCATACCCTCGTTCAAGAGGCGGGACGGGACCTGGTCCTGCGCGAGACCCAAACATTGTTGTCCCGTTACCGGGCTGACTACATCTCGGGCGCCTTATCGGCGCAGGATTTGGAGAAACAGCTCGATGAGCTGGAGCCGGAAATCGCCCGGCGGGTCCTCCAGCGGCTGAGCCCCTCTTTGCGCCCCGTCGTCAACGCCACCGGCGTCATCCTGCATACGAATCTGGGAAGAGCTTTGCTTTCCGAGGACGCCCTCCGCGCCCTTCAGCAGCTGGGTGGTAGTTACAACAACCTGGAGTATGACCTTCCCACCGGCCAGCGTGGCTCCCGGCACCAGCACGCGGAGCAGATCCTGAAGGACCTGGTGGGATGCGAGGCGGCGGCAGTGGTCAACAACAATGCTGCCGCGGTCTTCCTGATCCTCCACACCCTGGCTCGCGGACGGCAGGTCATCGTCTCCCGGGGCGAGCTGGTGGAAATCGGCGGTTCCTTCCGGATCCCCGACATCCTGGCATCCAGCGGCGGCATCCTAGCAGTGGTGGGCACCACCAACAAGACCCGGATCGGCGACTATGCCGCGGCCATCTCGACGGAGACCGCCCTGCTGCTCCGCGTGCATCCCAGCAACTACCGCATGATCGGCTTCACGGAACGGCCTTCGCTGGAGGATCTCGTTCGCCTGGGCGCCGAACAGCAGATTCCCGTCGTGGAAGACCTCGGAAGCGGCTGCCTGGTGGACTTGCAACCCCACGGCATCCCCGATGAGCCTTTGGTCCAGCACAGCCTTGCGGCAGGCGTGGACCTGGCCTGCTTCAGTGGCGACAAGCTGATGGGGGGGCCCCAGGCGGGGATCATCTTGGGAAAAGCTGCCCTGGTGTCCCGGATCCGCAAGAACCCTCTCATGCGGACCCTGCGAGTGGATAAGTTGACCTACAGCGCCCTGGAGGCTACCCTGCGGTCGTACCTGCGGGGCTCCGCATGGCAGGACATCCCGGTCCTGCGAATGATTTCGGCGACGGCCAGCGAGATCGGCCAGCGGGCGGGCCGGCTGGTGCAAGAGCTGACCACCCTTGAACCGGCCTTTTCCTTTGAGCTTTCCCCGGGCCGATCCACCATCGGAGGCGGCTCCGCACCCGGTGTGGAATTGGAGACGACCCTGATCACTGTCCATTCTCCCCGATACTCCACGGACACCCTGGAGGAAAGACTGAGGTCGTTCTCCCCGCCCATCATCGCCCGGGTGGAGGAAAACCGGCTGCTGGTGGACCTTCGGACCGTCCTCCCCGATCAGGAAGCGGAGCTACAGCGCGCCTTCACCTCCCT
>JACQTF010000139.1 GCA_016210925.1 Acidobacteriota bacterium | reverse complement strand
TACCCAGCCGATGCCCAGGGCCGAAGCTACGGAGCGAGCGTTCTAATGAAAGCGATCAGATTCTGCACGTCGGCGTCTTTGAGCTTGTCCTTGAAACCGGGCATGGCCTTGGCCTTGCCCACCGCCCCGCCCCCCTCTCGGATCACCTTGAACAACTCGTCGTCGCTGATCTTGGACATGAGCGCTTTGTCAGTCCAATTGGCGGGTTTGGTTTTCAGCATCTTCGCGCCCGGACCATCTCCTTTGCCCTGTTCTCCGTGGCAGCGAACGCAGTATTTCTTGTGGAGTTCCAGGCCTGCTTTCGCATCCCCTTTCGGGCCCGCCACGCCCGAGGAAGCCGGGAACGTCCAGGTCAAGATAAGCAGCAGTGCAATGACCATCTTGTTCATCGTCCGTCCCTCGCGATCTCTCCAATCTGGAGAAGTCATATGGTGAGCCACCATGGCTCGCCAGAAAGATGCCCAGCATGCGCCGCGCCAAACGGCTAACACCCTATGATCGAAAGGGTTAGCATGACACGATGCGCGCGACAAGCCGGTAGCAGACTGACTTTTTGTCAGGTTGAACCCACCATCTCATGCCCAACGCTCGAAGGGCAAGAGCTTTCCCTATCTCATGACAAAGTGTCAGGCTTTGCCACTTTCCGCAGCCGCCTTCAACGGAGGCGGGAAGGGGTGCTGCGCCATGTCCATCAGTTCGCGTGGAAAGCCACAGGTAGCCACTGCACCAGGTGGCGGCCATTCGGCCGTAATCCCTGAAGCCATATGGGGAAAGGTCGTGCCGGCCGGCGCCGGCACACCGGGAACTTTGCTTGCTTCTCCAACTGTTCGGAGGGAAACCCTGAACGGTGCTGACCGATCGATCCAGGAAAGGAAGTGTGAGGAAAGCAGACCGACTTCGCTTCGGGGCCGGGACGTACCTGGGGCTTCCCTTTTTTCTGCTTTCTTCTGCGGCCGGTCATTTCGCAGGCCGAACGGTGAGACGCAAGGGGGGGGCATGAAACTCAAATACAGAAATCTGGCGGTTGGTGCGTTCGTCCTGCTCTTCGGCCTTGCCACGTTGGCGGCTCTCGAGTCCGACGTGGTCAAGCAATACTCCCTCTGGGAGAAGGAGGCCTATCTCTCGGAAAAGCAACAGGCCTGGATCCGCCCCGGCCTCCACATCCAGGTCCTCGACCTGCAGATCCCGGCCGACACCCGCAAGCCGGTGGTCATCATCAGCATGGCCGATGACAAGAACCAGCCCCTGGACCGGGAAGGCAACCTGACGCCAGCGGCCGTCTCCGTCTCGTTCATCCTGTCGCGCATCAATCCCGGCGCCTCCCAGTACACCCCCTACACCACCCGGACCCAGACCAGCCCCATCACCAGGGTCTCCGCCGTCCAGGCCGGCACCGACAGCGGCGGCAGATGGCGGAAGCTCTCCGATGGGGTGTACGAGTACACCTTCGGGACCGCCCTGCCGGAAAACTATCCCAGGAACGCCACCCACACCCTGGGGCTGTACGCCACCCGGGACCTGACGGAGTTCGGCCTGCGCCGTGAGGTGGAGAACGTCATCCACAATTTCGTCCCAGACGGAAGCCCCGTCACGACCGTCCGGGACGTGGTTCGCAACGAGGCTTGCAACCAGTGCCACGACCCGCTCCAGGCCCACGGCGGGGCCCGGCAGGACAACCGCCTGTGCGTCCTGTGCCACGAGCCCAGCACCAAAGACCCGGATACGGGCAATACCGTGGACTACCCCATCATGGTCCACAAGATCCACATGGGCGCCGAGCTCCCCAGCGTCCAGGCGGGCAAGCCATACCAGATCATCGGGTTCAACCAGACGGTCTTCAACTTCTCCGAAATCGAGTTCCCCCAGGACGCCCGCAACTGCACCACCTGCCACCAGAAAGGGACACAGTCGGCCCAATATCTGACCAAGGTGACCCGTGACGCGTGCGGCTCCTGCCATGACAACGTGAATTTCGCCACCGGCGAGCACCACGCCGGAGGACGCCAGACGAACGACACTCGGTGCGCCAGTTGTCATTGGCCCGAAGGGGAGCTGGAGTTTGACGCGTCCGTCAAGGGAGCCCACACCATCCCCAACAAGTCTGCTCAGTGCCCGGGTGTGGTCTTCGAGCTGGTGGACGTGCAGAACGCCAAACCCGGGGAGAAGATGACGGTCTCGTTCCGGATCAAGAACAAGAAGGGGGAGGTGATTCTCCCGGAACAGATGACCTCTCTCAGCCTGCTCTGGGCGGGTCCCACCACCGACTACGCCCGGGTCCTCCGCGAGTCTGCCACGAGGGCGGCGCCCAGCGGGGACCTGTTCACGTACACCCTCAACGAGCCGCTTCCCGCCTCGGCGAAAGGGACCTACGTGGTGGGGATTGAAGGGTACCGCAATGTCACCCTCAACCCGGGCACGACAAAGGAAATCACGAATGTCCGGGACGTGGGCATGAACCAGGTCAAGTACGTGGCGGTGACCGACGCCCAACCCGTGGCCCGTCGCAAGGTGGTGGAAACAGCCAAGTGCAACCAGTGCCACGAGACCCTGGCCATTCACGGCACCAATCGCAGGAACACCGAGTACTGCGTCCTGTGCCACAACCCGAACGCCGATGACCAAGCCCGGAGGCCAGCCGACAAGCTTCCTGCGGAAAGCATCGATCAAAAGCGGCTGATCCACAGGATCCACATGGGCGAAGAACTCACGCGGGACTTCGTCGTCTACGGCTTCGGGAACGTGGCGCACAACTTCAAAGAGGTGCGCTATCCCGGTGATCAGCGAAACTGCTTGAAGTGCCACGCCGCGGGAACCTACACGCTCCCGTTGACACAGGAGGCGCTGCCGACCGTGACGTTCCGCGACTTCTTCACGCCGCAGCCGCCGGCCACGGCCGCCTGCCTTGGCTGCCACGATTCCAGGGATGCCGCCGCCCATGCGATCCTGAACACAGCGACCTTCGGCGAGGCGTGCGCCGTCTGCCATGGCGAGGGCGCCTATTTTTCCGTGACCAAGATGCACGCCCGGTAGTATCCTGGATCTGGCAGCCTTCATGAAAGGCGGGGCAGTCCCGTTGGCTGCCCCGCATTTCTTTATTCACGTTCTGATGCCAGAAAGGATCCCATCATGCGCTGGTTAGGTGTTCTGCGGAGCTCCGCCTTCTGGATCCTGCTCGTTGCCGCCACCGTGTCTGTCTGGTCCAAACAGGAGCCGTCGGCCCCAGGGCAGCCAGAGGGCCGGACGTACGTGGGAACTGAGGCTTGCGCCGCGTGTCACGAGGACCTTCCGGTTGGCCTTCAGCGTTCCGTCCACGCGCTGCTGGAAAAGGGGACTCGATGGAACTCCGAGGGCCAGGCCTGCGAAGCCTGCCACGGTCCGGGAAGCGAGCACGTGGAAGGAGGCGGAGATCCGGAGAAGATTTTTTCTTTCCCCCGCGCTACCCGTGAAGCCCAAAACGAAGCCTGTTCGAAGTGCCACGGTTTGACCCAGGCCCAGCTCGGCCGCCGGAGCAGCCTCCACGGCCTGAGCGAGCTCCCCTGCACGAACTGTCACTCGGTTCATGCGGCGAAGAGTTTCTCCTCGCTGAAGCAATCCCCCACCGCCACTTGTCTCAAATGCCACGACCAAGCCAAGGCGGATTTCCGCAGGCCGTTTCATCACAAGGTCCTGGAGGGCGGCATGACCTGCGCGGACTGCCACCAGCCCCACGGCGGACAGGACCCGAGACAGCATCTGCGCGCCGGTGGGACCACGAACGCCTGCTTCCGGTGCCACACCGACAAGCAAGGACCCTTCGCCTTCGAGCATGCGCCCCTGCGTTTGGGGGATTGCACCAGCTGCCATGTCCCCCACGGCTCCATCAACCCCAAGATGCTGGTGCGGGCCCGGGTGCAATCGCTGTGCCTGGAGTGCCACAGCGCCAGTACGCCCGGGATCCCGGGCGCCCAACCGCCGGCTTTTCATGACATTCGAAGCCCGCGGTTCCAGAACTGCACCACCTGCCACGTGAAGATTCACGGGTCCAACGTCAGTCCCATCTTTTTCCAATAGGAGGAGCTGTGTACGGGCTATTGTCTGCCTTCTTCCCCACGAGGATCGCTCCCGTCGCCATCGTGCTCCTCGGCTTTTTCCTCCCCAGCGTGGTGTGGGGGAATGGGCTTTCTCAGCGGGGCGAAACCGACCCCCAAGCCGGTGACGAACAGCAACAGGTTTCCCAGCCCGCGCAGGCGACTCCCGCAGGGGAGCGCGTCTGGGGCCCCTTCACGGTCTCGACGCAAATTGAAGCGGGATTTCGGTGGAGGGACCACGCCGGCGGAAGCCGGGAGATGTACCGAAGCCAGGTGAACCTGGGCCGGGGGCCCAAGCTGTTTTCCTCGTCATTGAACCTGGCCTCTCCTCCCGAGTCGGGCTACCCCTGGGACCGCCTGCGATTCACCTTCGACAACTGGGGCGGAGAGCCTTACAACGTCGGGCGCCTGAGCTTGACCAAGAACCGGGTGTACGAGTTTGATTTCAACTACCAAAACATTCAGTACTTCAACTTCATCCCAACCTTCTCCAATCCCCTTCTCGATCAGGGGGTCTTCTTAAGCCAGCACAGCTTCGACATCAGCCGCAGGCTGATCCACGCCAACCTGGAGCTGTGGCCCAACGCCACGGTTCATCCTTACCTGGCGTATTCTCGGAGCCGCGGCGAAGGCCCTGTGCGGACGACGTTCGACGCCGAGGGAGACGAGTTCGTCCTGGGGGCGAACGTCCGGGATTCCATGGACGAGTACCGGGGCGGGATCAGGTTTCGGACTTCCCGGCTGAACTTCACGCTGGAGCAGGGGGCTCGAATCTTCAAGGACGATCAAAGCGTCTCCTTCCTGTCCGGCTTCGGCGAAGGAAACAGCAGGCTCTTGGTGTTTGGCAGGCCGGTCGTCCTCACCGGTCTGGCGCGAAACTACCACGCCCGCGGGACCACTCCTGTGACTCGAGCCCTCCTTCAAGCCACGCCGGTCTCCTCCCTCTCGGTGGATGCCCAGCTCACCTACACCAACGCCGACCTGGACCTGGATCACGACCAGACCTACGCCGGTTCCTTCGTCTCCTTCGGGCTGCTGCGAGCCTTCACCGGGAGGCTCGACGGCACCCTGGCGAAAAGCCAGAGGCCGGGAATCCTGGGAGACGTGGGCCTGGACTTCGAACTGCATCCGCGGTTCCGCCTGAACAACCTTTTCCAGGTCCATCGCTATCACATCTCGGGCAACGCCCGCGTCAACGAGTTGTTCCAGAACACGACGCCCCTGACAGGTCCCCCGCTTCCCCCCCAGGACCTGCGGGTCACGGAGGGTTTTGACCAGTTGCTGTCGTTGAACCTGCACCGCAATCAGGTGATGGGCATCCTGGAGTTGCACCGGGACGTGACGGCGCGGGGGGGCTACCGCTACACCTTCCGGGAGACGCGCCTCGAGACAGAAGAGCACCGCGACCGGATTGACTCGAGCCAGCACGCGTTCCTCGCCGGCCTGGCCTGGCGTCTGAGCCAGCGCGCCGAGTTGAACCTGGACCTGGAAGTAGCTCGCACCGACGACGTCTTCTTCCGAACCGCGCTGAGCGACTACGAGCGGGCCCGGTTTAGGGTCCGGGTCCAACCGTTCCGGGAATTCTGGTTGTCCGGGCACATCTCCGAGCAGGAAAATCGGGACGAGAAGGTGGGACTGGACTTCGCCTCCCACCAACGAGGGTACGGGGTCAACGTAACCTATCAGCCTTCACCGCGCTTCGCCGTCGCCCTGGACTACAACGCAGGCGATGTGGGATCGGATCTGATCTTCCGCCTCCCTCAGACGTTGACCACGGATCGCTCTGCATACGTCGAGGACAGTCATTATGGAAACCTGTACCTGGATGTCGGCTTGATCCGTGGGAGCCGGGTGACTCTGGGCTACGGCGTGCTGGGGACCACCGGCACGTTTCCCCTGAACTACCATCAGCCCCTGGCGCGCTTCTCCATACCCCTGGGCGGAGGTATCTCCTGGACCGCGGGCTGGCAATACTACGGCTACAACGAGAAGGGGCGCGCCCTCCAGGACTACCGCGATCACCTCTTCAGCATGAGCCTCGTCCTGACCTACTAGAGCTTCACTTCAGCAAACCGAGCGTCAGTCTCTGACAACCTGTCAGTTCGCAAAAATGTTAAGCGCCGGGCGGCATTAGGTGAAAAACCGCACAAGAGCCTGACAAAAAGTCAGGTCTCACGGAGCTTGCTGCAAAACGAAACCCGGCCAATGAATTCAATCTTCGTGGGTTAACGCTTTGGCAAGGGTCGTGCTAAAGGACGGCAGTGAATTTCGTGCTCGTTGCTCTCGACCAGGACTGGATCCTGCAGGCGATCCGCCGGGCGCGAAGAAATGAGATTTGACCTCGGAGAGGTCCAAAATGGGAAAAAACTTGCTGACCAACTGGGGTAAGGCGAAGGCCGTTTTGCCGGTTTGCCTCTTTTCCGCGATCGTCGTTCTCATGCTCCATGCAGGTGAGAGCAAAGCCGCTGGCTCAACAATGGGCCCGCAGGCGACGGACGAATCGCAGTACGTGGGAAGCGAGGCTTGTAAAAATTGTCATGAAGACCGCTATAAGACCTTTGAAACAACAACCATGGGTAAAGTTCTCCTCCACAACCCAAGAACCCAGTTAGAGTCAAAAGGTTGCGAAGCGTGTCACGGACCGGGGCGCGCTCACGTTGAGGGTGGAGGCAACCTGGAATCCATCATGCGTTTTGGTGAGAACTCTCACCTGTCCACACAGGCACAAAACGCTCAGTGTCTGCAGTGCCATGAAAAAGGCATGAGGTTATTCTGGAAGGGGAGCACTCACGAGTCACGGGGCGTGGCGTGCGTCACCTGTCACCAGGTCATGCAGCCGAACATTCCTGCGAGCCGTTTTGCCGAGCCTTTGACCGGAAATCGCCAGTTCGTCAAGCAAACGAGAATGGAGGTCTGCTTCCAATGCCATCAGATGCGTCGCGCTCAACTTCAGCGCTCGTCTCACATGCCGTTCAGAGAAGGAAAGGTCACTTGCACAAGCTGCCATAATCCGCATGGAAGTCCAAATCCCAAACTCCTGACCGAAAGCTCGGTCAACGAGACCTGCTACAAGTGTCATGCGGAACGCCGTGGTCCCTTTTTGTGGGAGCACCCTCCGGTGATGGAAAACTGCATGAACTGCCATGAAGCGCATGGTTCAGCCCGCCCGCAACTGCTGAAGGCCAGCGCTCCCAGGCTCTGCCAGCAGTGCCACATCGAGGCAAGACATCCGACGACTCCGCAACTGGCCACCGCACGTTTCGCATTCAACCGAGGTTGCACCAACTGCCATTCTCAGATCCATGGCTCGAACCACCAGTCCGGAGTCCGGTTCCACCGGTAGAGGCGGAGGAAGAGTGTGCATCGACTGAACTGCTTGAGTTCTCTATGTTGGGCCAATCTCAATAGGAGCCGCCATGAAACAGACGCATCTTAGATGGCTGGTCGGCACCGCGATCCTGCTGGTAGTTCTCTTTCGCCCTGGAGAGACGCTGTACGCCCAGGAGGGAGAAGGTGAACGCGGGCGCATCGAGATAGGTATTCGACAAATTTTTGGAGACCACAGCTCCTCCAAATTTAACGAGTACCGACACATTCCTCAGGGATTTTTTATTCAACAGTTTGAGCTGAATTTACCGAACTTGCTGAATGACAAGTTCTTTTTCAACTTTCAGTCACGTGAGACCCTCGAGCGGGATCAAAGTTACTTACTCGATCTGGGCGCATACCGCAAGTATCGCTTAGAGCTGGCGTGGGATCAAACGCCTCATGTCTTTACCAACACCGCCAAGAGCTTCTTTGTGGAATCCAGCCCAGGGGTTTTCACGGCACCTGCTCCACTGCGCAGCCGTTTGCAAAGCCAGCCCGCGGATCTTTCCGCCTTGCTGGAAGGCGCCCGACCGCTTAATCTTTCACTGCGGCGCAACGCGGGACGCGGCACTCTCACTTACACACCTGCATCGGACTGGACTTTGCAATTCCAGTACTCAAGGGAGAAGCAAACAGGAGTGCGACCCTTCGGCACAACAACAAATAGTTTCACGAATACGATAGAACTTCCTGAGCCTATCGATTACCGAACCCATCAAGTCAAGGCGGGCGCCGAATACGCTAACCAACGAGCGGGTGTTCAGGCCAGCTACTCTGGTTCCATCTTTCATAACGAGATCAGTACGCTGGTTTGGGACAACCCCTTTAGGCTGACCGACGCCGTGGGTGGTGGATCGCGGGGTCGCCTCGACCTGTATCCCGACAACGCAGCTCATAATCTCAGCTTTGCCGGCGCTTTGAACATCTCCCCCTCCACGCGCTTGATAGTCAGTGTTGTGCCGGGCTGGATGCGGCAAAACGACACATTTCTGCCGTTTACCGTCAATACGGCGATCCCCGATGTCCCTTCACTTCCAGCCACCAGCCTGAACGGCAAGAAGCAAACGCTGTCCATGAACTATACGCTGATGAGCAGAGCCGTTCCTGCCCTGCCGCTGACCCTTCGTTATCGCTCCTACGACTACAACAATGACACTCCCAGCCTGATCTTCTCTCGGTATGTTGGAACGGACGGTAGTTTGTCGGCGGCGGGCATCGCACGAAGGAATCTCCCCTATGCTTATGACCGAAAAAACCTCGGATTCGATGCTTCTTGGGAGTTCCTTAAGAAATCCTCGTTGAAATTCCTTTATGAGTGGGAGAGATTCGACCGAGAGCATCGAGATGTGGAGAGGTCCAACGAGCATACGGTCGGCGCATCCTTAGATCTGAATCCGCGCCAATGGGTCCTTTTTAGAACCTCCTACAAGCGCTCTGAGCGAGACCCGGAACATTATGAGGCGAACGAAGAGTCTTTCCCATTGGGCGAAGGCCCAACCGCTCTGGGTCAGCTCCACGGACTGCAAAAGTTGGACGAAGCCTCCAGAGGGCGGGATCGAGCCGAGGCTTTGATCCAAATTTACCCTGCGGATACGGTTACCTTCGCCGCCTCCTATGGCACCACTCAAGATGACTATAACGAGTCAACGCATGGCCTGTTAAAGGACATCAACCATAATTACACCTTCGAGCTCACCTACACTCCACGCCCGGAGATCTCTTTCTTTTCCGAGTATACGCGAGAGAAATTCAAGTACCGGCAGCGCTCGCGCCAGCGCGTTCCCCCCACGGCGACTGCTCCCGCAAACGACAGCCCGAACAACGATTGGGAGACCCATCGGCGCGATCTGGTCGATACCTGGGCGGCAGGAGTGAACGGATCCATCATTGACAAACTGACCTTTGACGCTTTCTATAGTCTCTCTGCGGCTAAGAACTCGATTTTTACCAGGGCCTTGGGCTCGGCACGGATTCCCGGTTTTCTGGTGACGACCGCTCAGGATTATCCGGACACGAGCAACAGACTTCACCAAGTGGTCGCCTCAATCAAAGTTCGTCTGGGAGCTCTTTATCCCAAGTTTGAATACCGGTACGAGAAATACGACCGTATCGACTTCCAACTGGAGCGCCTCGGCCAATATCTTAATATTGACCCCAGCACCGCCACCTCCATCTTCTTGGGAATTGGAGCTGATATTCCCGGCTACAACGCCCATATTGCAGCCGTGTCGCTTGAATACCGATTTTAGTGATTTTAGGCTATGCTCCAACGCGCTTCTCTCGGCAGCGAAAGTCCACACGCAAAAATGGGCACGTGCCTGGGCGGAGGGGCTCGTCTAGGGGCGCCCAGGGAGAAATCCTTATGAACACGACACGCATACTTGCGGCATCATTAGCTATGGGTTTGGCGATGCCCGCGACCGCCATGGCCCAGTCCCGACGGACCATCCTGTTCTTCGTCCGTCACGCGGAACCCCAGACGAAGTTAGTTTCGACGGGCCCCGGCATTTGGACCGAGGAATGCAATCCACGCAGGTCCTGCTGCACCACGATCCTGAACCCGCTGGGGCTGGAGAGGAGGGAGGCGCTTGCTCAATGGTTCGTGGACCAGGGGCTGGCCTGGACCGTGACACACCTGATTGGTGACAATAAGCAGCGCACGGTTGAGACGCTGCAGAAGCTGGCTACCCTTTCCGGGCTCAAGATCCAGCAATACCCACGTGCGGTTGGGGAATGCGACCCCGGGTTTGAGACGGCGGCCGGGTCGCAGCGCGCAGTCGTCAGTGCCATTCGCGCCCTTCCTTCGGGAAGCAGGGCCGTCATCGCCAACCACACTGACACGCTGTACCGGATCATGTCAGATTCCGTGGGCATTGACACCAGCGACGCGGTGAACTTTCCCAAGGAGCCCGGCAGCACTAGCAGACTACACGGATTTGACAACCTCTGGATCGTAGAGGTGGACGACGCCGGCGTTGGTAGGCTCCTGCAGCACATTACCCTCGAGTTAAAGCCCGAGGGCTCCAGCGAGTTCACAGGGCTCGGGCGCGCCGAGAATCCCTCCACTGGTGTGTTTTACTTTGCTCAGGCCGGCGGCGGGGCTGGCTACACGACCACGATTACCCTATCAAATCCATCAACCACAAAATCGGCAAACACTACCATCGCTTTCTTTGGATCCGATGGGAAACCGCTCGATGCAGCCGCCAGCAGCGCCGTGATTCCACCCGCGGGCAAAGTGACAATCAGTACCGGTGGCCAGGAACCTGCTAGATCAGGATACGCTCGTGTTTCATCATCTGATCCGCTCATTGCAACGGCTCGCTATTCGCTTCCTCGTTTGCGGCCGCAGGAAGTCCGCTTTGAATCTCCGCCTCCAGCGCGGGCAGGGACCAGGTATTCGTTTCTTTGGTTGCCCTCAGTAGTAGTCGGCCCGTCCACCCGTGCGTACGTCCTGCTTGCCCCCATCTCTCGCGATCTGCCTCGAGGCATCGAGAATGGAGTCGCCATCGCCAACGTGTCGGACGCAACGGTGCGGGTGCTTTTGAGCTTGTCTGATTCAAGCGGCATCGAATCCCTGAGATCTTCAGTGGTCCTGGCTCCAAGAGAACAAATAAGCCGCACTTTGATCGAGCTCATCCCAGGCGTGCCCGAGAAATTCGGAGGAACTTTGCGGATCGCTGCTTCGCCGCCGCTGTTTCCTATCCAATCGATTGAAACCATCGCTGTCACAATGCTCCAGTTTGGCCCCGGTGAGCTTAATGAGGTCCCACTGACAGTTGTTCAATAAGATTCCGTCAACAGTTGTTCGATAAGCCGGCCCGTGGAAACCGGAGGCTCTATAACTGCGGCCTTGTCTGTCTCCCTCATCCCATCGGTTCCACCCAGATCTGCTTTGCCAGGTCCGCCTCCAGGGCAATTTCGGTCTCTTCGCACTTGAGGACGTAGCTCGGGTATTTCTGCCGGAGCTGAACTTCCACGCCGGGGTAGATCCCGAAGCCGTAGACGAGAAGCTCATAGCCGCCCGTAATCCGCACCACCCGCGCCGTGGCGCCCTGGGGCAGAGCAGTCAAAGGCAATGGGGAGCCCGGCAAAGGACGCTCTCTCAGGCGCGAAAAAAGAGCCCACTGCGGGAGCGTCACAAGCGTACCCCCAGGGCGCGAAGCACCAGGTTGAGAAGCGCCCCCACGGAGATGGAATAGCAGGTGATGAACCCGAACATGGCCAGCGCATTCCTCAAGCGCTGTTCCTTGACCATGACGAAGAAATTGGCAACGCAGGGGACAAAGAGCGCCATCACGGTGAGGCTGACCACGATCTGGGTCGCGTCCAGCGCCCCATGCCGGGCCATGTCGAACAGTCCCGCGGCTCCGTAATCCCGTCGCAAAAATCCCAGCAGGAAGACCGTCGCTGTCTGGCGGGGTAGTTCCAGCAGACCCGTCACCACCGGTTGGAGCGCGGCGACCAACGTGTCCAGCAGGTTCAGTGTGTCCAGAGCAAACAGGACCAGCGTTCCCAGGACAAACAGAGGCAAGGCCTCCTTCAGGAACCACTTCACCCTGCAGTAAGTCTTTTTCAAAATGTTCGACCACAGGGGACAGCGGATCGGCGGAATCTCCAGGATGAAATCGCTCCTCCGGCCCGGGAAAAGCCGCGACATCACAAAGCCCACCAGGATCAACTGGAAAAATACCGTGCCAAACACCAGGGCTGCTGCCTGGGGCGAAATCCCCGCCACGATGCCCATCATCACTCCAAGTTGGGCCGAGCAGGGCACGCCCAAGGCGAGAAGGAGCGTGGCAATCAGGCGCTCCTTGCGCGAATTCAGAATCCGCGTCGTCATGGTCGCCATGGTGACGCAGCCCAGGCCCAGGACCATGGGCAAGAGCGCTTTCCCGTTGAGGCCCATGGCGCGAAAGAGCCTGTCGGACAAAATGGAAAGCCGCGGAAGATAGCCGCTGTCCTCCAGGAAACTGAATGCCACGAAGAACGTGGAAACCACCGGGAGCACGATGGCGATGCCGTACGTGATCCCCACGGAAATCAGCCCGTACTGGCCGACCAACAGGTCATACGTAAAGCCCGCGGGGATGGAGTTCCGGAGAGCGGGTATCAGATACTTTCCGAACAGCGTTTCTTCCAGGGCCGCGACGAACACCTGCGCGCCCAGATGTCCAACCAGCTGGTAGATCAGAGACAGGGCGACGACCAGGATCAGGCTCCCGGCCAAAGACTTTCGAGCCCAGATCCCAAAGCGTTCATTGAAGACCGGGTCTGCCCGCACGGCCCACAAAAAGGGCAACAGCACGGGCACCAGAAAAGCACCCACAAGGGCGCCCGCCGGCGCCCACAAGCCGGCCGGGCCCGCCTCCCCCCCCATCGAGGCCAGGAGACGTTTCAGGACGCCATAAAGCGTCGGCCAGCCGAGGTAGGCACCGAAATAGTTTTCAAGGTGCAGAAGCGCTCCGATGAGCACCGCCGTTGTGAAGAGGGTGGTTCGCAGGGTCAACCAGCTGGTGACAGCCGCGTCCCGGTGCCCCACCTCCCGAAGGATGCCTTCCACCCACTCGACCGCCGGTGCGCCATTCGGACAGCACCGGGCGCCGGAGCTCAGGTGCTGCCGCACTTCCTGAAAGCCCTCCCCCGTGGTCGCCACCGTCTCGACGACCGGGACCCCAAGTCTCTCTGAGAGAGCCCGCCGATTCACTCGAATCCCCTTTTGTTCGCATTCATCCCTCATGTTGAGATCGAGAACCAGCGGAAGCTGAAGCTGAGCCAGTTGCGCGGTCAAAAGCAGGGTGCGCCGAAGATTTTTTCCGTCCGCCACCTGGATGACGAGATCGGGCTTCCCGGTGCGCAGAATTTCCAGCGTCGTCCTTTCGTCCTCGGAGTGCGCCACAAGGCCGTTGATTCCCGGTGTGTCCAGGATCTCGTAGGCCTGGCCGGAGACCGTCGTCCGCCCGCGGAAGATGTCCACCGTGGTGCCGGGATAGTTGGAGACCGTCACGTAGCGGGAAGTGAGTTGGGCAAACACGGCCGACTTGCCCACGTTGGATTGACCCACCAGGACGACCTTTTTTACGCCACTGGAAGGAATGGCCATAGGCGGACGGTTAATTGAAATCGAATTTCAATTTCTATGGGAAGCAAGAAAGATGCCAGACTTCCCTGCTCCTGCACGCGCTCGAGGCCTCGACGCGATGGGACGTTCGCGATGCCCTCCCCGTCGTGCGTGAAAAGCAGCAAGCACTTGGCCTGCGCCCTCTCGCCCAGACTGGGCGAAAACACTCATCTTGAGGCGGCCTGGACGCGGCTAACCTCCCATCGAGACGAATGATCTCCCGTCCAGTGGGAGGGACCCCCGGTTGCGTGAGGTTCGAGCGATGCCTCGAGTCCTCTTGCGATGGAAGAGCTTCCGCCTTGCGGCACTCGTGCTGGGAAGCACGATTGCTCTGCGCGCAGTCCCGATGCAGCAGCACGACCACGGAGCAGCCCAGGACCAGCACGACCACCAGGCCCATGACCATGGGGAAGCCGCGGTGCCGGGGGGTCAGACACCGTCGAAGCTTGATCACGTAGACCTGGCGAGCCTGGTCCCGGCATTCTTCCCTTTCTCCTCCTTCCAAGAGCTCCGCGAGTTGCCCCTGGGCGGGCCGGCGCTGGAACAATTTCTGAAGCTGGAGAACGCGCAGGTCGCTCTCCAGACTCCTCTCCGGTACGCGGTAGCGCTCTCCCAGGAACGCTTGCCCATCGGAAGGATCTATCTCGCGGAAAGACAAACAGGAGCGGAGAGGGCGCCCCTGGCCCTGGGTGTGGATGCCACGGGGAGCCTGACGGTCTTATCCCTCTGGGAAAAAACGGGCGGAGACGGGACGTTGGCGGGCGAAGCGGAGGACCTGGCTGCGGATCCGTCCCTGCGATGCCTGGCGATGGCGCTCGCCGCCGTGAGCCAGCTCAACGAGTCAGTTCCCTTCTCCTCAACCCCACAGTGGGTCTACAAGGAGACCCAACGCTCCTGCCTGCTGCTGGCATTCCCGGTCCCCTTGCAGGAGGGCAGCCCTCTGTGGATCGCTTCCGCCTCGGAGGAGATCATCCCGGAGGAACGAGTCGAGATATCCCGTGGCCCGGGAACTCCTCTTTTCCCGGCGCGGCGGTTTGGCCCGGGAGCATTTGGATTCCGGTCCGTGCCGTTCCCTGCAGGTCTCGGCTTTCAGGTTCACCTCTCTCGCGGCACCGAGACCGGAACCGTGAGCGTAAACGAATCGGCCCTGGCACTGCCGGAGCGGCACATGCTTCCCGGGGGCGCCCGGAATTTCGGCGTGATTTTGGGAGTTCTTCTCGGTGTCACCGGGTTGTTTTTTGCTGTGGTGAGGTCCTGGGGTCCTCGGGCTCGTCGAGCCGCGGCAGGGTTCGATCTTTTGAGCATCGCCTGGTTCCGCCGTTTCTTCACCTGGCGCCATTTTCAACTGGCCCTGCAGCTTCCCAATCTGCTGGTCTTCGCCCTGGTGGTCTACCTGGGATTTTTCGACGTCCAGGACAGCCGCCGGAACCTGGCCACGGTTCTCACCTGGACGATCTGGTGGGCGGCCGTGATCTTCACCTTCGTTTTGGTGGGACGGTTCTGGTGCACCATGTGTCCGTTTGGCGCCATCACCGCATGGGCGAATCGAGCAGCCAAGCCCCTGCGCCGGGTGCCGCGAGGCTTCCGCAACATCTGGATTGCGAACCTTTCCTTCGTCGCCCTGACCTGGTTGGATGCGCACCTGGGGATCGTGGGCAGCCCCCGAGCCACCGCCATCCTGGTGCTGGCGGTCACGGCGGCGGCAGTGTTGGTGGGGGTCCTCTTCGAACGGCTCTCCTTCTGCCGCCATTTTTGTCCCATCGGAGGATTGACGGGCCTCTATTCCATGTTCTCGCCCCTGGAGCTGCGGGTCAAAGATTCGGAAGTCTGCCGGAACTGCCAGGAGAAATCTTGCTATCGCGGCAACGAGTTGGGGCGGGGCTGCCCCATGGGAGAGTTCCCCGGAAACATGGCCCGTAACAACTACTGCGTCCTCTGCTCGGAGTGCGTGAAGTGCTGCCGAGAGGACAACCTGGAGTTGAGGGTACGACCGCTGGCCCAGGACCTCTGGAGTCAGGCTCACCCCCGCGTGGACGAGGCCTATCTGGCTGTCGCGCTGGTGGCGCTCACGCTCGTCGTAACGGGCCACATGGTCGCGCCCTGGCACGAATGGATGGCGCAGGTGGGTGAGTGGTTTCCTTTTTTCCACTGGGGCGCCTCGACTCACGGGGGACAGGAAAAGGCCGTGTTCGGCTCCGTGTACTTCATCAGCATCCTGATTGTGACGCCACTGCTGGTCTATCTGGGCGTCAGGCTCGCGCGAAAGATGGCCCTGGCAGAACTGCGTCCCAGAGACATCTTCGCCCTGTTCGGGTACATGTTCATCCCGGTGGGATTGTCCATGCACCTTGCCCACAACCTGTACCACCTCTTCGCCGAAGGCTCTCGCATCGTGCCGGTCGTGCAGCGCGCGTTTCAGAAATATCTTCCCGTCAGCCTCGGCAATCCGCGCTGGGACCTGGGAACCATCCTGACGGCAGATACTATCTTTGGACTCCAGGTATTTGTGTGCGTCGCCGCCTACCTGATCGCTCTGTGGGCGGGGCACCGCATTGCGCTCCGATCTGCCGGAAGCAACCGCCCGGCGTTTCGAGCGCTGCTCCCCATGGCGGCGCTGGCCCTGGCATTTACCCTCCTGAACCTGTACGTGCTCAGCCAGCCCATGTCCATGCGCCACGTGCACTGACTCCCCGGGCGCGCCGGCGGCTGACGAGAATCAGTGACCGGAGGTGGCCCATGAACCGCAGTCGAGTCCGTCTTCTGATGCTCGCGGTGCTGGCTTGCGGCGCTGCGTCCGCGCTTCGAGGGCAAGGGACCGCTACGATCCAGGGTCAAGTGGTGAGTGAGGAAACGGGAACCCCTTTGCCAGGTGCCTCGATCCTGCTCAAGAGCCCCCTCCTGTCGGAGTCAGTGGAAATCTTGACGGATGAAGAGGGTCGGTTCAGCCTTCAGCGCCTGAGCCCGGGAGAATACCTCCTGGTGGCTCGTTCAGAAAACTTTGCGGATCAAGAGCTGGACGTGGTCCTGCGACCTCGGGAGACCCGCGTCCTCAGCCTGGCCCTGCACCTTCGACCTCTGGCGGAAGAGGTGGTGGTGACCGCAGAACGGTCACCGATCCTCAATGAACGAGAGACCACCACCTCCACCCTTCTGGAGGACCCCGCCATTCGGATGTTTTCACCCGCGCAGCGGACGAACCTCATGGATTTGATGCTCGCCACCGTCCCCGGCACCGTCCGGGGCCACGACGACTTGGTGCACCTGCGAGGCAGCGAGATCGCCCTCAATACCTTCATCAACGGCGTCTCGTTCCTGGACAACCCGCAGCCCATTTTCTCCGCCGGTTTCAGCTCCGACATTATCGAATCGGTGAACGTGCTCACCGGGGGTTTCCCGGCGGAGTACGGGAACCGCTTCGGCGGGATCCTCGACCTCGTCACCAAGTCAGGACTGAACAGGAAGCCGGGAGGCAGCGTCACCCTGGGGTTCGGGAGCGCCAGACGAAACAACTTGGCAGTCGAGTACGGCGGCCACGCGGGAAATGTCGGGTACTACCTCTACAGCGCGGGATTCGAATCGAACCGGTTCCTGAGCCCTCCAGAGACCGAGGCGCTGCATGATCGTGGCGGAGGAATGAGGAACTTCGTCCAGCTGGACTTCAGTCTGCAAGACCGGGACTTTTTGAAGCTGGTGATTCTGGCCAACGGCAATCACTTTGAAATTCCGAACACGGGGATGGACACAGAACTGCGGCCCGGCCGCGACGCGTCCCAGAGGACGCGGGAGCAGACGGCCATCCTCACCTGGGACCACCTGTTCTCGTCCGATTCCATGCTGTCCACCTCCCTGTACCAGCGTTGGTCCAGTTCCCGGCTGCGCCCCACGCAGGCACCTTTCTCGGCCATCGCCTTCTCGGACCGCAGCAACGTCACCGTCGGGGCAAAGAGCGACTACTCGCGCACGCGCGGGGGCCACGCCTTCAAAGCGGGCCTGGACCTGGTGGCGCTGAGGCCCCGGGAAGACCTGTTCTATGATCCGCGCCCGCACATCCGTTACCTCCACTATCTCGGCGTCCCCCACGCCAGGATGTCCCACATCTCCCCCATCTCTTTCCTGGAGCGCAAGACCGGAACCCAGGCAAGCGGCTACGTGCAGGACAAGATGACCCTGGGGCGGCAGCTCACCCTGGATGCGGGCATCCGTTACGACCGCTACGACCTGGTGCTGTCCACGTACCACTTCAGCCCACGGGTCAACCTGGCGTACCACCTCTCACCGACGGGCACCCTCTTTCAAGCCTCGTACAATCGCTTCTTCGTCCCGCCGCCTTTGGAGAACGTGCTGGTGGGAAGCGCCGGCCTGACGCGGTACATCCGGGAGATTGGGCTGAATCTGGGCCCGGTGCGGCCTGCGGTGGAAGACCAGTTCGAGGCGGGCTTCCGCCAACGGGTGAAAAACAAGGCGCTGTTGAAGGTGACCGGGTTCTTCCGAAAGGGTTCCAACGCAGTGCACACGGCTCCCTTCCCGGACGCACGGATCTTCCCCTACGTGAACTTCGCGAGAGAGAAAGCGTTTGGCCTGGAGGTCTCGGCGGACTTCCCAGAGGTGAAAAAGCTGGGGCTGCAGGGGTACGTGCACTACACAGCCAGCCGAGTCTACTTTTTTGGCCCGGTCACCGGCGGCTTCATCAGCGAGCCAGGGCACTTGAGCAGTCCCGAAAGGTTCCTGGCTCCGATGGACCAGACGCACACCGCGAGCGCAGGATGGACCTACCGAAATCGCCGAAGAGGTTTCTGGACCTCTGTCTGGCTCGAGTTCGGGAGCGGCACTCCCATCGAGGAAGGAGGCCATTCAGAGGCCGAAGCCGGCCAGCACATGGAAGAGGAGGCCCGCCGCGTGCCCTCCCACCTGACCGCAAACCTGGCAGCGGGGATCGACCTTTTCTCAAGAGAAAGGCACCTCATCAGCCTGCAGTTCAACGTGGAAAATCTCACGGACAACGTCTACCTTATTGCTCGCGAGAGCGTCTTTACGCCCGGACAGTACTTCACCCCGCGGCTTTATTCCGGCTCGATCCGCGTCCACTTCTAAGTCCCCCTATACTTCAGCGATCCGCAGGCAAGGGCTGGCGGGTCTTCAGAGCAGCGAACACGGTTTCGGGAACGGCGGGCAGTTCGCGGATGCGAACACCCACGGCATCGTAGATCGCGTTGATGACCGCTGCGGCGACCGGATTCATGGAGGGCTCGCCTACCCCTTTGGCACCGTAAGGGCCGGTGGGTTCCGGGGCCTCCACCAGGCCCACCCGAACCGGAGGCAGGTCAGCGGCCGTCAGGAGCAGATAGGTGGCGAAGCTCGGGTTGAGTATTTTCCCCCGGTCGAAGATCATCCCCTCGCTCAACGCGTAGCCGGTCCCCATGGCGACAGCCCCTTCGATCTGGCCCTCGACCGCCTGGGGATTGATGGCCTTTCCCACATCGTTGAAGGCCGCGTAGTCCACCAGGCGCACCGCCCCCGTCTCCTGGTCCACCTCCACCAGCGCCACGTGCGTGCCGAATCCGTAAGTCGCGTGCGGACTGCCCTGGCCGGTTTCGGGATCCAGCGGCGTGCAATCGGGGGAGAACACGCCCAGGGCGGAAATCTGCTGCACGGCATGCTTCTTGAAGAGATCCGTCAGGGAAATCTCCAGGGCGGCATCCGGCACCTGGACCTTGCCGCGGGCCAGGATGAGGTGCTCCGGGAGGCAACCGAAATGCTTCGCCGCCAGTTCCAGCGCAGTCCCCTTTGCCTTCTCAGCCGCCAGCCGGACCGCGTTCCCCGACAGGTACGTGACGCGGGTGGCGGTGGTGGCTTCGCAGTCCGGGGTGGTGAGGGTATCGCCGGTGACCACGCTGATCTGGTCCAGCGGCACGCCCAGTTCCTCGGCGGCAATCTGGCTGAACAGGGTGTTGGAACCCTGGCCGATGTCCACTGAGCCGCACAGGACCGTGGCGCTGCCGTCCCCGCAGAGGTTGACGTAGGCTGTGGCCTGGGAGGGGCTGCGGGCAGCACCGATTCCGTGCCAGCTCACCCCCACGCCGATTCCGCGCTTCAAATAAGGCTTCCCGGTCTTCAAATGAGGCGTCATCTCCCGCCGGGCGTCCGCCGCGCGCTCCAGCGTCTCCGCCACCCCCACGCTGTGGAGAAGGGTCTGGCCGGTGGCCGTCTGCGACCCCTCCCTCAAAACGTTCTTGAGGCGAAACTCGATGGGATCCAGGTTCAGCTTGCGCGCCAGCTCATCCAACAAGGACTCGTACGCCACGGCGACCTGGGGCACGCCATAACCGCGCATGGCGCCCGCGGGCGCCTTGTTCGTATAGACAGCGTATCCGTCCATCTTCACGTGGGGCACCTCGTAAGGCCCCGCTCCATGAGAAGTGGATTTCCCCACCACCGCCCTGCCCACCACCAGATACGCTCCGGTGTCTCCGACAAACCTGGCCTCCACCGCTGTCAACTTGCCGGACCGGGTGGCGCCCACCTTGTAGTGAATTCGGTAAGGATGGCGCTTGACCGTGGTGCGGAGGGATTCCTCTCGGGTGTAGAGGACCTTCGCGGGCCGGCCGGTTCGCGCCGCCAGAAGGGCGGCGTAGCAGCTCACCAGAGGGCTGCCGAATTTTCCCCCGAATCCCCCTCCCGTGGTCGTTTGGATGACCCGCACCCGGGCCAAGCTCACGCCCAGGACGCGGGCCACCTCCTGACGGTCGTAGTGGGGATACTGGGAGCACACCCAGATGGTCACCTTCCCCTCCGCGTCCACTTCGGCGACGGCACCTTCCGGTTCCAGGTATGCGTGGTCGATCATCTGGGTGGAAAAGGAGTCCTCCACGATGACATCCGCCGCCCGGAACCCCACCTCCACATCGCCGCGGCGGAGCTTGGAGTAGGACGCCACGTTTCCCCCCGCTTGCACCTGGGGCGCCTCCGGCGACATGGCGGCGATCGGATCCAGGACCGGCTCCAAAATTTCGTACTCCACTCGAACAGCATCCCGTGCTGTTTCGGCGACCTCCTCTGCCGTGGCCGCCACCAGGGCCACGGCGTCGCCTTCAAAGCGCACGCTGGAGGAACAGAGGATCGGCTGGTCCTTCACCAGGGGACCCACATAGCGGTCCCCGGGCACGTCGGCTGCAGTCAGGACCGCAACCACACCCGGCAGGCCCCGCGCCTCCGTCACATCCACGTGGACGATGCGGGCCCGGGGGTGAGGGCTGCGCACCACCTTTCCCCAGATCATCCCCTCCCGCCGCAGGTCATCCACGTACACCGACCGCCCCAGGACTTTCTCCCTCGCCTCAATCCGGGGGACGCTGACGCCGACTGCCTTCTGGTTGTCTGCCATAGGTTCCTCCGCCGCGATTTCTACCGGCTGGGTCGCAATCCTTCCGGCCTGCCGAATCCGGGAACAAGGCTCGCATCGCTCGCATCGAGGACGGCTTGAACGATCTTGGCATAGCCGGTGCAGCGACACAGATTTCCCGAGAGGGCCTGGCGCACCTCTGCGTCAGAGGGCCGGGGGTTCTCCCGGAGCAGAGCCAGCGCCGACAGGATCATTCCCGGCGTGCAGAAGCCGCACTGGACGGCACCTTCCCGGATGAACGCTTCTTGCAGCGGATGCAGGCCCTCCCTCCCGGCCACGCCTTCGATGGTCACCACTTCCGCACCCTCCGTCTCCGCCGCCAGCACCAGGCACGAATTGACCGCCTTCCCATTGAGAAGCACGGTGCAGGCACCGCAATCCCCGACTTCGCACCCGCGCTTCGTCCCGGTAAGACCCAGCTCTTCTCGAAGGGCATCCAGGAGGGTATGGTGCGGAGCCACGTCGAGGTGGTGCTCGTTGCCGTTCACAATCACACAAAGGGAGATGGACATGGAAGTCACCCCTGAAAAAAAGTTGAACCTTCCCCTGCTCCGGAAGCCTCCACCAGCGCCCGGCGGGTCAGGACCCAGACCATCTCTCGGCGATAGGCCGCGGTGCCCCGCAGGTCGCCGATAGGCTGAGCCGCCTCCTGCGCCGCCCGGGCTGCGTCCTCCAACCGTTGGGCGGTCAGACGCTGGCCCTCCAGAGTCTGTTCGGCGGCCCGGGCACGCAGGGGAACGGGTGCCACCGCTCCCAGCACGATCGAAGCTTTTCCGCACACGCCGGTCTGCGAATCCACGTCCAGGCGGACTGCCACCGAGACGATGGCAATATCCATCGCCCTGCGGGGACTGTGTTTCAAGTAAAGGCTGGACCCGGCTCCATTGGGAGGAATGGAGATCCCCACCAGGATCTCCTGACCCATGGCGGTGCGCCCCGGGCCGGTGAAGAACTTTTCCAGGAGCAGCCGGCGCTCGCCCCGCTCGCCCCGGAGGATGGCCTCGCCGCCAAGGGCCAGGAGCGGAGGGGCTGTGTCTGCTGCGGGAGAAGCATTGCACAAGTTCCCGCCCACGGTGGCCCGATTCCGGACTTGCACGGACCCCACACAGGACGCTCCTTGCCAGAGCAAGGGAAAATGAGCACGGATATGCGAGGAGCGTTCAATGTCACCCAAAGTGGTCAAGGCCCCGATGCGCAGGCTCCCGTCGGGTTCTGCATGGATACCCGCAAGGCCAGGGATCGCCTTCAGGTCCACCACCACCCGAGCGCGGAGGCCCCGTTCCTTCATCCTCACCAGCAAGTCGGTGCCTCCGGCCAGGATCCTGGCGTCCGGCCCAAACTGCTGGATCAACTCCTCGGCCTCGTCCAGTGAGCGGGGCCGCAGATACTGAAACTCCCTCAACTTGCTCAGCATGTTTTTCCCTCTCTCCGCCTCAATAAACTTCCGAATCCCCGACCGCGAGTGGGTCAGATCACTCAGACTGGTTCAAACCACACACCCTGGGACCCGGCCCGTCTGGCGGTGCACCCTATCGCTGGCGAGAAAAAGAGACCCGATCTCCTGCTCGCGGTTGAAAGATCAGAGAGCAAGTGCCCGAGAATTCGAGGGTCCCGCGCTGAAAACTTCGGCCAGGGCACCTGCAGACTCCAGAGACTGAGCAAATCCCGTGCCACCCGAAAGTCGGGTATGTGGTGCGAGCTTGTACCACCCCGGCGGGTCCCCCCTGGTTCCAGCGCCGCTGGGATCGGCTACACTGGTGGTCCCTCCGCTCCGTTTCGTCTCGCTCCGCGCGCCTTCACTTCGCTTCGGGACCACCAGCTCCATTGCCTCAGGCATCGATGCCATCCTTCCCATCACAGCTCCCCTCCCCGCCCCCTACAGTGATTTAACAAGGGGGAGGTGTCTCACGATCATAGGCACAGAGGGCTCCGCGCCGCCGCTGATCCGCAGTGCCGTTATGCGGACACGCGACGATGATACGCGGGTGGGAAGCAAGATCATGGAGACCAGCACCCTCTACATTAATTTGTCAGGGAATGGTTGTCTCAACATCATAGGCACAGAGGGGAACTCAGGCGCGCAAGCAACGGCAAGCAGGGCCTCTACTCGGCTGCAAAGACCGCCCTGGTACTAAGCGGAGCAGCCATTACTCTGGCCCTTGTCGGCATACTTGGCACGGAATACATGGAGGAGAGGGGGGTCGGCTGCATGCTGGCTGGGGCGCTCGTTGAGGCAGCTGTCCTTGTAGCGGTGGCCCGCTCGTATTGGCGCCTGGCGACGTCGACTATTGCGGGGGCCGCATAACATGCCGCTGCACCTGTCGGCGGCCGCGTGAGCTTTGCGGCAATATGGAAGGCCGGTAAGCGGCCGCCGGAGGTGAGCGGCAGGCGTTATGCGGTTTTTGCCCCGAATGCGCAAGCGGTCCTTCGGTTAGGAGGCTGATATGAGAGTTCCCTTATTAGCAGCGGCTGCAAGTATCCTAATGGTCCTCATGTTCGCGGGGGTCCATCTGCAAGCCATGCAGGCAACGGCTGGAGATGAGCAGGAGATTCAACGCCTGATCGCCTCGCATGCTGCTGCTTCCCGCCGGGGGGACTTGCGGGCTCTGGTGGATGTTTACCACGCCGACGCGGACGTGCGTTACTCGGACGGCACAATGCTGCGTGGCCGAGCAGAGCTGGAGAAGAGTTATCGTCAATCCCAGTGACCGCTGCGGCTACCAAAGGGTCTCTTACAACTCCTGTCGGAATCGGCACGGCTCGACTGACTTCGGCGAGCTCAGTCGAGCCCAGCTCGCCGAAGTCAAGCACCTGGGCGCCAAGGTTGGCTTCCTGACTGTCCTCCACACCTGGGGACAGAACCTCCTGCACCATCCCCACCTGCACTGCCTGGTCCCCGGCGGCGGCCGCTGGGTCCCGTGCCGCCCGAGGTTCTTGCTGCCCGTCCGGGTCGTTTCGCGCCTGTTCCGGGGAAAGTTCCTCGCCTATCTCCGGCAAGCCTTCCACAAGGGGGAACTCCAGTTTCATGGGAAGCTGGCGCCGCTGGCGGACCCTCGGGCCTTCGGCGACTTGCTTCAAGTTGCCCGCAAGACCGATTGGGACGTCCACTGCAAGCCCCCTTCGGCGGCCCCGCCCAGGTCCTCGACTACCTGGCTCGCTACACGCATCGGGTGGCCCTCTCCAATGACCGCCTGGTCCAGCTCCAGGACGGCAAGGTCACCTTCCGCTGGCGGGACTACCGCTACGGCAGCCGCCTCCGCCTCATGACGCTGGATGCGGACGAGTTCATCCGTCGCTTCCTCCTTCCTGCTGCCGCCCCCGCGTTCCCCCAAAGCCGGGACACTCGTCTTCCACAGCTCCCTGATCCGGACGCCCGCCTCAGCCCTCCCGTGATAGAATCCCCATAGGCCGTCCGGGCGGTTTGTTCAACCGTTTCTTTCCGGAATCTCTGGCTGCAGGTTGCCAAGAGTCATTTCGGCGAGAGACTCCGGAAAGAAACTTATTCGTTGGGCAGACAACGAACTCCCCTTCCGGAGATGATGTAGAATAGTGCCATGAAGCCGCGCATCTATGTTGACACCTCCGTGCTTGGAGGCTGTGAAGACGCGGAGTTTCGAGAATCCTCGAGGCATCTCCTGGACGCCTTCGTGCGCAGTCGTGCGGTCATGGTTGTTTCCGACTTAACCCTCCGCGAGCTCGCTCGGGCGCCCGACCCTGTGCGGAGAGTCCTAACTGCAGTTCCCCCGGAGAATATTGAGAGCATCGGGGTCACGACCGAAGCTGATGAACTCGCACAGGCATATCTGGCAGAACGAGTCGTCAATTCAACAATGGCCGTTGATGCTCTCCACATTGCTCTTGCTACGGTTGCTCGAGTTGACGTACTGGTGAGCTGGAACTTTCGCCACATTGTCAACCTGGAGAAGATCCATGCGTTCAATGCCGTGAATCTGAAGCGGGGCTATCCAATTCTCGAGATCCGATCACCGTTGGAGGTATTCACAGATGAGTAAAACGTCAGACAAGGGCTTCGACTGCGTGCAGCTCATGCGGCGCGTTCGTGAAGAGCTCTCTGAGGAGATAAATCGCTTCCCAACTTCCGAAGATAGAATTCAATGGATCCAATCTTTCCAGCACTCAGATCCGCTCTTGCGTCGCCTGCAAACGGAGGCTGCCCAACACACGCATCCAGCCGCCGGCGGGCGCAGGCGCGCTTAGTCGACGAATCGGTTTGAACTCGCGCCCGCCGCGGCTGATGCCGAGCGTTGGGCAGCGTGAAGGTGGAAAGGTGACGCGTACATGAACTACTTCCTGCAAGCCCTCGGAGCATTCTTTGGGGTTCTTGCGGGCACCGCCGTTACGATCCTCGTCGGGCTCTACTTCCAGCGCCGCAACGAGACCCAGCAGACGCGCAACCTGAAGTTCGAGTTGGAACTCGACATCAAGAAGATCGAAACGTGGCTCGAGGAGATCCAGCGCTACCGGAACGCCGTGAACGGCGATTCACTTCACACGTATTTCGGCTACTTTGACCTGAGTCGGATCGTATCTGTCACCGCGAACGCAATGTTTCAGTCTGGACTTCTACACAAGAAGTTGAGCCACGACCAAATCGGCAAGCTTCAGGTGATCTTTTCTGAGTTTTCCGTCTTTGGTGAGCAGTACTTTTCGAATCAGCTCAGCCAGACGCGAAAGACCCTTGAGCAGTGTCGGGCTGCGGGCCAGATGGATCTCTGGCATTCCGAGTTCAAGCCCCAGGCAGTCGCGAACGTAGACTTCTAGGAGCGCAAGTGTCAAGAACACAAGCGCGCTCTCGAAGAGATCGTTCGGACGCTGTGAATCATGCGTCACGCCGCCCAACACGCGGATGGAGCTGCCGGTCCCTTCCTCGACGTTTCGAGGCGGTGTAGGCTGCGGGCATGAGTTCTCGCGGCGTGGCGCGGCTCCTCAGCCGTGGCCGCAGCTCATCCGCCATCCGGTTGCCCCGTCTCAAGGTATAATTGGGGCGAATCATCGCTATGAACAAGTCAGTTGAAGCGCTTCTTGAATCATTCGAGCGTCTCCCGGAGGAGGCAAAACGCGAGGCAGCCTCAGAGATTCTGAGACGGTCCGCCAAATTCAAACTGCCGCCGCTGGACGAAGACACGCTCGTTGAAGCCGCCGACAGCGTTTTCTTAGAACTGGACAAGGAAGAGTCCAAGCATGGCTGATCCACGCCGTGGCGAGGTGTGGATGGTCGATCTCGGGCTTGCGGCAAAGGTCAGGCCCTGTCTCATTTTAAGCATTCCGGCGTCGGACCAGGATCGGGCGCTCGTAACCTTGGTCCCCCACACGACAAGCAGTCGCGGTTCTCGGTTCGAGGCGACTGTGAACGTCACGTTTCTTCATTCTGGTGTGTTCGATGCGCAGAGCCTAGTGACAATTCCGCATGCGAAATTGGTGCGTAAGCTTGGCAGTCTCACAAGAGAGCAATTGTCGGCTGTCGAGTTGTCTGTTCGGAAGTGGCTGGGCTTGGAAGAAGCCAAGCCCTGAGCGGCCCAACCCGGCGTTGCAGCCGACGCGCTTCGGGCCGCTGGCGCGTCCCTTCGCGTTTCCTCGCACGCAAAGAACGCGTGCTCGGCGCGGCTGAACGCCTGTCTCGATGGCGCGGCCGCTTCGCGCCGCGCCGTTAGCCCGACAGCGGGAATGTGACTCGTTGGCTATATAATCGAGAAAAAAGACTGGAGGACCAAACCTTGAAGAAGGCAGCGTTGACCGAAAAATTCGTCGTGGATTCGAAGGGAAAGAAAACGGCTGTTATTCTCCCGGTCAAACGGTTTCAGAAACTGATGGAAGATATGCACGATCTGGCCATTGTCGCAGAGCGAAGAAACGAGAAGCCGATTTCACTCGATGAAATAAAAAAACGGTTGAAAAAACATGGCCTCGTTTGAGGTCACTTTCAAACCATCCGTCGAAAAGGATTTCTTGTTATTGCCGAAATCAGTTGTCAGGCGGGTGCTCGACCGGATTGGTGAGCTAAAAGACAATCCATTTCCCCGGCAAGCGAGTAAGCTACATGGCGCGGCATCCGAGTGGGTGACTATCGCCTCGTTTACAAAGTCGACACGGCTGCCAAGCTGGTCGTTATTCAATATGTTCGCCACCGACGAGAGGTGTATCGCGGATTATGACCGTCCAAACGGCAACGGGCTAACCAGGCGCTGGAGCCGGCGGCGACGGCCTCGTAACGTGAGCGCCGCGGCTCAGCGCCTGGGCGTGTGCGCCCGGCATGGGCGCTGGCTTGGAGGTGAAAGTCCTCCGGAAACCTGGTCGCAGGGATCCAAGCGAAGCGCAAGGTGTCGATCGCGAGGTCGAGGCTG